>NZ_JBIYDW010000009.1:0-145617 GCF_044909235.1 Dermacoccus sp. GAS27A | reverse complement strand
GGCGTCACCGGCAGCAGCGACCACGTCGCCGTGGGCGGTGGCGAGCCGTTCGCGCGTGGCACTGAGACGTTCGCCGTCGAGGTCGGTGAGGGCGATGACCTCGGCGATGTCGGCGGCGCTCGAGGCGTCACCGGCAGCAGCGACCACGTCGCCGTGGGCGGTGGCGAGCCGTTCGCGCGTGGCACTGAGACGTTCGCCGTCGAGGTCGGTGAGGGCGACCTTCGCGCCGCGTTCGAGCAGCGCCTCCGCAAGCGCCGCGCCGATCCCGCCTGCCGCCCCGGTCACCACGCACACCGCGCCGTGAACATCCATGTCTGCCACCTCGTTCATCGTTGTGAAGCATTGTTGAGCAATGCTCAATAGTTACCTCGATCACATCACAGACTGCGTCGGCCGCGCCAGGGGTTCATCGCCACAGGCTCTTCCGACCGGCGCCCGACCGGCGCCCGGCCGAGCGATCCGTGCGCATCTCAGCGCCGCCCGGCCACTGCCGGGCCGGGCGAACCACGCCCGCCCCTCGAACGACGTGCGACGACCTGCTCGGCTCCCCCGGCCCGAGACGATACGTTCGAGCCATGCCATGGAACCCACCAGAGATTCCCGCCTCCGCCGGCGCACTGCTCTTCGATCGTTCGGGGCGCCTGCTCATCCTCGAGCCGACATACAAGAGCGGCTGGACGATCCCCGGCGGCGCGATGGAGGCCGACGGCGAGAGTCCATGGGACGGATGCCGGCGCGAGGTGCTCGAAGAGACGGGGCTGGTCGTGACGAGCGGACACCTCGTCATCGTCGACACCCGCCCGGGCAAGCTCGAGCGCAAGCTGGGGCTGCGCTTCCTCTTCGACTGCGGCACCCTCGACGACAAGCAGATTGCCTCGATCCGCCTGCAGGCCGACGAGATCGCCTCCCACCGCTTCGCCGAACGCGACGAGGCGCTGGCCCTGCTGTCGAAGCCCGTCGGACGGCGCGTCGCGCACGGCTGGGGCGCCCCTCACTGCCTCTACCTCGAGAACGGTCGGCCGGTCGACGGGGTGAACTGACGCCCCGGGGCTCACCCCTCTGCGGTTGCCTCGGCCTGTTGACGCACCCCGCATCAGCCCGCAGGTCAGGCATCCACGCCCGCGGGAATGCGGATCGCAGCGCGACATCATAGGCTGGGCATCGAACGGAACGGCGCGCTCAGCGTCGTTGATTCTTCAACGAAGGTGGTATTCGCATGTTCAACCCCGGCAAGGCTCTCGGCCGCGCGATGGTCGGTTCGCTGTTCGTCTACGGCGGCCAGAACGCCATCAAGAACCGCGCTCACCTCGTGCCGATGATCGACGCCGCGCAGGAGCGCTACGGCCTCAAGGGTCGGCTCCCGCTCACGTCCGAGCAGCTCATCCAGGCCAACGGCGCCGGCATGATCGCCCTCGGCGCGGCGATGGGCCTCGGCATCAAGTCGCGTCTCGCCGCCATCGGCCTGCTGCCGTTGCTGGCAGCCACGACGGTCTCCGCCCACAACTTCTGGGACATCAAGGACGACCCGCAGGCCCGCAACCAGCAGATGACCGCCTTCTTCGGCAACCTCGCCGCCGCCGGTGGCCTCGTCACCGTCATCATGACGAAGAACTGACGCACCCGGCCATCGAGGTCTGAGACGTCTGCGATCGACGTCTGAGGAATCGCGGTCCGAGAATTCGACTGCGGCCTTGCGCCGCGTCACGCGTGAGAGCCGGAACCCTGCCTGGCAGCGTTCCGGCTCTCACGCGTTTTGTCTCGCAGCGGCGAGCGGCGCCAGCGGCGTCTCGGCTCTCAACGCGTGTCGCCGCGACGCACGTAGCGCCGGGCATCCGACGTGATCGGCTCGGCTCTCGCCGAATTGGTGGGCGGAGAACAGATCGGAAACCTCCCCGATCGCTTCCGATTGTCTGGCGAGCTTCTGCGACATCGACGAGACGCGTGCGCACCTCACGAGTCGACCTGGCACGTTCAGACCCTAGGTGCGAAGTGACGATAAGACGTCGACCAGCCCGATGTGCACGCGCACTCGATGAGCGACGGCTCGTGCCAGCGGGGTGTACCCACCCACCAAAGTAGGCACCCTCTCAGGTGTGCACTTTCGAAGATGCGGAATCTAGGGACGGTCCTCTTGGTGGTTTCCCTCGTTGAGGTGGCCGGTCTTGCCGGATGGTCATGCGATGCGTGCGCCGCCGTCGACGTGGATGGTCTCGCCGGTTACGAACGACCCTTCGAGCAGCCACAGGACGGCACGTGCGATGTCGTCGTTCCGCCCCACTCGGCCGACCAGGGTCGCGCGCCCGGAGTCCTCGAGAAATTCGTGCTTCGCGTTGTCTCCCATCGCATCCCAGCTGCCGGAATCGATGATGCCGGGCGAGATCGCGTTGACCCTGATGGGAGCGAGCTCCTTTGCGAGATGCGTGACGCCGTAGGTGACCGCCCCGTTCGTAATGCCCATGACGGCGTATCCGGGCGACGGGTTCCACGCGGCGACGCCGGAGAACAGCAGAAGGCTGCCGTCGGGGCGAACCGTCTTGGCTGCATGCTTCGCCAGCAACATCGGACCGATCACCTTGGCCTCGAAGGCGGAGACGACATGGTCGTGGTCGAGCTGCGAGACCGGCACGTTGTGATGCGCAGACGCGGTGGTGACGATGTGATCGAGTGGTCCGACCTCGTCCAGAGCGCGCACGATGCTGTCTTCGTCGGTGATGTCGATGCTGACAGCTCGCGCTCCGGGGATCCGCTCAGCGGCCTCGCGCGCTTTCACCAGGTCGCGAGCACCGATGACAGGTGTTGCGCCTGCTTCGTGGATGGCGTTCGCGATGGCGAACCCGATATCGCGCGCGCCGCCGATGATGAGGACGTTCTGGCTGGCCAGGGGCAGGGTGGCACTCATGGGGTTCTCCCTTGCGTTGCGGTAATGAGATGCGTTGTGCGGGGATCAGATGTGGCGACGCTCGCGCGCGTCCAGTCGCAGGGTGACAAAGGCAAGGGCCAACCCCGCTGCGGTCATCATAGCGCCGACGATGTTGGCCGAGGCGTACCCGAAACCGGCCCCGATGGCGGCGCCAGCGAGCCACGCAGACGGTCCGTTCGAGCCGACTGCTTCCATCGCACGAGGTGCCTGAACGCTTCCAGGGCCGGTCTGCCTCGACTTTGCGCAAGCGGGTGGCTCCGGGCCCGACTGTGCAATGTCCGAGGCGTGTCGTGTGCAAAGTACGGCGCATCTCGACATCGGTCAGCCGCATTCCTGGGCTATTGCAAAGGCCTGGTTTGAGCCAGTTGCCCAGGTTTGCCGGTGAACGTGTGAGTGGGGCCCCGCCAAATTTGGCGGGGCCCCACTCACACGTCAGGGGTGCAAGACGATCAGTGCTTGATCATCCCGTGCGGGTCGATGATGTACTTCTCATCCGAACCCTCGTTGAACTTCGCGTATGCGTCAGGGGCCTCGTCGAGGCTGATGACCTGGGTGTTCAGCATGTCGCTCAGGTAGGGCATGCGGTCCCACAGGATGGCCATCATGAGTTCACGGTTGTAGTGCATGATCGGCGCCTGGCCCGCGGAGATGCGGGGCGACTTGATCCATACCTTGCCGAAGTCGAGCGGGAAGGTGCCTTCCTTACCTTCCTGCGTCGGCGCGAGCGGGTCGGGCCCGTAGACACCGATGACGCCCGTGGCGCCGCCGGCTCGGGTTGCGTCCATGACCTGGTTGATCGCGGCCTGCGGCATGAGCTTGTCCGCGTCGGAGCCGATGCCGTGAGCTTCGGATCCGACGTAGTCGACAGCGCTGTCGACCATCGGCTCACCGAGGATGGCCTCGATCTGGTCGGTCAGGGGCACGTCCTGGGACAGGTCGATGGTCTCGCAGCCGTTGCGCTTGACGAGGTCGAGTCGCTTCTGGTCGTAGTCGCCGACGATGATGCACGACGCACCGAGCAGGCGGGCCGCAGCAGCGCCGCAGCGTCCGACGGGGCCAGCGCCGGCGATGTACACGGTGGAGCCCGGCTTGGCGCCGGCTTCCATGAGACCGTGGAATGCGGTGGGGAGGATGTCCGACAGCAGCGCCAGGTCGCGGATCTTCTCCATGGCCTGGTCCTTGTCGGGGAAGCGCAGGAGCTGGAAGTCGGCGTAGGGCACGAACATGTACTCGGCCTGGCCGCCGTCCCAGTTACCCAGGTTGAAGCCGTAGGCGGCGCAGGAGGCGTCGGGGTTCGTCGTCTCGCACACCTCGGTGTGGCGGGCGCGGCAGTTGCGGCAGCGGCCGCAGGCGACGTTGAAGGGGACGGAGACGAGGTCGCCCTCGGACAGGAACTCGACGTCAGGGCCGACCTCGACGACCTGCCCAGTCATCTCGTGACCCATGAGCATGCCCTCGGGCACCGGGAACGAACCGCGGTAGATGTGCAGGTCGGACCCGCAGATGTTCGTTGCGACGATCTTGAGAATGACGCCGTGCGGGGCCTTCTGGCCGTTCGGCATCTCGAGCTTGGGGTAATCGACGGTGTCGACTCGCATGTCTTCGGTACCGTGGAACACCACGGCGCGGTTACCAGTTGCCATGTCTTTCACTCCTTCGACCGCCCCAGCTCGAAGCGGCCCGTCGAGGGGCCCGTGGATTACGGGTCTGCCTGTAGCTAACCAGAGTGCGGTTGTTTCTTCCAGCCCGATGCAACCGCGTCGGGGCCTCCATGTCGCGAGTTGACTCGCCCGGGTTCGGTAGAGGCTGTCATTCGGCGCAAGGGTCGACAGCATGGCAGCACCAGGGGCTGGCGAAGATTCGATTGAGCCGAGTCTGCTGACGGTGCCTACACCCGAACCGGGTTCCAGCACGCGACCGCCGTCGCTACCCAACTCGCGCATCGCGTCCCACATTGCCTCCACGATGCCGGCGTCGGTGTGATGCGCGTTGATCGCGGTGCGTCGCGCGGCCTCGAACTCCTCCTCGCTCAGCACCTGCCGTAGCTGGGCTACGCCGAGGACGAGTCATGACGCTCGCCGCGAGGGTGGTCGTGGCGCAAGGGCCGTCATCGATCGTCAGTTGACGCGGGTGGGCAGCTCCTGGCCCGCACGGTGGGCGTCGATGTTGGCAAGGACGACGTCGGCCATCGCGCGGCGCGTCTCGTGCGTCGCGCTCGCGACGTGCGGGGTGATGACGACCGTGTCGAGGTCGCATAGCTCCTGCGGGATGCTTGGCTCGTCGGCGAACACGTCGAGCGCGGCGCCCGCGATCGCGTCATGCTGCAACGCCTCGATGAGCGCCTCCTGGTCGACGACGCTGCCCCGCGCAATATTGACGATGTAGCCGTTTTCACCGAGGGCGGCGAGCACGTCGGCGTCGACGAGCGCCTTCGTCTGCGCGCCGCCAGGAGTCGCGACGACGAGGACGTCGGCCCATTCGGCCAGCGCCGCGGGGCTCTCCTCGTAGTCGTAGGCGACGTCCTTGCGCGAACGATTGTGGTACCTGATCTCGCAGCGGAACCCTTCGAATCGCGTCGCGATCGCCTGCCCGATGCGGCCGAGACCGAGGATGCCGACCTTCGCTCCGGTGACGCGCCGCTGCAGCGGGTACGGGCCGTCACTCTTCCAACGACCCTGTCGCGCATACCGATCCGAGGCGGAGATGGCGCGCATGACGTCGATCGTCAGGCCGATGGCGAGGTCGGCGACACAGTCGTCGAGGACGTCGGGGGTGTTCGTCACCGGGATGCCACGCGCGGTGGCCGCGTCGACGTCCGTCGCGTCATAGCCGACACCGAAGTTGGCGATGAGTTCGAGGTTCGGCAGCGCGTCGATGAGGCGCGCATCCGCTCCGACGCCCGCACTGCTGACGACGACGCGGATGTCGGCGGCGTGATCGTCGAGCATCGCGCGTCGGTCAGCGCCACCGTGTGGCCAGGTCAGGGCGCCGTCATCGACGAGCTGCTCGACGAGCGGCGGGTACAGCCCGCCGGCGCCCAGGATCAGTGTGTCGCTCATGCCCTCATCGTGGCATCCCGGTCACGCTCGAGCCGATGCGCCCCGCGACGCGCGCGGCACCACGGAGCGGGGCACCCAAGTCCTACGTGTCGGCCGCCAGCGTCTGGGAGACGAAGATCAAGGTGCGCTCCGGCAGGCTGTCCGGGCCTGACGGCATCACGGCCCTCTGCGGGCGTGCCGGGCTCTGCGAGTTGCCCATTCTTCCTTGGCATGCCGATGAGGCGGCGCGCGTCAGCAGCGAACTGCCCCACCGCGACCCGTTCGACGCGATGCTCGTCACCCAGGCAGCCCTCGAAGACATGACCCTGGTGACAGCCGACCGCCATCTTCTCGGCACCTCGCTCTGCCGCACCCTCGACGTCTCGTGCTGAGGACGACCAAGCGAGCTTCTGGCGGAACCTGCGAGGTCAGCCCCCGCCCGCCACCCTGACCGCGATCAAGCGAGCCCGCTGGGCGAGCGCTGAGGAGTCAGCGTCAAAGATCATCGAACTCCGGGTGACCGGGCAGCGCGCTCGCGCGCTGCCCGGTCACCCCGAGTTGCGCAGCGCTGTCGCCAGTCCGTTCATCGTGAGCAGGATGCCGCGTTTGAGTTGGGGGTCATCGTCGCCGGCGCGGTAGCGGCGCAGGAGTTCGACCTGCAGGTGGTTGAGGGGCTCGAGGTAGGGGAAGCGGTTGAAGACGGAACGTTTGAGAGCGGCGTTGTCCCACAGCAGGTCGTCGTGGCCGGTGATCTTCTCGTACATGGCGAGGGTGCGGGCGTGTTCGTCGCGGATCTTGTCGAACACGCGCGCTCGCAGGTCGGCGTCTTCGACGAGTTCGGCGTATTCGGCGGCGAGTCCGAGGTCGGATTTCGCCATGACCTGCGCCATGTTGGAGATGACGGAGCGGAAGAACGGCCAGCGTTCGACATAGCCGCGCAGCTGCGCGAGGCGCGCGTCGTCGTCACCGATCCAGCGTTCGAGGGCGGTGCCCGTGCCGTACCAGCCGGGCAGCATGACGCGGCACAGCGACCACGACATCACCCACGGGATGGCGCGCAGGTCGGCGATCGACGACGTCGGTTTGCGTGAGCTGGGGCGGGAGCCGATGTTGAGTTCGCCGATCTCGGCGACGGGCGTCGACGTCTTGAAGTAGTCGACGAATCCGTCGGTGCGGTGCACCAGGTCTCCGTACGCCTCGCGGGCGAGGGCGGCGATCTCGTCCATCGCGGCGTAGGCGTCGTCGACCTCGGACGGTTCGAGACCCTCGACGTCGAGCAGGGACGACTCGATCGTCGCGGAGACGAGTGCCTCGAGGTTGCGCGTGGCGAGCTTCGGTTCGGCGTACTTGGCGGCGATGATCTCGCCCTGTTCGGTGAGGCGCAGCGAGCCACGCACGGCGCCCGGCGGTTGCGCGAGGATCGCGTCGTAGCTCGGGCCACCACCACGTCCGACGGTGCCGCCTCGGCCGTGGAACAGCCGCAGTCGGATGCCGGCTTCTTCGGCCACCTCGACGAGGTCGAGTTCCGCGCGGTACAGCGCCCAGTTGGCGGCCACGTAGCCGCCGTCCTTGTTCGAGTCGCTGTAGCCGAGCATGACCTCCTGCAGCCCTCCGCCCTTGCGTGCAGGTGAACCCGGGTGCATCTGCACGCAGTGGGTGTCGGCGGGCGCCGCCTTCGAATCGACGAGGGCGCGGTAGGCGGGGACGGCGAGCGCCGCGCGCAGCGTCGTCGCGGAGACCTGCAGATCCTCGATCGTCTCGAACAGGGGCACGATGTTGACGCTGCAGCGCGGACCGTCTGGCGTCACCGTCAGCAGCCCGGCCTCCTTGAGCAGGACGGCCGTCTCGAGCATGTCGGACACGCTCGTGCACATCGAGATGACGTGGTTCGGCACGGCCTTCTCACCGAACGTCCTGACGGCGTGTGCGGCGGCCGCGGTGATCGCGAGTTCCTTCGTCGTCGTCTCGCTGAACGTCGCATTCGGCCCGGCGAGGGGACGGTTGTTCGCGAGCTCCGCGGTGAGCAGCTCGACGCGGGCGTCCTCGTCGAGCGCGGCGTAGTCGTCGCAGACGCCGGCCCAGGCGAACAGCTCCGCGATGGTCGCCTCGTGCGTCTCGGAGTTCTGGCGCAGGTCGAGGCCGTAGAGGTGAAAACCGAACGTGCGCACCGCTTCTCGCAGCGTGGCGAGTCGGTCGTCGGCGATCAGGTCGTCACTGGTGCTGCGGAGCGAGGCGTCGATGACGTCGAGGTCGGCGAGGAACTCCTCGGGCGTCGCATAGGCGACGTACGGGTCGTCAGCCTCACCGCCCTGCCCCGCGCCGACGGCGCCGGCCGGCCCAGCCGCGCCCGCCGCGCCGGGATCGCCCGCATCAGCCCCCACGACGACCCCATGCGTCTCCATGAGTCGGTCGTGCACGTACGACAACGCCTGACGGTAGGGCTCGTCGTCGCGGGCGTCGCCGGCGTCAGCTGCGTGCTGCGCGAGGGTCAGCAACTCGTCCGTGACGGGCGCCATGCGTCGGGAGAGCGACAGGCTCGTCTGCAGCTTGTCGAGCTCGTCGAGGTAGTGATCGAGCGCCGTCTCCGCGGCACGGCGTGTGGCGTAGGCGACGACGTCACCCGTGACGTTGGGGTTGCCGTCACGGTCGCCACCGATCCACGAACCAGCCTGCAGCACAGGCTCATCCGCGATTCCAGCGCCCGGGAGCAGGGCCGCGAACGCGTCACGCAACTCGGCGTTGAGCGTCGGCATCACCTCGAAGAACGCGGCGTCGTACCAGCGCAGGCCCGCGTCGATCTCGTCGGTGATCGTGATCTTGCTCAGCCGGATGAGTGCCGTCTGCCATAGCGTCAGCACCCACAGCTTGATCTGGCGCATGTTCTCCGCGTCCTCGCTCGGGTCGAGCTGCATGCGCGTGCGCTCCCGCATGAGGCGCTTGATGTGGCTCTGCGCCTCGAAGACGGTGCGGCGGCGCGTCTCCGTCGGGTGTGCCGTGATGACGGGAACGACGGTGGCGCCCGCCAGCCGCTCGGCGGCCGTGTCCCCGTCGATGTGGGCGCCGGCGAGCTTGCGGAAGGTCGCCGCGAGCGAGCCGTCCTGCGGGTCCTCCCCCGCCGCGACGTGAGCGGCGCGGCGACGCTCACGGTGCAGATCCTCCGCGATGTTCGCGAGCAACGCGAAGTGGCTGAACGCTCGGATGACGTGGAGGGCGTCGCGCGTCGACAGCCCCGTCAGCGTGCCGCCGAACGACGCGCGGTCGACCTCCTGACGACGGACCCCGAACGCCTTGACCCGGGCGTCCTCGACGAGGCCGAAGACGCGTTCACCCTCGTGCTCGCGGATGACGTCACCGAGCAACCCGCCGAGCAGACGGATGTCGTCGCGCAGCGGCTCGGTGGCCGAGCGGTCCGCGTCAGTGGTCGTGAAGTGCAGAAGTTCTGACATGTTCGCCAGTATGCCGAGGCGGACCCCCGCGTTTCAGCGGCGTCCAGGCCGTGTCACACGCCCGAAACACGCTTGCGCCACGGCGTGTTCGAGCTCGGGGGATGCGGCGATGACCTGACGTGCACGAAATGGCGCGGCTGGGCCCTGCGTTGGCCGCGCGATGCAGCCCTCAGGCCGTGACGCGACGCCGGTACGCGAGCACCATGGCGGTCGCCGTCAGTGTGCCGACGATGGCGACGACGAACACGGTGTGGATGTTCGAGACGTCGAGGACGAACGCTCCGAGGGCGGCTCCGCCGGCGATCGCGAAGTTGAAGATGCCCGAATCGAGCGCTGCGGCGGGCTCGGCGTAGGGCCCGGCGCTCGTCAGTACCCAGTGCTGCAGCACGACGGCCATCGCGCCACCGAACAGTCCCCACACGCCCATCGCGGGGGCCGCGACGGCGGGGGTTCCCGAGAGCATGAGGCCCGCGATGCCGGCCGTCATGCCGCACGTGACGAGCAGCATCGCGAGCATCGGGCGACGTCGCATGATGGGCGCTGAGCCGACGTTGCCGAACAACCCGGTGATGCCCATGACGAGCAGCATCGCGCCGACACCCGCGGGGCTGACGTGCGCGAACTCCTGCAGCGCAGGGCTCGCGTAGGTGTACGCGCAGAACTGCGCGACGACGAGCACCGCCGTCACGAGCAGCGCGAGACGCACCGGGCCGATCGACCAGGCGCGGCGGTACCCGTCGGTCGTGAACTTCTCGTCGACGAGAACGCTCGGCACGAGGAACCACAGCGCCACGGCAATGACGAAGCAGAACGCGGCGAGCGCGTAGAACGCGACGTGCCACGTCCACGTCGTGCCGAGCCACGTGCCGATCGGCACGCCGAGGATCGTCGCTCCCGACGCCCCCGCGAACGCGACGGTGGTCGCGAGCGCCGCGCGTTCGTGCGCGACGATGCGGGAGGCGACGATGGCGATGAGCGCCCAGAACACGCCGATGCCGAGCCCGGCGCACAAACGCGCGACGAGGTAGACGGCGACGTTCGTGGCCATCCCGGACGCCGTGGTCGCGGCCGCGACGACGAGCAGTGCCGTGAAGAGCACGACGCGGCGATCGAGGGTGCCGATGGCGAGTGACGTCGACAATCCCATGACGCCGGCGACGGCGCCGGCCAGCGTCACGCCGAGGCCTACGGCTCCTTCGGAGGCGCCCAGGTCGTCGCTGATCAGGGTGAGGACGCCGATCGGCAGCTCCTCGACCGTCACCATCGCGAAGATGCCGAGGGCGAGCACGACCACCCCCGGCCACCCTGACGCCCGCAGACCCCTGGGCTCGTTCATCGCCCTCCTTCGACAAGATGGCCGCCCCACAGGATCGGGGGCGGCAGATGAACTCCCAGTTTCTCAGACCTGGCGCTCTTGGCGAATCGCTGCGCATCTGCGCGTCAACACCCGCCCCATCTGCGATTCCTGTCCCCATCCGCGATTTTCGTCCACATCTGCGATCCAGCGACCCAACGGCGATTCACGGACACATGTGACCGATAAGCGCCGTTGGGTAGGGGCTGATCGGGACCCAGGTGTCGCGCTCGCCGCCCGGCCCGGCTCCGCGCGGTGTCGACGACGTGCCCGACGTCGAGGACGGCGATGCTTGACGCGCGGGGTCGATGCGTCACGATGGAGGGGAACATCCATTCCCGAGACGTAGGACGCACCGTGACGGCGCCATCAGCCTCCTCCACCACATCAGCCCCCGACGGCTGGAACGCCTCCGTCGCCGCGAACCCCGACGGCGGCGCATTCTTCCAGCTCGCGGAGTTCGCCGAGATCAAGGCCGACGCCGGGTGGAGGCCCCGCTTCGTCGACGCGGGCGGGGTCGCCGTCATGGTGCTCGAGCGGATCGTCCCGCCGCTGGGGCGGCTGTGGTACGTGCCGCAGGGCCCCGGGCTGGCGGAGGGCAGCGACCCGTCGGGCGTGCTGACGGCGCTTGCCGTGCAGGCGAAGAAGCGCCTCGTCTTCGCGATCAAGTTCGAGCCGCAGCTCGTCGATTCACCCGAGAACCGGGCGGCGCTCGAGGCCGCGGGCGCTCACCGCACGACCGACGTCCAGCCCACGTTCTCGACGGTGTGGCTCGACATCCGGCCCGACGCCGAGACCCTGCTCAAGGGCTTCGACTCGAAGGCGCGCTACAACATCCGCCGAGCCGTCAAGGACGGCGTGACGACCGCCGAGGTGCCGATCGACGACGCCTCGTGCCGCACGTTCTACGACCTGTTCGTCAAGACGGCCGAGGGGCGTTTCGTCATCCGCCCCTACGAGTACTACCGCACGTTCTGGCAGACGTACGCGCGCGACGGCCGCGGCGCCTTCTTCTTCGCCTACTACGAGGGTGAGGTCATCTCGGCAGACTTCGTCATGATCAACGGCCACCTCGCGAGCCGCAAGGACGCGGCGTCGGTGCCCGTCAAGAAGGTGCGCGGCGCCGCGGCGCTGCTCGTGCTCGACACGATCAAGGCGCTCAAGGAGCGCGGCGTCACCGACTACGACCTGTGCGGCGCCCCGCCCTCGGATCGCGCCAAGGACGAGACGCACCCGCTCTACGGCGTCGGACAGTTCAAGACGGGGTTCAACAAGGAGGTCACCGACTACGTCGGCACCTGGCTGCTGCCCGTGATGCCGCTGCAGGCGAAGGCGTGGGAGGCCGGCGTCGAGAAGGCTGTGCGCAAGGCCCACTTCGTCGTGAAGAAGACGCCGTACTTCTGATCGGCGCCCGCGCATTCTGCGATTCGGGGTGAGATGCCTCGCGGGGCGAGAATAGGCCACGATGAATGCCCTCTTCGACCTCGACGCCATCGGACGCGGGCTGCCCTTCGCGACGGCCACCGCTGAGTTGACGCGCGCTCTCGACGCGGGCGCGTGCGTCGTCCAGGCCCCGCCCGGCACGGGCAAGACGACGCTCGCGCCGCCGCTCGTCGCGAACTGGCTCGCTGAGCGAGGCGACGCATGGCGCGACGTCGACACCGCAGCGGCCCGTGGAGCGACGCCCGGCCGAGCGGGCCGCGTCATCGTCACCCAGCCGCGCCGCGTCGCCGTACGCGCTGCCGCACGCCGTCTGGCACAGCTGACGGGGACGCGTCTCGGTGACATCGTCGGCTACGCAGTGCGCGGCGAATCCCGTTCGAGCGCAGCGACACTCGTCGAGTTCGTCACGCCCGGTCTGCTCGATCGGCGCCTGCTCGCCGACCCCGAACTGACGGGCGTCGGCGCCGTCATCCTCGACGAGGTGCATGAGCGCTCGATCGAATCCGACGTCGCGTTCGGCCTGCTCGCCGACGTACGCGCGCTGCGTGACGATCTCGTCGTCGTCGCGATGTCAGCGACGCTCGACGCACCGCGTTTCGCCGATCTCCTCGCCGCGACCACCACGTCGGGTGAGGCACCACTCGTCGATTGCCCGTCTGCGCTGCACCCGCTCGACGTGCGATGGGCGCCGTTCGACTCGCCCCGTCTCGACGCGCGCGGCGTCACCCGGGCCTTCCTCGAGCACGTCGCGCGCACCACGACCCGCGCGCTGGATGATGCCGACACTCATGCCGGCGGGCGTGGCACTGCCGCAGCGACGGACGCTGTCGCCAACTTGGCCGGCTTGCGGGGCTGCGACGCGCTCGTCTTCCTCCCGGGTGCGCGCGAGGTATCGATCGTCGCCGAGCAGGTGCGGCAGCTGCGCCCCGAACTCGACGTGCTCGAACTGCACGGGCGCATCGACGCTGCCGAGCAGGATCGCGCGACGGCCGGTCGCGGACCCGGCGAACCGCGCCGCGTCGTCGTCTCCACCGCCCTCGCGGAGTCGTCACTGACGGTGCCCGGCGTGCGCCTCGTCGTCGACGCCGGGCTCTCGCGCGAACCTCGACGCGACGTCGCGCGCGGCATGAACGGCCTTGTCACCGTGGCGTGTTCGCGCGCCAGCGCGGTGCAGCGTGCCGGCCGTGCGGCCCGTCTCGGGCCCGGCATAGCGGTGCGTTGCTACGACGAGCAGACGTTCGCGCGCATGCCCGAGCATGTCACGCCCGAGATGGCGACGAGCGACCTCACCGACGTCGCCCTGACGTTCGCGGCGTGGGGCACGCCGGGCGGCACCGGGCTTTCCCTGCCGACGCAACCACCTGCGCCCGCCCTGCGCGAGGCGACGCACACCCTCGTCGGCCTGGGCGCGCTCGACGCTGACGGTCGCATCACCGCCCTCGGCAGGACGCTCGTCGAGGTACCCGCCGACCCGCGGCTCGCCCGCGCCTTGCTCGTCGCGGCCGAGCGAATCGGCGCCCGATCGGCCGCGGAGTACGTCGCTGCACTCGCCGACGACGTCCGCTCGAGGGACGCCGACCTCGACCACGCGATCGCCGAGCTGCAGGGGCCGGCCCGTTCGCGGTGGGTGCGCGAGAGCGAACGCCTCACACGCGTCGTCGCGGCCGGCTCGAACGACGCCGGCGCCACCCCGGACCCCGGGTGGGCGCCCGGACACGCCGCGGCATCTCGACGGGCTCGCTCCGTGGACGCCGAGACCGAGAGCGACGCCGGTCTCGTCATCGCTCTTGCGTATCCGGAACGCGTGGCGCATCGCGTCGCCGAGGGCGTCTACCTCACGGCGTCGGGAACCCGTGCGGGGCTAGACGATTCACCGTTGACCGAGTGTGAGTGGTTGGCTGTCGCGGACGTCGCGCGTTCCGATGGTCGCGCCGCGCGTGGGACGGGCGCCGTCATCCGGTTGGCGGCCCCGATCACTCGACCGATCGCGGAGGACGCAGCGTCGCACCTGCTCGTCGACGAGGTGCGCGCGACGTGGGACGCGACCTCCGGCAAGGTCGTGGGGCGGCGCGTCAAGGCCCTCGGCGCGATCGAGTTCTCGGCGACACCAACGCCCCCGACGCCGGAAGTGGCGCGACAAGCCGTCGCGAATGCTCTTGCAGCGCAGGGGCTTTCGTTGCTGACATGGAGCGATGCCGCAGCGGCGCTGCGACGCCGTCTGGCTTTCCTGCACCACCACCTCGCCGACCCGTGGCCCGCGATGGACGACGACACACTGCTCGCCCGACTCGACGAGTGGCTCGCCCCGGAGCTCGACCGCCTCGCCCGTGGGGCGAAGCTCGCCTCCATCGACCTGACGGATCCGCTGCGTCGCCTGCTGCCCTGGCCCGAGGCGACACGTCTCGACGAGTTGGCACCCGAGCGGCTGCGTGTGCCCAGCGGCTCCAGCGTGCGCATCACCTACCCACCCCTCGACGAACCGGGCGGCCCGCCCATCGTCGCAGTGAAACTGCAGGAGTGCTTCGGGCTGACGCAGACCCCGCGCCTCGCCGACGGGCGCGCACCTGTGCTGTTCCACCTGCTGTCGCCTGCGCAGCGACCGGTCGCCGTCACCGACGACCTCGCCTCGTTCTGGGCCGGGCCCTACGCGGGCGTGCGCGCCGACATGCGCGGCCGCTACCCGAAGCATCCGTGGCCCGAGGACCCTCTCACACACGTCGCGACGGCGAAGACGAAGAACCGCCTCTGACGCCCGGCGGCACTTCGGAGGCACAATCCTGCATGGCCGAGTTGCAGTCCCCCAACTCCCAACTCGAGGGCCGCAACCCCGCATGGCTGAGTTGCAGTCCGCAACTCACCGGCCGACAGCCTCAACCCGCCTGGCGACGCCGCAGCTCTGACGTCCGCGTCACGCCGGCGCAGCCGTCACTCCTCGTGCAGCCACTCGTCGAGCACGCGGGTGGCGAACGGCAGCATGATGTAGGTCATGAGCGGCGTGAGGATCGACGTCTGGATCAGCGTGCGCAACACGACGTGCAGGCTCGCGATGTGCGGCTGCAGCAGGTAGGCGGCAAGCACCGACATCGGGAAGAACACCGCCCAGATCATCGTGGCCTGCTTCCACCGCGGCGGCGCGAGACGACGGCCGGGCGCGGGCGCTTCGCCGGGCAGGACGACGTCACTGCTGTGCGACGGCTCGTCGAACCATCCCTCGATGCCGACGCGCTTCTCGCCGCGGGTGTGCTGCACGATGTCCGCACCGAACGACAACCACCAGGCGCGCTCGGGGCTGCGATCCCACGCGTCGAGGCACGCCTGATTGCGGAAACGACACAGCATGTGCCATTCCTGCGAGTTGCTCGACGAGCGCACCCACCCGGTGCCGAGGAAGCCCTCGAACTTCTCCGCCATCGCCATGCCGGCATGCACCCAGGCCAGCACCTGAGTCTCGTTGTCGGTGCTCATGTGGCGCGTGAACGACACCGTCACGGGCGCCTCGTCAGGCGCGGTCTGGGCTGCAGCGACAGCATTCGTCATACCCGTCATCGTCGGGCATGCACGGCGCAGACAACGAACCGAACCGGTGTCACATGCGTCACGCCGACGACGCTCGCCGCCCAGGCAGCACGCCCCTGGGCACCCGTACCGCCCACCCTCATCACCCCCACGACGATCGGCGCTCGCCGCCCGCGCGGCGCACCTCAGATGTTCATCTCGTCCGCCCTCGTCACGGGGGCATCGCACACGAAACCCCGGCACACGTACGCCGTCGTCTGGCCGTCGACCGCAGGGCGATCTGCCAGCAACGGCACCCCGCCGACGTCGGCAGCGCCACGAACACGCACCAACCCCGGACTCGTCGAACGCCAGGCGCGCAGCCACATCTCATCCGCCTCGGCCGCATCAGGCGGCCCATCGACGGACCCCGCAGCCGCACCCCCATCCGCAGGGTCGACGACGGCGACCTGCACCGGCCCCGCAGCGAGCGCCTCCGCCGCAGCGAGCGCCCACCCGGCGAACCGCGGGTTCGACGCCATCACACCCACGAGGCCGGACAGACAGGCAAGAGCTCGCTCGCGGTATTCGCCGTGCCCCGTCAGAGCGAACGCCATGACGTACGCCGAAGCGAGCGACGACGCGCCGCACGGTTCGGCGTTGTCGCCGTCGGAGTGCGGCCTGATGAAGAGCTGCGACGCGTCCGACCCCGTGTCGTACACGATGTCGCCGTCGAAGAACAGGCGCGCCGCGTCGTCGAGCAGACCGATCGCCACCTCGGCATAGCGCGTCTCGCCATTCGCCTGATGCAGCACCAACAGCCCCTCGGCGAGGTTGCCGTAGTCATCGGCACACGCGAGCGCCTCGCTCACCCGGCCCTTGAGCGACGCCCGCCGCAACCGCCCGTCGACGACGTGGGTCGCGAGCACGACGTCAGCCGCCTCCCGCGCCGCCGCCACCCACGAGGGTTGTTCGAGGATCATCCCGGCCTCGGCGAGCGCGGCGATGGCGAGGCCGTTCCATGACGTGACGACCTTGTCGTCACGGGCCGGCTGCGGGCGCTCGGCCCGCACCGAGCGCAGCCTGGCCCGAACGTCTGACCACCACGCGTCCGGGGAGCGGTCACCCAGCACCTCGGGCGAGAAAAGCTCGGCGGAGTCACGACGCAGCTGCAGGGTCGAGCGGCCGTCTTCGAACGTGCCGTGACGGGTGACGCCGAGAAGCTCAGCGGCGCGCGCGCCGTCGCTGCGGCCCAGCACCTCGACGAGCTCCTCCTCGTTCCATACGTAGGTGAGGCCTTCGACGCCGTCGGTGTCAGCATCGAGCGCGGAGGCAAACGCCCCCTCACTGGTGCCGAGGCGCCGCATGATGAAGTCGGCCGTCTCGTAGGTCACGCGACGCGCCCAGTCGTCGCCTGTCGCGCGCCACAGGTGCGCGTACACCCGCAGCAGTTGCGCGTTGTCGTACAGCATCTTCTCGAAGTGCGGCACGACCCAGTCGACGTCGACGCTGTAGCGCGCGAACCCTCCGTCGAGCTGGTCGTACATGCCACCGCGCGCCATCGCCTCGCCCGTGCGGCGAGCCATCGCGAGGGCGTCCGCGTCGCCCGTGCGGGCGTGGTGACGCAGCAGGTGCTCGAGCGTCATCGACGGCGGGAACTTGGGCGCGCCACCGAAGCCGCCCCGGCCGTCGTCGAACTGGCGACGCAGGCCGACCACGACACGCGTCAGATCGACCCCCACGAGCTGTCGTTCAGCCCGATCGCCCTGCCCGAGCAGGTCATCTCCCCCAGGCCCCAAACCCGTCGCCTCGGCAGGCGAGCGCGTCTGCATCGCCTCGACGATGGAACGCGCTGCTTCCTCGACGCGCGCCCGATCGTCACGCCACAACTCACCGATCGAGTGCAGCAGCGACGAGAACTGCTCACGCGGGAAGTAGGTTCCGGCGTAGAAGGGCTCACCGTGCGGCGTCAGCAACACCGTCATCGGCCAGCCGCCGTGCCCGGTGAGCGCCTGCGTGACGTTCATGTAGACGGCGTCGACGTCCGGGCGCTCCTCACGATCGACCTTGACGGCGACGAACCCCTCGGCGAGCTGCGCCGCGATGGCTGTGTCCTCGAACGACTCGTGCGCCATGACGTGGCACCAGTGGCACGCCGCGTAGCCGACGGACAGCAGCACGGGCACGTCACGATGTCGCGCCTCGGCGAACGCCTCGTCACCCCATTCGTGCCAGTCGACGGGGTTGTCGGCGTGCTGGCGCAGGTAGGGGCTCAGCGAGGCAGCGAGTCGGTTGGCCATGACCCCAAGCTAGGACCCGACACCGACAACCGCGTCATCCCAAGGGATTCAGCATGCAGAGCGCCCCCGTCACGATCATCACGTGAAGGGGGCGCACATCGTCAGGTATCCGGTTCAGGCGGCTCGCGACAACTCGGCCGCCGGCTCGAGCGCCGCGACGGGCGCCTCGTCGGTCTCAGCGTCCGGCGTGACCATGACGTCGTCGAACATGCGCGTCTCGACCCCCGCCATCACGAAGACGAGGACGAACATGGTCACGACGAAGAGAACGGCCAGACCGAACGCTGCTCCAAGGCTCATGCCTCCACCCTGACAGGTTTGCGCTCATAGCGGAACCCCGACGCGCGGCGGGGGTTGGTTGCATTGACATATGTCACATTGGCGCCTCATCGAAGAGCGCTGAGCGCCGGTGGTTCGCAGAATCCGCCATCCTCGTGGAGGACGTCACTAGGCTGGCGTCCGTGACGGATGATTCGCTGGAATGGGAGACGTGCCGCGACTTCGTGGTGCCGGCGCTGAGGGAGGCCGGCTGGCGCGACGAGAACATTCGCGAGCAGTTCGCCCTCCGCGCCACCCGCGCGGACCGTCGCAGCGGGTTCGGCGACGGGTTCGCCGATTACGTCCTGATGTCGCCCAACGGTGAGGTGCCCCTGGCCGTGGTCGAAGCCAAACGCTCGCGTCGCTCGGCCGCCGACGGTCTTGCGCAGGCCATCCGGTACGCCGAGCAGCTCGGGGTCACGTTGACCTACAGCACGAACGGCGGCTCGTTCATCGAGCGGAACTTCACGACGGGCGCCGAACGCGTTGTGCCACGACCTGCGTCGCCGATCGAGGCGTGGGCCGAGTACATCTCGGCGCGCGGCCTCGATGCCGAATCGGCGGAGCTTCTGGACCAGCCCAGCAACCGGCGCATCATCGACGGCGAGCGGGTCCGAACCTTGCGCTGGTATCAGGCCCGCGCCGTCCACGAGGCACTCGCGGCGATCGCTCGTGGTGAGCAGCGCGTCCTCGTCCTCATGGCCACCGGGACGGGCAAGACCTTCACCGCGATGCAACTCATCCACAAGCTGCGTGAGTACGAGCGGCACGTCCGCCCGGGCAGTAACTACCGCGTCCTCTACCTCGCCGACCGCACCGAGCTGCTGCGTAGCCCTCATGAGAAGGTGTTCAACCCCGCGTTCGGCCACGAACCCAACCTGCGGGTGCGCGGCAAGGTCAACCTCAACCGTGAGATCTACTTCGCCACCTACCAGGCGTTGCTCAACGGGCAGGACGACGAGGCGCTGCTCGCCTATCCCTCGGACTTCTTCGACCTCGTCATCGTCGATGAGTGCCACCGCGGTTCGGCGCGCGAGAATTCTCTGTGGCGCGGCGTGCTCGATCACTTCTCCAGTGCAGTGCAGGTCGGGATGACGGCCACCCCCAGCGAGGCAGACGACGCGGAGACCTATCGCTACTTCGGCAACCCGGTGTTCACGTACACGCTGCGTCAGGGCATCGAGGACGGCTATCTCGCTCCGTACGACGTCCTGCGCGTCCTGCCGAGCCCTGACGAGGAGGGCTGGGAGCCGCTGCGTGGCGAGGTCGACATGCACGGCAACGCCATTCCTGAGGGTGTCTACAGCACGAGGGATTTCGAACGCAGGATCTCGCTTCTCGCACGGACGCGAGTGGTCGCGGAGCATCTCACCCGCCTGCTCGCGCGTCACCCGGGCGAACGCGCCATCGTGTTCTGCGTCGACCAGGATCATGCGGAGCAGATGCGCTCGGCGCTGGCCGCGCTCAATCAGCCGCTGATGCAGCGCACCCCAGAGTGGGTCGCCCGCATCACCGGCGACGAGTGGGAGAAGGATCGGCTGCTCGAGTCGTTCACCTCGACCGAGGAACCGCGCACGCCGATCGTCGTGACCACGTCGCGCCTGCTGTCGACGGGGGTGGATGTCGTCGACCTGCGGTTCGTCGTCCTGTTCCGGGCCGTCGGGTCGAAGACGGAGTTCAAGCAGATCGTCGGACGGGGGACGCGACTGTATCCCGAGGCGGGCAAGACCCACTTCACCGTCGTCGACTACGTCGGTGCGAGCCGTCATTTCCTCGATTCCGATTTCGACGGCTACCCGCCGCACATCGAGAACGTCGTGATCCACCGCGACGGCACCACGACGCGTTCCGAGGCTGACGGCTCGGCAGCACCGGACGCGGGATGCGGCGATCTGCCGCCCGTCGACCACCCGGATTCGGACGGCTGGGCCGATGCCGACGGCGCCGTCGACATCGACGGCGCGAGCGTCGGCGATCCGGGCGCGCCCTTCGCCGTCGTCCCCGGCCCCGCGCAGCCGCCGCGCCCGCCGAAGCTCGTGGTCGACCGCGCGTCCGGCATCTCGATCACCGGCGAGTTGCGTTTCCGCGCCGACACGAGCGGGGGCGGGCTCCAGCTCGTGGAGTTCGAGCGCTACTTGCGCACCACGTTGGGTCGGGTCGCGGGCACTGCGGATCAGCTTGCCGCCGAATGGGCGACGCCGGCGGGACGTGCCCGCGCCTTGGCCGAACTGGAACGGGCGGGGATCCGGCGCGAGGACATCGCGGCACCGGGCACCGAGATGATCGACCTGTTCGACGCCCTCACCCATCTCGCGTTCGACGCCCCGATGCCGACTCGCGCCGAGCGCGCCCGCCGCGCCCGGGCTGCCCACGAATCGGAGATCGAGGCTCTTCCCACGCAGGCCCGGGCGGCGATCGAGGGGCTGCTCGAGCGTTACGTCGAGCACGGCGTCGACGACATCAGCACCGGCGAGGTCCTCTCCCTGCCGCCGCTGTCCCAGGTGGGGAGCAAGCGGGAGATCACGCAGGCCTTCGGCGGTGTCACCGAGTTCAACGCCATGCTGGGGACGGTCCAAACCTGGCTGTACTCAGCATGATCTTGAGTTAGGCATACACCGCTGCCGCTGAAACTAAAGATTTTATTGAGGCGACGCCGGGCTATGCTGGGACCATGCGCACCGACCGCCGCGAGCTGCGTCTCCGCCTCGAGCGGATGGCTTTCACTCAGTCCGGCTACTTCACTGCGGCGCAAGCCCTCGACGCCGGGTACTCCTACCAGGCGCAGAAGTACCACGTCGATGCCGGCAACTGGCTTCGCGTCGAGCGAGGCCTGTTCCGCCTCCCGCACTGGCCGGTCGAGGAGCACGATCATCTCGTGCGCCTGCAGCTCGCCGTCGGTCCGCAGGCCGCCTTCTCCCACGCCACGGCGTTGGCGCTTCATGGGCTCTCGGACAGCAACCCCCGCCGCCTCCACATGACGGCCTCGAGTGGCAGAGCGCTCACGGATCCGTCCGTGATCGTGCATCGGGGCCACCTCGGCGACGAAGACGTCGAGACGCGTTCCGGCTGGCGGGTCACGACGCCTGTCCGCACACTCATCGATGCGGCCGGTGATGCCGAGCTCTCCCAAGAGATCGTCGATGACGCCGTCGCAGACGCCGTCGAGCGCGGCCTCACGACGGCTCGGAGACTGCGGCGGGCCTCGGACGAAGCGCCCGCCGCGTCCGCCCTGCGCGTGGAACGAGCGCTGGGCCGCCTCGCGGAGCGTGCCGCGCGATGAAGCATTCCGACGCGTCCAGATCGTTGGGCCACCGCATCCGCAACGCGGCACGCGAACGCTGTGTCGACCCCGCCCGCCTACGCCGGCAGATCGCGTTCCAGCGGCTGCTCGCCCGGCTCGCTCTCGACGAGGCATGGGTGCTCAAGGGCGGCTTTCTGCTCGAAGCACGGTTCGAGGCGCAGGCGCGAACCACCAAGGATCTCGATCTCGTCCACGCCGAGACCGGCCTGACGGCACTCGACGTGCAAGATCTGCTCGACGAAGCACTCGACCGGGATCTCGGTGACTCATTCTCGTTTCGGGTCGGCCTCCCCCGGCGCCTGCGCGATGCCGACGATGAGGGGGCGTGGCGGGTCGGCGTCGAAGCCTCGGTCGGCGGCACGAGCTTCGAACATCTCACTCTCGACGTGGTCACTCAGGCCGCCGAGACGGCGGGGGCGGTCGAGACCGTGGAGATCCCGAGCCCGCTGATCCCGTCCGCAGCACCGGCGGTCCGGATCCGCGCCGTCGACCTGGCACAGCATGCGGCGGAGAAGGTGCACGCCTATTCGCGCATCTACGCCCATGACCGGCCGTCGTCCCGGGTGAAGGATCTCGTCGACCTCGTCCTCATCATCGAATCCGGCGCGCTCGATGCTGCGCGGTTCGCGGAGCGTGTCGACGTCGTCTTCCGCGTCCGTGACGGCGCTGCAGCGCCCGCCGACCTTCCCGCGCCGCCGGCCTCGTGGCCCACGCCGTACGCGGCGATGGTCGCCGATCTCGACGTCACGTCTCGCACCAGCGACACCGCCTACGCTTTCGTCCGCACGTTCTACCAGAAGTCGAGGAACCGATGACCCAGCCCGCGACAACCCGCGCGCAACTGCAGAACATCGTCAAGGAATCGCGCGCCATCATGCGCAAGGATGCGGGGCTCAACGGTGAGCTCGACCGACTGCCCCAGCTCGCGTGGCTGCTCTTCCTGCGGGCGTACGACGAGGCGGAGCAGGATCGCCCCATCGGGAACCCGGGGTACGTCCCAGCCATCCAGGGCCGGTATCGATGGTCCGAGTGGGCCCGCGGTTCGATGACCGGCGAGCCGTTCCTCGAATTCGTCGACACGCAGCTCCTGCCGCACCTGCGCGACCTTCACGGTTCCGACGATCCCACCGACCCGCGCAACACGATCTCCGCGGTCTTCCACGACGTGCAGAACCGCATGATGAGCGGTTTCCTGCTCAAGGATCTCGTCGCCCAGATCGACAAGATCAGTTTCGCGAGCAACGACGACATCCACACGCTCGCACACGTCTACGAGTCGATGCTGCGGGAGATGCGTGACGCAGCCGGCGATTCCGGTGAGTTCTACACCCCGCGCCCGCTCGTGCGTCTCATGGTCGACCTCGTCGACCCTAAACCCGGTGAGACGGTGATGGATCCGGCTGCGGGCACCGGCGGCTTCCTCATCGAGTCGCTCGAGCACATGCTGGAGCAGGCGCCGGGCAGCGTCGAGCGGCAGAAGGTGCGTCAGAGCGTGCGCGGCATCGAGAAGAAGCCGCTGCCGTTCCTGCTGTCCCAGATGAACATGCTGCTGCACGAGGTCGATCGACCCCGCCTCGTGCGCACCAACACGTTGTCGCAGAAGCTCGATCAGGTGCGCGGCGACGGCGTCGACGTCGTCGTCACCAACCCCCCGTTCGGTGGTGAGGAGGAATCGGGGGTTCTCGAGAACTTCCAGACGAGCCTGCGCACCACCGAGACGGTGTGGCTGTTCCTCCAGCACGTCATGGCCCGCATCGAGAAGTCACCGACGGGGCGGTGCGCGATCGTCGTGCCCAACAGCGTCATGTTCGACGCCGGTATCGGCGGGCGCATCAAGGCCAGGCTCATGGAGAAGTTCAACCTCCACACGGTGCTGCGCCTGCCCGAAGGCGTGTTCGCGCCGTACACGATCATTCCGTCGAACGTGCTGTTCTTCGAGCGCGGCCCGCAGAGCGACGACGTGTGGTTCTACGAGCACCCCCTGCCCGAGGGCCGCAAACGCTACACGAAGACGAAGCCGCTGCAGTTCGAGGAATTCGCCGACTTCACGACGTGGTGGGGCGGCACCTCCCACGAAGGGCGCACCGGGAACGAGCACGCCTGGCGCGTGAGCGCCGATTCGATCCGCGAATCGGGCTACAACCTCGACCTGCACAACCCCCACACCGCCGACGACCTCACGCACCGCCCCGTCGCCGAGATCGTCGACGAACTCATCGCCACCGAGCACGAGATCCTCGCCGTACTCGACGACCTCAAGACCACCGTCGCGGGATTCGAGGTGCACTCATGACGGACATGGTGCCGTTGGGTGAACTCCTGGAAGCAGCTCGAACCCCTGTCGCCATCGACCCCACGCAGGCCTACCGCCCCGTGGGCCTCCGAAGCTTTGGAAACGGCATTATCCGCTACCCCCAAGCGCCCGCTCATGAACTCTCTAAACTCCGATACTTCCGTCTTGCGCCTAGCCGCATTGTCATCAGTAACATCAAGGGTTGGGAGGGTGCGGTAACGACCACGACGGAAGACGAGCATGGATATATTGCCTCCAACCGTTTTCTGCAATATACCTCCCGGGGAAACGCGGACCTCAATTACGTGAAGCATTACCTGCTGTCCGAAACAGGGATTGGGTCACTAGGGCAGGCGTCACCGGGATCAGCCGATCGCAACAGAACGCTATCCATCAAGAACTTCGAGAGGATCGAAATCCCCCTCCCCGACCTCGCCGAGCAGAAGCGCATCGCCGACTATCTGGACACCACGGCATCGACGGTCAGCCAGATCATCCGCCAAGGCGCAAACAGAGCGTCGCTTCTCCGCTCCGTCACCCATAACGAGCAGCCCGGGGTATCGGTCCCCTTGGGCGAGTTGGTGTCACGCGTGCGCCGACCTGTGCCCGTACGGACCGACGATTCGTATGGACTGGCAGGGGTGCGCTGGTACGGGGATGGCGTTTTCCACCGCGAGACGCGGTACGGACGCGACCTCTCGGCGAAGACACTTTACGAAGTAGCGCCCGGGGACCTCGTCTACAACCGACTGTTCGCTTGGAAGCAGTCCTTCGCCATTGCGGAGAGCCATCTTTTCGCGTCCAACGAGTTCCCCACCTACGAGATCGACCGTACCCGAATTCTCCCGGAAGTCCTTCTTGCCCAGCTCCTCTCACCACAGTTCACCGCCCTCGTAAACCAGGCGAGCACTGGGAGCACTCCGACCAGCCGGAACCGGTTGAAAGAGGAGAATTTTGAAAGCCTGCCCGTCACGGTTCCAGAGCCTCACACACAGCGGTCCCTGGCCATGGCGTTACGGCTCGCAAGGGATGCTCAACTACTCAACCTCCGGTCGCAGACGTTCGCCGAAGCCCTCCTGCCTGCCGCGCGCAACGAGGTGTTCAGTGCGTTGATGTGATGCTGGCCCACGCGTCGCCGTCGGTGACGACGACGTGGTCGAGCAGGCGCACGCCGACGACGTCGCAGCCGGTGCGGAGGCGATGGGTCGCGTCGAGGTCGGCGCGGCTCGGCGCGGCGTGCCCGCTGGGGTGATTGTGCGCGACGGCGAGCGCGACGCCGTCGTGGCGCATCGTGAGGGCGAGCAGCTCCCGCACGGGCAGGCTCGCGCCCGCGGCGCCGCCGCGGCTGACGACACTCGTGTGCAGCGGCACGAGGCGGGCGTCGAGCACGAGGGCGAGGACGTGCTCGACCCGTTCGTGGCCGATGTGGGCGCGCGCGAGCGCCGCGATGTCGGCCGACGACCGCAGGGGCCGCGTCGGGCGCTGCCCGCCGCGCGAACCGAGGGCGAACGCCGCGACGAGTCGGCTCGCCTTCGCGGGGCCTACCCCGGGCGTCCTGGCGAGTTCGGGCACTTCCGCGCGCGCCAGCCCGGCGACGCCGCCCCAGGCGTCGAGCAGGCGGTGGGCGAGCACGAGCACGGGGGCCCCTTGGCTGCCCGTCCCGAGATGCAAGGCGACGAGTTCGGCGTCGCTGAGCGCGGACGCGCCATGGATCATCAACCGCTCCCGGGGCCCGTCGCTCATCACCCTTCGACGGTACGGCGACGCGCAGCGACGCGGCGTTCGTCATCCACAGGCCCGTGCGAGCTCGCAGGCACGCGCCACCGCGTCAGGCGCCGGCAGCGTCCCGTTCCACCAGCTCGCGCATCGCGTGTTCCTGCTCGGACGATTCCCATTCGACGTCGTCGAGCAAGCGACGCGTCTCGTCGATGACGCGCTTCACCCCGGCCTCGGAGATCAGCCCCAACTCGTGAGCCCTGAGCGCCGCACCGACGTAGGTGTCGACGACCCAGATCCCCTTCGCGGCGAGTTCGGCGCGGCGTCCGGCATCCAGGGCCACGACGTCGTGGATGAAGACAGCCTTGACGACGTCTGCGTGCGCCCGCAGGATCTGCTCGCCGACGGCGATGTCCCCCTGCCCCGAATCGCCGACGAACACGAGGTCGTACTCGGGAAACAAGGTCGCGTAGTGCGCGATGTTGGCGACCTTCTTCGCGGCCATCGCGTCGTGCGTCGCGAGATGGAAGATGCTGCCCGTCATGATCGACAGATCCGCGAACCCGGCCTTGGTGAGTGACTCGCGGCTGTAGCTCTTCATCAACCCCAGGGCATCCGCAGGCCGCGCCGTGACGAACGTCAGGTCACCGCGCGAGAGCGGCGCGTCACGAGGTCCGAGGTCGAGTGCTTCGTAGAACGCAATGATGCCCGGGATGACGGTTCCGCGCGGGTAACGCGTCTCGTGGATCTTCGCCAGGGCGGTGTCGTCGATGTCGGACAGGGTCTTCGCCTGCCGCTCACCCTCGAGCGACGAGGACGCGGCGAAGTGGTCGAGAATCTCGGCGCGGATGGCGTCGTCGTCGATGTCGGCGAAGACGAGACCCTCCAGATCGTGTCGGCCCTTCGCGAGGTTGAGCGTGTTCTTCAGGTGCGTCAGGTCGTTGCCCGTGTGGGCGAGCAGCATGTCACGGATCGCGCCCTCCATCGCAGCCGACGTCGCGCCGCCCTGCATCCCGTGGATGACGGCGACCTGCGCCGCCATGCTCAACTCGTGACGCCTCGTGCGGGTGAGCAACTCGATGAGGGCGGTCTCGTTGTCGGGGCCGATGAGGCGGTCATCCATGTCGTCGAACAGCTTGGCCGCGTCGACGTTCTCGAGGACGTCGTTCAGCTCCGCGCCGGGCGCCTCGCGCAGCAGCGTGAGGATCTGCTTCTCATCACGTCGCCCCGTCGGGCCGTCGAGAAGGGAGTTGACGAGATCGAGCGTGACACCCACGAGGCCTCCCCTGGCCGAACGGCTGACGGCAGCCGATCACGGCGCCGCCCGGGCGCACCACGCCCGCGACGACAGCCTATCGAGCCTCGATGCGGCGCCCCGCACCTCACCGACACACCTCACCGACACACCGCGCGGGATACTCGCCCGCCCGCGAGTTCGGCGTGCCACAGTGAGTGCATGAGCGACACCATCACCGTGAAGAAGAACACCGAGACCCACCGCTACGAGGGTTTCCTCGACGACGAGCAGGTCGGGTTCGCCGACTACCGCGAGGACGGCGACGTCGTCACGATGCCGCACACGCTGGTGCCGGAACGCTTCGGTGGCCGCGGTTTCGCGAGCCAGATTGTCCGTTTCGCGCTCGACGACGTGCGCGCGGCCGGCAAGAAGGTCGACCCGGTCTGCCCGTACGTCGCGTCGTGGATCGACAAGCACCCCGACTACGCGGACGTGCGCGTCACGGCCTCTTGAGCGGGCGGTTCGTGGCCCCAACGGCGCGCGAACACCGCGAGGTCCTCGACACCACGCGTCGACGACGCCGTCGGCGCGTGCAATACGTGCGCGCCACCGACCCATGCCATGGACAGCCCGGCCTGCTCGGCGCGCATCGCGAGATCGAGGTCGCCGATGGCCGGGTCGCGGTAGTCGGGGGCAGAAACCACCGAGCAACCGCCACTCGCGCACGCGGACGGCGAAGTTGCCCGACAGGAGCAACCGATGGTCCTCGTTCGCGTGCACGTCACCAGGAGGCGGGAACGCGCGGCGCGGGTGCGGGTCGACGAGCTGCGCGACTCTGCGTCGTTTCATGGCCGCCAGGTCATCATCGGCCGACAGGTAGGTGATGGGGCCGTTGAACAACCACCCGCGGCTCGTGCCGCACACGGCAAAGGCGTCGCGATACGCCTCGAGGAACCCTGGTAGTGGGATGCTGCGCGAGTCTGGATGGATGAAACCCTCACGCCCCTGAGCGATGGCGATGCTGGCACCCATGTTGCCCGCCCGACCGATCATGAAGTCGGCCGCGTCGAGCTCGTGCAGCTGTACGTCGGGATCGTTCGCGAGCAAGGCGATCGATCGCGCTCACGCGAGATCGTCCACGACGACGTGCGGGACGCCGGATGCGACGTCGCGGAGGAATCGCCGCTGCTGCTCCAGCGAACCCAGATCTCCCGACGTCGCCGTCACGAGGGCGAGACGCGGCGGTGCAGACGAGGGTGCAGGAGACCACTGAGGCTTCGAGCGGAGGAAACGCTGAGGCACGCAAGACCTTCCGAGACATCCGCGACGAGGTCGTCGACACCCCGGTAACGAATCGCTTCTATCCCAAAATGCGACCCACATCTGAAAATTAGTCGCCGGTACAGCTCGAAACCGAACACCGCGCGCTGGCCGAGTCAGCGCAGCCTGTCAACGCGCCCAGCCGGTCAACCCGCCGTCAGGAGTGCGAGCGGGTGCGCGTGAGATCCGCCTCGAGCGGGTCGACCTTCTTCGACTTCGTCATGAGCTTGTGGCCGGCCCACACGGCGAGGAACAGCGGCAGGCCGATGTAGCTCTCGAGCAGGCCGCCGGGGTCGACGGTGCCTTCGAAGATCAGGTCTTTGTTCTGCAGCACGATGACGAGCGCGCACATGCCGAGCGCGACGACCGGCCCGAGCGGGTACCACTTCGCGCGGAACGGCAGATCCTCGACGCGGCCACCTTGTGCGACGTACGCCTTGCGGAACTTGAGGTGGCTCCACGCGATACCGCACCACGTGATGAACCCCGCGAGACCGGAGGCAGCGACGAGCCAGCCATAGGCGTCGGACGAGAGCAGGCTCAGCCCGTAGCAGCCGAGCGCGACGAGGGCCGTCAGCAGCAGCGCCGGCATCGGTACGGAACGGCGGTTGGTCTTGAGCAGGAAGCGGGGCGCCATGCCCTTCTGGGCCATCGCGTAGAGCATGCGGGTCGAGACGTAGAGACCGGACGAGCCGGCCGACAGGATGGCGGTGAGAATGACCGCGTTCATGACGCTCGCCGCACCGACCACGCCGACCTTCTCGAAGATCAGCGTGAACGGCGACGCCTGGATGTCGCCGTCAGCGGCATTGACGAGGCGCGGGTCGGTGTACGGCAGCAGGAAGCCGATGACGACGAACGCGCCGATGTAGAAGATGAGGATGCGGAAGAACACGGCGCGGATGGCCTTCGGGATCGTCTTCTCGGGCTCGTCGGCCTCACCGGCGGCGACACCGATCATCTCGGTGCCCTGGAAGCTGAATCCGGCGATCATGAAGATGGCGATGATGCCCGAGAACCCGCCGACGAACGGCGCCTGGCCGGTGGTCCAGTTCTTCGTGCCGGGCGCCTCCGTCATGATGCCGAAGATCATGAGGACGCCGACGGTGAGGAACACGAGGACGGTGATGACCTTGATCGAGGCGAACAGGAACTCGCTCTCGCCGAAGGCGCGAACACTGATCGCGTTGATGGCGAACAGGATGGCGAAGAAGACGAGCGCGACGAGACGCTGGTCGACGTCCGGCGCCCAGTAGTTGACGACGGCGCCCGCCGCCGCGATCTCCGCCGCGACCGTGATCGCCCAGTTGAACCAGTAGTTCCAGCCCTGCGCGAAGCCGAAGCTGCGGCTGACGAATCGGGTGCCGTACGACTCGAACGAGTTGGCGAGCGGCAGATACGTCGACATCTCGCCGAGGCTCTGCATGAGCAACCACACCATGAACCCGATGACGCCGTACGCGACGAGCGCGCCGCCGGGGCCCGCCTCGTGGATCGAACCGGCGGAGGCGAGGAACAGGCCCGTCCCGATGGCGCCGCCGATGGCGATCATGTTGAGGTGGCGCGCATTGAGGTCGCGTCGCAGCTCGTTCTGACCACCCGCGCCAGGCGTCGGGTCGGCGACGGAGCCCGCGGGCCCTGACGGCTCGGCGGGCGTGGAATCGGCCTGTGTGGCCATGGCGTCTCCTGCGAGATCGAGAAGTGGATGACGCGGCGTGAGGACCGGTCGTTCGGTTCCTCGCCGGGCACCTGCCCGGCGGGCGAGCCGGGCTCAGAGTAGCAACGCGAGCCGCCCGGAGAAGGGGCGACACGGGGGCCGACAACCCCTGCTGCGGCGTGAGATGTGCGGCAAATCACATCGTCGCGACAAAGCTGTGGCGCCGCGCTGCCTCAGCGCTGCCGAACCTCGCAGATCGGGGCCGCAAGGCGTCCGAGCACTGGACATTCCGGGGCATCGGCGATGGGATGAGAACCGTTTTTTCCCATTCGAGACGAACACCCACGAGCGACGAATGCGCTGCGGGCCCGGCTTCGCCCACCCGAACGTGCGCAGGAGAAACACACATGTCCCATACCGCTTCCGCCGCACCGGACGGCGAGCCCCGCGAGCTCGAACGCGACCACATCACCGTGGTCGAGAAAGCTCCACTCAAGAAAGCCATCACGGGCGCCACCATGGGCAACCTCATGGAATGGTACGACTTCGGCATCTACGGCTACCTCGCCGCCACGATGACGAAGGTGTTCCAGCCCGAGGGTGGCGACGACTCGACGAAGATGATCATCACCTTCGCCGTGTTCGCCGTCAGCTTCCTCGCCCGCCCCTTCGGTGGCCTCGTCTTCGGCCCCCTCGGCGACAAGATCGGGCGTCAGAAGACGCTCGCCATCACGATGCTCGCCATGTCGATCGCGACGGGCGCCATCGGTCTACTGCCGTCGTTCTCGACCGCCGGCTGGTGGGCGTTCGCCGGTCTCATCATCTGCCGCCTCATCCAGGGCTTCTCCACCGGCGGTGAGTACTCGGGCGCAACGACGTTCGTCTCCGAGTACTCCCCCGACAAGCGTCGCGGCTACTTCTCGAGCTTTCTCGACACCGGTTCCTACCTCGGTTTCGCGGTCGGCGCCGCCGTCGTCGCGCTGTTCAGCATCGGCCTCGGCTCCGAGACGATGGACGACTGGGGCTGGCGCATCCCGTTCCTGCTCGCTCTGCCGTTCGGCCTGCTCGCCATGTACTTCCGCATGAAGATCGACGAGTCGCCGACGTTCGAGAACACGCAGGCCGCCAACGAGGCAGCCGAGAGCAACGACGCCATCGACGAGTCGCAGACGCAGCTCGGCCCGGTCGGCATCATCAAGCACCACTGGCGCCCGCTGCTCATCGCCATGGCGCTCGTCGGCGCGACGAACACCGCCGGCTACTCGCTCACGTCGTACATGCCCGGTTACCTCGAGAGCAACCACGGCTACACCACCCTGGGTGCCGCTGCAGCCACCATCCCGGCGCTCGTGGCGCTCTCCCTGGCCGTGCCCTTCGTCGGGCGCTTGTCGGACAAGATCGGCCGCAAGCCCGTCTACTGGATCGCGATCATCTCGACGCTGCTGTTCACCTACCCCGCCTACATGATGATGAAGAACCAGACGCTGGCCTTCGTCGCGATGTTCATGCTGGCCTTCTCCGTCTGCTTCTACGTCGCGATGTCGGCCTCGACGCTGCCCGCGCTGTTCCCGACGGCCTCACGCTTCGGCGGCATGGCGCTGTCGTACAACATCGCCGTCTCCCTGTTCGGCGGCACCGCGCCGATGATCAGCGAAGCGCTCGTCAAGTGGACCGGCAGCAAGAACGCGCCGGCGCTCTACACGATGTTCTTCGCCGTGCTCGGCGGCATCGCATTGCTCGCGATGAAGGAGTCGGCGCGTAGACCGCTGCCGGGTTCGATGCCGACGGTCGCCTCCGACGAAGAGGCCCACGAACTCGTCGAGACGCAGCACGACAACCCCGACATCGTCCACGAGGACCTGCCGTTCGACGCGCACGACGCCGCGAACGCGGCAACCGCGGGGACCACTTCCGACGCCGAGAAGCGCTGACGTCCGCTGCCGCGAGCGCTGAGTCCACAGCGCTCGCAGCCACGAAGGCCGCCACCCGATCGGGGTGGCGGCCTTCGCCGCCGTGTCGCCGCGACCACCGCTCGTTCAGTCACCCTGGTTCGCGTGCTCGTGCAGCAGCTTGGTGACCTCGCGGCGCAGCACCTTGCCCATCGGGTTCGTCGGCAGTTCGTCGACGACGACGAAGCGACGCGGCGCCTTGTACGCCGTCAGCTTGCCCTTGACGTGGCGGCGCAGCGCCTCGGCGTCAGCATCGGTGTGGCCGTCGGCGAGCACGACGGCGGCGACGACGTCCTCACCGCCCGCGGTGGCGGGCAGCCCGACGACGGCGGCGTCAGCGATCGAGTCGTGTTCGCGCAGCACGCCTTCGACCTCGCTCGGGTAGACGTTGAAGCCACCGGTGACGATCATCTCCTTGATGCGGTCGACGACCGTCAGGTAGCCGCCCTCACCCATCTCGACGACGTCGCCGGTGCGGAAGAAGCCGTCGTGGAACGCCTCCTGCGTCGCCTCGGGCTTCTTGTAATAGCCACCGAAGACCTGCGGACCCTTGACGAGCAGCTCGCCCGGGCCGGACTCCGGCGCGTCCTTCGTGACGTCCTCGGGATCGGCGAGGCGGATCTCGACGTCGGGGAACGGCACGCCGATCGAGCCGGCGCGACGATCGTCGGAGATGGGGTTGCCGACGACGACCGGGCTCGTCTCGGTGAGGCCGTAGCCCTCGATGAGGTGGCCGCCCGTCGCCTCCTCCCAGCGTTGCACGAGCGCGGACGGCAGCGACATCGCGCCCGACAGGCCGATGCGGATGCCCTCGAGGCTGACGTCGCGCTTCTCCGCCTCGTCGAGGATGCGGGCGTACAGCGGCGGTACACCCGGAGCGAACGTCGGGGTGCGACGCTTCACGGCGTCGATGATGAGCGGCACCTCGGGGGCGGGCAGCATGAGCAGGCACGCGCCGAGGTTGATGCCCGCGAGGACGCCGATCGTCAGACCGTACGCGTGGAACATCGGGAGGACGACGAGGAACGTCTCCTCACCGTCACGCAGCTGCGCCCACGCCTTGCCCTGCAGGCAGTTGGCAGCGAGGTTCGCGTGCGTGAGCGGGACGCCCTTGGGGGTGCCGCTCGTGCCCGAGGTGTAGAGCATGATCGCCGGGTCACCGGCCGATGGCTTGGGGTGGTCGACGGGCAGCGTGCCGCGTGAGAGCAGGTCGTTCCAGCTCAGCAGGCCCTCGGGCGCCGGGCCGGTGAGCCGCTCGCGCGACTCGCGCGCCTTCTTCACCGGCAGGCGCAGCGCGAGACGCTTGACGAACGGCAGCTCCGCCGTCACGTCGATCGCGACGATGTGGCGGACGCCGTTCTCCTGCGCGAGGTCGACGAGCATCGGGCTGATCTTGTCCCATGCGATGACGACCTCGGCCTCGTGGTCCTCGAACGGCGCGCGCAGCTCACCGATCGTGTAGAGCGGGTTGTGCTGCACCGCGATCGCGCCGATGCGCATGATCGCCTGCGTGACGACGACGTTCTGCGGGCAGCCAGGCAGCAGGACGGCGACGCGGTCGCCCGCCGTGACACCGAGGTCCAACAGACCGGCCGCGGCGGCGTCGACCTGAGCCTTGAGCTGGTCGTAGGTCGTGACGCGCCCCATGAAGTCGATGGCCGGGCGATCGCCGAATCGCGCGACGGCGGAGTCGAACTGATCGACGAGCGTCGCCATGCCGTAATCGAGGCGCAGGGGCACACCGGGCGAGTAGGAGTTCGCCCACAGCGCGTTCGTCAGCATCGTCGTCATCCTCCATCGGCGCGTCGCGCCTCGTCACGGCTGGTCTCGTCACAGCACGAGGTGCCGAGCGGGATCGCCGGCACCGTCTTCGAGTGTATGCCCCGTCACGTCGAGCTTCTACACCCGTAGTACCCATCGGCGATTCCTGTCCCCTCCTGCGAACTACGTCCCCGGTCGCGATTCCTGTCCCCTGTGCGATTTTCGGTCACATTCGCGAATCCCGTCCCCACCTGCGGAACTGCGGCGCGGTGCAGGATGGGTGCCATGAACACCGTGACAGTCCATGAGGCCCCCTCCGTCGAGATCGTGCGTGGCGACATCACGACCGAGCAGGTCGACGCCGTCGTCAACGCCGCGAACTCGGGCCTGCTCGGCGGTGGCGGCGTGGACGGTGCCATCCATGCCGCAGCAGGGCCGCAGCTGCGCGAGGAGTGTCGCAAGCTGCGCGCGACACGGCTGACGGGCGGATTACCGACCGGCGAGGCCGTCATCACCGGCGCGGGGCGGATGCCCGCGCGCTACGTCATCCACACTGTCGGCCCGAATCGTCATGCGGGCCAGACGGATCCGGCTCTTCTAAGCTCCTGTTTCGCCGAGTCATTGCGGATCGCCGACGAGGCGGAATGCCGCTCCGTGGCCTTTCCCGCCATCAGCGCGGGCGTGTACGGCTGGGACGTCGAAGAGGTCGCGTGCATCGCTCTCGAGGTGGCGCGTTCCGCCCGATGTGCACATGTCCGGTTGATCCGTTTCGTGCTGTACGACGATCGCGCACTCGCCGCTTTCGAACGTGCTGCCGACCGAGCCTGACCGCATCCCGGCCAAGGCGAGTCGGATCTCTCTCGGGCAGACCAACGGCAGGGTGCGGGGAGCGTTCCTGCGGGCCGGTTGGGTGGCCACGTTCGATGGCTTGTCGGCGCCGCGTGGTTGGCTTCGACCATGGAGCTGAACGAGTGGAGTGGACGCATCGAGGGCATCTCGGCTGCGTACGGCGAGTACTTCGCTGTGGAGCGCACGCCGGAGTGGGTCCTGCTCAAGCTCACCGAGGAGGTCGGGGAGCTCACGCAGGCCTATCTCGCCTCGAGCGGGCAGGGTCGAAACCGGGGCAAGAGCGACGACGAGCTGCGCCAGGACCTCGAGGGTGAGGTCGCCGACGCGTTCGCCATGATCCTGGTCTTCGCTCGGAGCGCGGGTATCGACATCGAATCAGCGCTGACGACGAAGTGGCTCCCGTGGGAGAAGTTCCACGCCGATCGAGCCGCAGGTCTGGCGCCCGAGCCACTCGCCCATCGGTGGCCCGAGCCGTCCGACGATGACTCGCAGGCGTCGTCATGACCGTCGCGAGTCCTCCCCTGCTGCGCGGTGACGGCGCGAGCGCGCAGAATCGTCGGTCAACCCGCCTCGCGACGCCGCTGGGCGACATGCTCGTCGCCGCGAGCGATGACGGGGTGCTCGGCGCCTACTTCGACGGCCAGGCGCATCAGCCGGACGCGGCGTGGTTCGGCACCCGCGTCGAGCGGTCCGACGATGCCCTCCTCGACGCCGCGGCGCAGCAACTCACCGCCTGGTTCGCCGGGGAGCGGACCGATTTCGACCTTCCGCTCGCCCCGCTCGGCACCCCGTTCCAGCGCAGCGTCTGGGAGCTGTTGCTGCAGATCCCTCCCGGCGAGACGACGACGTACGGCGAGCTGTCGGCGTCGCTCTCACCCGACGGAGTCGCCACCCCTGGCCAGGCACAGGGCGTCGGGCAGGCCGTCGGGCACAACCCGATCAGCGTCATCGTGCCGTGCCACCGCGTCGTCGGCTCGGACGGTTCCCTCGTCGGCTTCGCCGGCGGCCTGGATCGCAAACGCTGGCTCCTCGCCCACGGGGAGAGCGAGACGACCCGTGAATCCCGTTTGTTCTGAACGGTTCTCGCGCCGCTCGGCTCGGTTGCGAAAAACGTCCTCTCGCCGACCTCACACTTCGTCGTTCTCGGACGACTCCTGAGTGATGACACAACCGCTCTTCCACGAGATCGTCGAACGCCATGGGCCGACGGTTCTGCGCGTGTGCGCCGCGACCCTCGGGCCCGGTGCGGACGCGGAGGACGCCTGGTCCGAGACGTTTCTCGCGGCTCTGCGGGGCTACCCGTTCGACGACATCGAAGACGTCGAGGCATGGCTCGTGCGCGTGGCGCGGCACAAGAGCGTCGACATCGTGCGACGGAATCGCCGCGCCGCACCACACCCCGAGCTCGTCCGCGATGTCGAGGCGGCCCACGACTCGACTCGATCGCGGCGCCTCGGCGCCGGAGCCGCCAAGGACGACGACGCCGGGCAGGCGCTTCAACGCCTGTTCGTCGACGACGTCCACCCGGGCGCCGACGTCGAGGCCTGGGACGGCGAGTTGTGGAGCCACGTGGGCGCTCTGAGCGAACGGCAGCAGTTCGTCGTCGTGCACCGCTACGTGGGGCAGTGGACCTACCCGGAGATCGCCGACAAGCTCGGCTGCTCGACGGCGGCCGCCCGGCGTTGCGGAGCCGACGCCATCGCCGCGCTGCGTCATCGACTCATCCCGACCCGAGAGGACACCTGATGACCAGCGACGACGTGTTCACCACGACCATCGACGCCTTCACCGACGCGTCATCGACCGAGGCGCTGACGAATCGTCTGCTCGAACATGTGCGTCCGCGGGACGTCGACGTCGTGTGGACGACGCACGAGACGCTGCTCGGTCGGCTCCTGCTCGCCTTCCGCGACGACGCCGTCGTCCGCATCGCGTTCGAGTCGGAGGGCTTCGACGCCGTGCTCGACGACCTCGGTGAACGTCTCGGACGCCGCACGCTGCGCTCGGCCCAGCCCGCCGACACCCTGCGCCGCCAGCTCGACCTGTACTTCACCGGGGTGCGCGTGGAGTTCAGCGTGACGCCCGACCTGTCGTTGTCCACTGCCCCCTTCCGACGGGAGGTGCAGTCGAGCCTGACCACGATTCCCTACGGCCGCACCATCAGCTACGCCGATCTCGCCTCCTCGACGGGACGCCCCCGCGCGGTTCGCGCCGTCGGCAGTGCCTGCGCGAGCAATCCGCTACCCATCGTCCTCCCCTGTCACCGGGTCGTGCGTAGCGACGGCTCCCTCGGCAACTACCTCGGCGGCGTCGAGGCGAAGCAGCGGTTGCTCGAGCTCGAGTCCGCCGCCGCGCCTTAGGCCCACCTAAGTCATGCAGCCGGCTCTCAGGGTTTACGCCGACGACATCTGCGCGACGTCTCGTGTCTGCCTCGACGCCCAAGGATCGACCCGCGTGGGCGCCCCCACCGTCCGCCCTGATCAGCTCCCGACTTTCCGCCCCGGCGAGGAGACCCCATGAGCCCCAAGCTGCTCCCCCTCATCAATACCCGCCACGGTTCGCGCAGCGCGAAGACGTGCGAGTACCGCTGCGCCAACCAGTGCGACGCGCCGACGCCGAACACCTCGGGCAACGAGGAATTCCAGACTCTCGCTCAGCGTGCCATCGCGCGTCGCGCGATGCTCACGGGCTCCGCGGGCGCCATGGTGCTCGCCGGTTTCGGCGCGCAGGCTGCTGCGGCGGACACTGCGCACGGCCACCACCCGCGACCCGAGCGCAATGTCGGGCGCGCCTCCTTCACCTCCGTCGCGCCGAACCGCAAGGATGACGTCGTCAGCGCCGAAGGGTTCACGCACGACGTGATCATCCGTTGGGGCGACCCCGTCACCAAGCGCGCACCGCGTTTCGACGTCCACCACCAGACGCCCGAGGCACAGGCGCAGCAGTTCGGTTACAACAACGACTATGTCGGCATCATCCCGCTCGACGGTCGCCGCGCCCTGCTGAGCGTCAACCACGAGTACACCGACCCGGAACTGATGTTCCCGACCGGGACGGACGAGCTGCTCAAGAAGAAGATCGAGATGGCCGCGCACGGTCTGGCGGTCGTCGCCATCGAGAGGGGCCGGGCCAAGGGGTCATGGAAGGCCAGCGACCCGCGCCGCTCGCGCTACAACCGCCGCATCACGGCCAGCACGCCGCTGCGCGTCGACGGCCCCGCCGCTGGTCACGAGCTGCTGCGCACCAAGGCTGACCCCAAGGGCACGACGATCCTCGGCACCTTCGCCAACTGCTCCGGCGGCACCACGCCGTGGGGCACGACGCTGCACGGCGAGGAGAACTTCCACGGCTACTTCGACGCCTCCGGCGCGCTCGACCCCAAGCAGGCCGATGCCTACAAGCGGTACGGCATCACCGGCCAGGGCAAGGGGTGGAAGGACGTCGACGAGCGTTTCGACCTGACGAAGACCCCGAACGAGGCCAACCGCTTCGGTTGGATCGTCGAGCTCGACCCGCTCGACCCGTCAGCCCCGCCCGTCAAGCACACGATGCTCGGCCGTGTGAAGCACGAAGGCTGCAACGTCACGATCGCACGTGACGGCCGCGTCGTCGCCTACACCGGGGACGACGAGAAGGGCGAGTACATCTACAAGTTCGTCTCACGTGACCGCTACCAGCGCAGTGCCTCGCCCGCCGCACGCCGCCACAACAAGACGCTGCTGTCCGCCGGCACGCTCTACGTCGCGAAGTTCACCGGTGACGGCGACGCCGACGGCGTCCACGACGGCACAGGCACGTGGATCCCGCTCGCGAGCGAGAAGAAGTCGTACGTTCCGGGCATGAGCGTCGCGGAGGTGCTCGTCCACACGCGCGTGGCGGCCGACAAGGTCGGTCCGACGCGCATGGACCGCCCCGAGGACATCGAGCCGAACCCCGTCAACGGCAAGATCTACTGCGCGCTGACGAACAACTCCGACCGCGGCAAGAAGTTCACCACGGACGAGGCCAATCCCCTCGCCTCGTCGATGACGCGCAAGAAGCTGGGCGAGCCGCTCACGGCCACGTCCGGCAACCGCAACGGATACATCCTCGAGGTCACCGAGGGCCGTGGCGGCTCCTGCGGCAAGGGGTACGAGACCTCGACCGACTTCACCTGGGATCTCATGCTCATCTGCGGTGACCCGGCCGCGCAGGAGACGTACTTCGCCGGCTTCCCGAAGGAGCACGTCAGCCCGATCAGCTGCCCCGACAACGTCGCCTTCGACGCCGTCGGCAACCTGTGGATCTCCACCGACGGCAACCAGCTTGGCTCCAACGACGGGCTCTTCCGCGTCCCGACGAACGGGCCGGAGCGCGGCCGCGTCCAGCAGTTCCTCACGGTGCCCTACGGCGCCGAGACCTGCGGGCCGCTCGTCAGCCCGGACCAGCTGTCCGTCTTCACGGCCGTGCAGCACCCGGGCGAGACCGACGACGCGACGTTCGAGAAGCCGACGAGCACGTGGCCGCACACGGACGCCTTCCCCCGCCCGTCGGTCATCGTCTCCTACGCGAAATGACGATGCTCGTCTGAGCGAGCGTGAGCCGTGAGGTCAGACGAGCAGGCGCCGGCGGCTCACCCGCGCATCAGGTGAGCCGCCGGCGTCATGCGTCATGGCCTAGGCTCGGGCCGTGAGTTCGCCCGCCTTGCATCGTCGCGTCTCGATGGTCGCTCTCGTCGCCCTGGGCGGCGCAGCGGGGGCGATGGCCCGCGCCGGTGTTGCGGCCGCGATGCATGCGCCGTGGGCGACGCTGACGGTCAACCTCGTCGGCGCGTTCGTCCTCGGCGGGCTGCTCGAGTTCTTCACCCGCGCAGGCGACCGCCCGGCCTGGCGTCTGCTGCTCGGCACCGGGTTCTGCGGGGCCTTCACGACGTACAGCACGTTCGCGCGAGAGGTCGCCGAACGCTCCGCTGGGTCGGGAGTGGGCCTCGCCGCCGCGGAGGTCGCGCTCGGCCTCGCAGCCGCGGCGGCGGGGGCCGTCGTCACCGCCCGTTGGGCACCTCGGAGCAGCGCATGATGACGTGGCCGCTCATCGCCCTCGGTGGCGCTGTCGGAGCCGTCCTGCGCTTCGTCCTCGACGGAGAGATGAAGGCCCGCGGCCCACGCACGTGGCCCCACTCGACGTTCGCCGTCAACCTCCTCGGCTCGTTCGTGCTCGGCGTCCTCACCGCGCATCCTCGCCCAGGATGGTTGAGCGCCCTCGTCGTCACCGGCGTCTGCGGCGGCTTCACGACGTTCTCCACCGCGAGCGTCGAAACGCTCACCCTGCTGCGCGCACGGCGCGCGGCCACTGCTCTCGGGTACGCGGTGGGCAGCGTCGTCGCGTGCGTCGCCGTCATCCTGTTGGCCCACCGCATCGCCTGACGGCCGGGCTCGGGCCGGCTGTCGAGCCGCGCGGCGCGCATCCGACACCGCGACCGGCTCGAACCGAAGCTCACTCAGCCCCGAGCGCTGCGGGGCGGCGCGGCAACGTCACGATCGCCGTCGTGCCGGCAGTGCTGGAGTCGAAGTGGATGCTCGCCTCCATCGACTCCGCGAGTGCCATCGTGATGGCGAGGCCCAGCCCACCGCGACGACCGGTGTCCGAACGCGCCGCCCCCTTGAAACGTCGCCCTGGTTCGGCGGCGACGGACGCGGGCAGCCCCGGCCCGTCGTCGGCCACCTCGACGACGACGCTGTCGCCGGCGTCGCGCACGCTGAGCTGCACGCGCGTACCAGCGGGCGTGTGGCGTCGCGCGTTCGTCACCAGATTGACGATGACGCGGCGCACCCCGTTCTCGTCGCCCACGATCTCGCACGCCTCGTCCGGCGCGTCGAACGCCCACAGGTGCTGCGGCGCCATCAGTTTCGCGTCGGACAACGCCTCCAACGCGAGGAACGTGACGTCGACGCTCTCCTGTGCCGCGCGTTGGCCGGCGTCGAGGTGGGCGAGGAGCAACAGATCCTCGACGAGGCGCGCCATCCGGATGCTCTCGCGTTCGATGCGACGCAGCGATGGCGCCAGCTCGAGCTCGAGCGCGCGGACGTCACTCGCCGCCCTACGTCCGTGGTCAGCGCCGCCATCCTGGCCCTCAACGCCCGAGAGGCCCGCGCCGGCAGACTCGCCCGCCGCCTCGGATCGCTCGGCCTCTACGGCGCGCGTGAGCATCGACGCGGACAGCTCGGCATGCGATCGCACGACGGCCAGCGGCGTGCGCAGTTCATGGCTGACGTCGGCCAGCATGGTGCGCAGGGCGGCCTCGCTCTCGTCGCGGCGCGCGAGGGCCGCCTCGACCTGACGCAGCAGATCGTTGATGGCGTGCGTGAGCACCCCCACCTCGTCGGCGGCTCGTCGCGGTTCGGGCACACGGCGGCTGACGGCGTCCTCCACCGATTCCGCGGGTGTCTCGGCGATACTGCGCGCGGTGCGCGTGACGGCCTGCAGGGGCCGCACCTGACGTCGCGTCAGCCACACGCCGACGGCGCTCGCCACGATGCCCGCGGGCACCCACAGTGCCAGTTGCCACGCGGCGAGGCGGGTGAGGTCGCGCTCCGCAGGTTCCATGCTGACGGCAGCGAGCACCTCGGTGCCGGGCTGCCTCAGCGTGGCGACGCGCATGTCGTCGCGTTCGGGCAGCTTGACGTCGCGCAGGCCGTCCGGGCGATCGAGCTCGGTTCGCAGCGCGGTGGCGTCCTCCGCCGCCACCACGCGGTCGGGGCCGTTGGCGCGCACGTCGAGCCGGTCGCCACGTCGCACCATGACGATCGCCCCGGACGGTAGTTCTTCCGCCAGCTCCTGCGCCGACGTGTGCTCGTGGTTGACCGCAACGTGCAGGGTGTCGTCGATGCTCGCGTGGATGACGGCGCGTGACAGCAGGAACGAGGCGATGCAGCCGATGGCGGCGAGCACCATCGTCAGCGTCATGACGAGCACTGCGACGCGGGTGCTCAGCTTGCGTGGCCGCAGCCGTGCGAGGTTCATCCCGCGGCGGGTCGCATGGTGTATCCGAGGCCCCGCACCGTGTGGATGAGCGCCGGATGCGACCCGTCGATCTTCTTGCGCAGGTAGCTGATGTAGAGCTCGACGACGTGCTCACCGCCCTGGAAATCCTCGCCCCACACCGCGGCGAGCAACTCCTGCTTCGAGCACACGCGACGCCCGTTCTGCGCCAGGTGCCGCGCGAGCGCGAACTCGGTGGCGGTCAGACGGATCGGTTCGCCGGCGCGCGACACCTCGTACGTCAGGGTGTTGATGACGAGGTCGTCGACGACGAGATGCTCGCCCTGCCCCTGCGCGACCATGCCGCTGCGGCGCATGAGCGCCTCGGCGCGGACGATGACCTCCTCGAGGCTGAACGGCTTCGTCAGGTAGTCGTCAGCGCCCTGCCGGATGCCACTCACCCTGTCCTCCAACGCATCCCGCGCCGTGAGGAAGATGACTCCCGCCTCGGGCAGGATCGAGCGGATGCGGGCGAGGACGTCGAAACCGTCCGTGTCCGGCAGCCCGATGTCGAGGACGACGACGTCCGGGCTCTCGCGCCGCGCGAGGGCGACGGCCTGCGAGCCGGTCGTCGCCGTCAGCACCTGCCAGCCCTGGAACGTGAACGCCGCCGACAGCGACGTGAGCAGGCCCTCCTCGTCGTCGACGATGAGGACGCGCGCTGCACGTCCGGTGACGTGACGAAAGGATGCCTCGCGGGTGTTCATGCTCCCACGATAGAAGCCGCCGAGACGCGCGAAACAGACCACAGTTCCATGAGAGGGAATTCTGAGGAAGGGGCGATAGTTTCATCTTCGTGCCCAGGAAGGTGCTCCCGTTCCCCCCTGGTGTGATGCGTCCTGGGCACCCCAGCGGCGGTGGAGGTCTCGACCTTCACCGCCGCTTTCTTCTCACCGCGGGCGCGTCGTCCACAGGCCGTGACGGCGGGAGCGCTCTTTCCGCTGCCGGAGCAGGCTGATCCACAGGGTGGCCGTGCTGACGTTGGCGCCGCTCATGGCCCGCCCGCCACGCTCGAGCCATGAGCGACGATCTGGCACCCGGCCCCCTGTTCGACACCCCCGCGCCTGACACCTCCGACGACGCCGCACCGACGCTCGTCGGCGCGTGGATGAGCCCCGGCCTCCTGACACATGACGGTGTCGTGCCGCATGACGAGCGCCTGCCGGGCGATTTCGGTGCGACCGGCCCCGGGGCGGACGATCCCGACGCGGGCGGCCCGGCGGAAACCGGCCTCGGGTCGGACGAGGCGCCGTCGGCCAGCCAGCCGTCCCCTGCTGACCCGACGGCCGGTGAGTCGGCCGCTCCCGAAGACGCGCCTGCTCCGGAGAACGAGCCAGCTCTCGAGGACGGTCTCGTTCCAGGGGACGATCTCGAGTCGTGCGCGGCGACCCTCGCAGTCGCCGTCGTGCTCGAGCGCGGCGCTCCGTCTGCATGGCGCGCCGTGCCGGTGCGTCAGGGCCTGAGCAGCGCCGTCATCGATGCGGTGATGACGCCCCGCGTCATGACGAGCACCGTCGACGCCGTCGTCGCCCGCCACGAGGCCGCGTTCGGGGCGGGCACCGCGTCGGAGCTGCTGCACGCGTTCGATCTCATGGGCGAGACGACGTGGCGGGAGGAGATCGGCACCGGCCACCGCACCCGCGCCAGTGTGGACGCACCCCACAAGAGCGCCGTCATCCGTCAGGCGGCGGCGCTCCTCGCGGGCCGAGGTATCGAGTCATGCGCCGACCTGGTGGCGGCCGCCCACGACGACGACCTCCGACGGGCCTGGTGCGCGCTGCCCGGCCAGTCGTCCGGCTCGACGTGGCGTCACCTGCTGCTCGCCGGAGGGTGCGACGACGTCATGTTGTGCCCCCTCACCCGATCCTTCGCGCGCCGCGCCACCGGCCACACCCTCACCGCCGACGAGCTCCACGCCGTCATCGTCTCCGCGGCCGTCCAGTTGGGCATCACGCCCGCCGCGATCGAGCACCAGATGTGGCGCGGCGCGCTCACGGCGAAGCGCCGCCGCCCCAGCGTGAGCGACGACGGCGCTGCGCGTGAGGGGGCCGATGAGCCCCCTGCTGTCGACGATCAGCTCTGACGGCGCAGACGCATCGCGATGCCCGCGCCGGCAGCCACCACGACGACAGCCAGGCCCGCGAGGCCTGTGACGGCGCGCTCGTTGCTCACGCCATCGGTGTCGACCTTCGGCCCCGTCGTCGTGCTCGGGGACGTGCCGTCGGAAGCGGAACCGGTCTCCGTCGCGCCGGTGGTGGAGCTCGTCGAACCGGCCGGCGGCGTCGTGGGCTCGGTCGTCGGCGTGGTCGGCTCGGTCGTCGGCGTCGTCGGTTCCGTCGTCGGCGTCGTGGGCTCGGTCGTCGGCGTCGTCGGCTCGGTCGTCGGCGTCGGGGTCGTCGTGGCGCCGGCCTCGAGCGTCACGGGGAAGCTGCCCGTCGTGCCGGATTCCTTGGCCCTCAGCGTGATCACGGCGTCGCCGGCGGCGAGGTCGCTCGGGGCGGTGAACGAGATCGTGGCCTCACCGTGGTTGGCCGGGTAGGGCGGGGTGGCGGCGCTCGTCGCGCTGATCGGGAACGTTCCGACCACGTGGCCACCGATCGAGACCTCGACCGAGGTGTTCGTCGGCGAGTTCTTGCTCGTCATGTCGAAGCCGGAGGCGGTGAACTCGACCTTCTCCCCGGCCTTGACGCTCGTCGGCTGGCCATGGATGGACAGCGACTGCTTGGCGTACGACGGCTTCACCGGGCTGTGCGCCTTGAGCCACTCGACGAACAGGCCCTGGTCGATGAGACCGGAGTCGGAGATCGGGCCACCCTCGTTGAGGGCGGTGAAGTTGTCGCCGCCGGCCATGAGGAAGGAGTTGGACGCGACGGTGTACTTCGCCGCCGGGTCGATGGGCTTGCCGCCCACCATGACGCTGGTGATGCGCGAGCCCGCGGGCTTGGTCTCGTCGAACGTGTACGTGACGTTGCTCGACAGGCCCATCTTGAGGAACGGGCGGGAGGCGCCGTCGGGCTGCCACTGCTGCTCGAGGAGCTTGACGAACGTCGAGCCCGAGATCTCACGCGTCGCGACCGTGTTGTTGAACGGCATGACGGCCGCGGCCTGCGCGAACGTCAGGTTGCCCGCGGCGTCGGGGACGAGGTCGGCGCGCACGCCGCCGGGGTTCATGATGCCGATCTCGACGCTGCCCGGGCGACCGGGCGCGTTGAGGGAGTCGACGTAGCTCTGCGCGATGGCGTTCGACAGGTTCGACTCGGCGAGACGGTCGTCGCGCGAGCCGTCGGGCTTGAGCGCCGAGGTGATCGGGCCCGTGGCCTGCGCGATGACCTGCTGACCGATCTGCGCGGCGCGCGCGTTCGCCGAGTCGACGATGGAGGCCGCCGCGGTGTAGGCGGGCAGCGACGCGCAGGCGTCCGTCGGCGCCGTGACCTTGCGGTTGACGACGGAGTACTGCTTCACCTTCCCCGAGGCCTTGTCGTAGCCGAGGTTGAGGATGCCCAGGTTGTGCGCGTAGAAGTCGGTCTGGATGATCGGGCGCGTGCCGTCGCCGTCAGGCACGGGAGCGTCCCAGTCGTACAGCTGGTGGGTGTGGCCGGTGAAGATCGCAGAGACGTTCGCGCTCGTCTTCGTCACGATGTTCTTGAAGACGGGGCTCGCGGATTCCATCTGCTCCAGCGTCGCGCTGCCGCCCTCCGGCGCACCCTCGTGGTACTCGGCGACGACGACGTCGGCCTCACCGTTCGACGGGTCGCCGTCCTTCAGCTTCGCGGCGACACGGTTGACGGCGGCCACGGGGTCACCGAAGTCGATGCTCGCGATGCCGTCGGCGCCGACCATGTTCTTCGTGTCCGTCGTGACGGCACCGACGACGGCGACCTTGACGCCGTTGACGTCGAGCACCTTGTACTCGGGCAGCGCGGGCGTCGTCGTGCCCTTCTCGTAGACGTTGGCACCGAGGTAGGTCCACTGCGCGCGCGACTGGACGTGACCGGTCAGGTCGTCGAAGCCCTTGTCGAACTCGTGGTTGCCGACGGAGGAGACCTGCAGCTTCAGGGCGTTGAGGTAGTCGATCGACGGGTTGTCGTCCTGCGAGGCCGACTCGAACGGCGAACCGCCGACGTTGTCACCGGCCGAGATGAACGCCGAACCCGGGAACTCCTGCTCGGCCGAGGCGACGGTGCAGGCGAAGTCCTTCGTGAAGTGACCGTGGAAATCGTTGGTGCCGAGCAGCGTGACGGGCGTGAGGTCGGCGTCGAGCGTGGGAACGACGGTGGCGGCGTTCGCGGCAGGCGTCAGGGCACCGGCGAAGGCGAGTGCGAGCACACCGGAGAGGGCACAGGTGCGCGCGATGCGGTTGGTCATGAGGTTCCTCGAGGTTCGAAGTGTTCGGCGGACGCTCGGCCTGGGGCACGTCGCCGCTGCAGGAAGGACAGCGCCTCATTGTGCGCAGGCTGGCCACCCCCTGGGTGCCCCCAGCGCCCCCTGCGCATGATGTTCACCAACTGTTCGCCTGACGTCGTCGACCACGGGCGAAACCGCGGTGGCGGCCGTCCACCTCACCCACCCCGCCAGGCGGAATAGTTGAAATGTAAACTAGGTTGAACCAGGCAACCGATCGCCAGGAGGATCACATGCCCGCCGTCACCGCAGACACGCTCACGTTGCCGCGCCTCGCCGCACCCGCGGCCACGGCCCGCGAGCGCCGCGTCACCCGTCACGTGGCCGGCCCGAAGGGGTACGAGGGCGAGGGTTTCCCGGTCACGCGCGCCTTCGCCGGCATCCCTCACGACGAGCTCGACCCCTTCGTCCACATGGACGAGATGGGCGCCGTCAACTACGCCCCGGGCGAGCCGAAGGGCACCGACTGGCACCCGCATCGCGGTTTCGAAACCGTCACCTACATCATGGACGGGCGCTTCCAGCACCAAGATTCGCACGGTGGCGGCGGCATGATCGAGAACGGCGCCACCCAGTGGATGACGGCCGGTTCCGGCGTGCTGCACATCGAGACGCCCCCGGCCGAGCTCGTCGTCTCCGGCGGTTTCTTCCACGGCATCCAGCTGTGGGTCAACCTGCCGGCCGCGCAGAAGTTCGCCGACCCGCGATACCAGAACATCGACGGCACGGACTCCGAGCTCGTGACGACGCACGACGGTGCCGCGCTCATCCGCATCATCGCCGGCTCCATCGGCGGCTTCCGCGGCCCGGGCAGCACGCACACGCCGATCACGATGGCACACGCGACGATCCCTGCCGGCGTGCGCGCCGACATCCCGTGGGAGGCGTCCTACAACGGCCTCGTGTTCGTCCTGTCCGGTTCGGGCACCATCGGCAGCACGCCCGCTGACGGTTCGTCGCCCCGGCCCATCTCGGCGGGTCAGACGATCGTCACGAGCGCCGGTGACCTCATGACGCTGACCGCCGACCCCCGCCAGGACGTCGAGACCCCGTCGCTCGAGGTGCTGCTGCTCGGCGGTCGCCCCATCAAGGAACCCGTCGTGCAGTACGGTCCCTTCGTCATGAACACGAAGGCGGAGGTCATGGCGGCGTTCGAGGACTTCCGCTCAGGACGCCTCGGCCGCGTCCCCGCGGACGCCCTGCGCCCCTACCGCGCGACGGAGGCCGAACTGCGCGACGCCGTGGCCGCCATGCCGCACGGGGGCACCATCACGACCCCCTGACCACCGCGCCGCCGTCCCCATCGGCGATTTTCGTCCACCTTCGAGGCCGGCTCGTCGCCCACGACGGGCCGGCCGGCGTCGTCACCCAACGGGCAGAGCGGGCATCTGCATGACGAACCACACCGCGAAGCCGACGGCCAGTGCGAGGGTGACGATCGCGACGACGGCCGTGACCGCGGGCGCCGTCCGAGGGCGTGGGCGCTGACCGCGCGGGGCTGCGATGACCTTCGGCAGCCGCCACACGTAGGCGAGGACGTGCGTCGCGGCGCAGATGATCCACCCCCAGAACGACGCCTCGTGCAGCGTCAGCCAGATCGTGTCCGGTTCGTACAGCGTCACGATGCCAGTGCCGATGACGCTCGCAGTGAGCACCACGAGCAGCGGCGCAAGCAGTCGCAGGACGATGAACGGTGGCCCTGACGCGACGTAGCGGCCGTCGCGCGTGTAGTAACGCACGAGCCGGTAGCCGGTGGAGGTCAGCTTGACGAGGACGACGACGCCCGCGGCGATGCCCAGCCCCGCATGCCACTCGATGAGCCCCTCGACGTCGAGCAAGGTGACGCCGACGGCGCTCAGGATGAGGACGAGCGAGGCGCCGAGCGTTGCGGTCAGGCGTGAGTTGGCGACGACGCCGTCGTCCGCGGCGGGCTTGTCGACGCTTTCGGGGCGGAACAGCTCGGCGGGGAAGACCACCTCGTCGAGCGGTTCGGGCAGGCGATTCATGCGCCGATCATGCGGCCGCGCAGCGAGATGCGCCAACCAGTGCAGGCAAACCTGAGCTCGCCACCTCGTGCTCACTCCGGCGACACAGAACCCGCCCCGCGAAGCTGCCTGCCCGTTATCCACGCCCGCGGGGTCGATATCCACCGCGAGGCCATCGCGAAGCTGCGATGCTGAGGGGACGAGAACGGCGCTGACGCGCCCCCGAGACCGAACCCGAGTTCGAGGAGAGATGACGATGACGCACGGTGAGCGGGTATGAAACTGCGTCCTCTGCGCCACCGTTCGGCAGGCCGCGCAATCGCCTCACTTCCCGGCGCGGCCACGCGCCCTGCAATCGCTCGCCTCGCGACGACGCGCCCCTCGGCCGCGGCATACGTCGTCGTCGCTGCGACGACCAGCCTCGGGGCTCTGTTGCCCGACGATCGCCTCCACGCCGTCACCAAGCATCTCGTCGCACCGCTCGCCGCGCTCGACGTCGCGACTCGCCCGGGGGTGTGGACCCCGCGTCGCCGTCCTACGACCGGCACGCTGCTCGTCGCCCTCACCGGCTCGGCCATCGGCGACCACCTCATGCTCGCCGAGTCGCGCAGCGAGGGCGCGGCGGCTCGCCGTCATCTGCGTCGCGGCGCGGCCGCATTCGGTGTGCAGCAGCTCGGCCTGCTCACCGTCATGCGCACGCGCGGCCAGCGCTTCACGCCGCGCACGATCGCAGTCGGCGTGACGACGCTCGCCGCGCTCGCCGTGGTCGATCACGTTGCCGCCCGGCGCGATTCCGTCTCGTCGATCGTGCCGGACGACAGCGCTCCGAGCGCCGCTCACAACCCGGACGCCGCCAGGGTTCAGCCGAGCGCCGCCGAGCCGCGCACGCCCGACGCGCCATCGTCCGCACTGCCCGACCCTGTCGTCGCGACCTACGGGGCGCTCCTCGTCGCCATGGCCATGCTCGCCCAGGACGACGCCCGTACCGCCCGCGGCGGGGCCATCTTCCTCGCGAGCGACGCCCTCATCGTCACCCGACAACTGCTGCCGCACAGCAGGCTGCGGCGCGTCGCCGACACCGCCGTCATGGCGACGTACACCGCGGCGCTCGCGATGCTCGTCGACGCGTTGGCCGCCGACGACATCACTCCCGCGCGATGTCACCGCGGGTGATAATGCAGGCATGGCTCTGCAGATCGACTACTTCGCCGCCGACGACATTACTCCCGCGCGATGTCACCGCGGGTGATAATGCAGGCATGGCTCTGCAGATCGACTACTTCGCCGCCGCGTCCGACGACGAGGCCGCGGCGCTCGTCAACCTCGAGACGGGGGTGCGCTCGATCCCGTTCGACGACGAATCCGACGCTCCGGCAGTCGAATACGACGTCGTCCCCTCCCAGGTCGTTGATCCGGGCCTCGCACTCGGCTACCTCAACGAGCTGTTGACGGGCGTGCCCGTCGAGGAGTTCGTGACGAACGGCTGGCCCGCGCTCGTCGCGACGAGTCACGACGAGCAGAAGTTCGTCCTGCAGGTCGACCCGGGGTTCGTCGCGCTCATGTCGACGCGCGAAGGGCCGTTCGACGACCTCGCCGCCCAATGGGCCGCCGTCGAAGCGCCCGAGGACGCCGAAGAGTGGGACGCCGACCCGCGTGAACTCGGCGAGTTCCTGGCCCAGTTCGTCGCGCTCGCGCTGACGGCCGGCGACGAGGGCAAGCACGTCTACTGCTGGCTGTGGCCCTGACGGGTCTGGGTGCTCGCCGGCCCGGCGCCGCAGGAGACGCCCGCCGGATGGCAGGTCACTCACACATAGGCGCGCAACTGCGTGCCTCCCTGATCGTCAGTCGCCATCCTGCATCACGCGAGGCCACCGCAGCGCGCCATGCGAGGCCGCCACGCCGCATCACGCGCAGCGATCACCTTGCAAGGTCCTCCCGCGACAGCGCACGGTAGGCGTGCCAGGCCGGTTCCTCGTACGGGTGCGCAGCGAGCATGGCGTCGAGCGCCCGCACGGCGTCGCGACGCGGGCACACGACTTCGATGCGCTGCTCCTGCACGACCTCGGGGCGCCCTACGGCGCCGATGTGCGGCTGCGCGCCGGCGAGCGGTTCGAAGCGCCCTTCGCCGGTGACGCTGAACGAGCACGCGCGGTAGTCGCCGATCGCACCCGCCCCGGCCCGCGCCGCAGCGTCACGCACCGCGTCGACGTGGCTGAGAGGGGAGAACACGACGATGACGACGAGGTCGTCGCGGCCGCCCGCACCCCCGTCACCCGCGCCGAGGTACTGGCCCCCACGCCGGACGGCGCGCGCCCAGCGCGTCTCATGCACCGTCGATCACCCGAACAGGACGGCTGCCTCGTCCCACTGCTTGCGCGGGACGGTCTTGAGCTCCTTCGTCGCCTCGGCCATCGGCACCGTCACGATGTCGATGCCCGAGAGCGCCACCATCTGACCCCACTTGCGCTGCATGACGGCGTCGATGGCGGCGTGCCCGAAGCGCGTCGCGAGCACGCGGTCGTAGGCCGTCGGCACACCGCCGCGCTGCAGGTGGCCGAGCGTCGCGGCGCGCGTCTCGATGCCGGTTGAGCGTTCGATGAGCGGTGCGAGCGCCTCACCGATGCCACCGAGGCGCGGGCGCCCGGCGGCGTCGAGGCCACGTTCGGCCGCGATGTCCTCGAGCTCGCCCTTGTCGTTCTTCAGCTGAAACCCCTCGGACACGACGACGACAGGCGCACGCCCGCGCGCCTGCGTCAGCAGTACCCACTCGGTGATCTGCTCGAGCGTCACCGACACCTCGGGGATGAGGATGGCGTGGGCGCCGCTCGCGAGCCCGGCGTGCAGCGCGATCCAGCCGACGTGACGGCCCATGACCTCGACGACCATGCAGCGGTGGTGCGCCTCCGTCGTCGTGCGCAGGCGGTCGATCGACTCGGTCGCGATGGAGACGGCGGTGTCGAACCCGAAGGTGTAGTCGGTGCCCGACAAGTCGTTGTCGATGGTCTTCGGCACACCGACGACGGGCAGCCCGTCGGCCGCGAGACGCGCGGCACCCGACAGCGTGCCCTCGCCTCCGATCGCAATGATCCCCTCCATGCCGTGCCGTTCCATGACGGCGCGAATCGCGTCGGGGCCTCCGACGCCGTCGATGCCGTTGTAGGGGTGCGTTCGGGAGGTGCCGAGGATGGTGCCCCCCTCCTTGGACAGCCCACGCACGCGACGGCGTGGAAGGGAGAACACGTCGTCGACGATGAGGCCGCGCCACCCGTCACGGATGCCGACGAAGTCCTGCTCATAGATCTTGTCGCCCTTCATCACCGCGCCACGGATGACGGCGTTGAGGCCGGGGCAGTCGCCGCCAGAGGTCAGGATGCCGATGCTCATGCTCCTAGTTTCTCCCATGCTCGGCGGCAGGGGGCACCCGCACCGCCGGGCGGGACGTCGCATCTCTCCCTACGGACGAGTAGACCCGCAGCCATGTGGATCGGACGGCAGCCGGCGCGACGCATCGCGTGTGCGCCCAGGATCACCCGTCGGGAGGAGCGTTGCCCATTACGATGAGGTGTCACCACACCTCGACGGCAGGAATCCGTGAGCATGACGCGCCCCGACGACACGACGCCTCAAGCCCCTGTTCCCCCCGAGCCGGAGGCTGCGGAGCCAGAGCCATCCGGAACCCGCGACCCGTTGCTGCGTGGCGATCTGGCTCCCGCGCCGCGCACACTCGTCGACATCCTGCGCGCGAGCGTCGCCGCGCACCCGGACGACCCGGCCGTCGACAACGGCCAGGACGTGCTGACGTACGCCGAATTCGCCCAGGCCGCAGAGCAGTTCGCCGACGCCCTGCACGAGCTGGGCATCGGTTCGGGTGAGCGCATCGGCATCCGCATCCCGTCGGGAACCCTTGATCTGTACGTCGCGATCGCGGGGACGCTCGTCGCGGGCTGCGCGTACGTGCCGGTCGACTTCGACGACCCCGACGAGCGCGCCGACACCGTCTTCGGCGAGGCCGACGTCGCCGCCATCGTCGGCAAGGACCTCGTCATCAGCCCCCGCGCGCCGCACGCCGACGACGCCGCGGCGCACGACGACGTGCGCACCGGCGACCCTGCCCTCACCGACGACGCGTGGATCATCTTCACCTCGGGTTCGACGGGCAAACCGAAGGGCGTCGCCGTCACGCATCGCAACGCTGCGGCGTTCGTCGACGCCGAGGCCAACCTGTTCCTGCAGAACGCACCCATCGGGCCGGGTGATCGCGTCATGGCGGGTCTGTCCGTCGCGTTCGACGCGAGCTGCGAGGAGATGTGGCTCGCGTGGCGCTACGGCGCCTGCCTCGTGCCGGCACCGCGCAGCCTCGTGAAGTCGGGCATGGATCTGGGGCCGTGGCTGACGGCGAACGACATCACGATCATCTCGACGGTGCCGACGCTCGTCGCGCTGTGGCCGCACGAGGCGATCAAGGACGTCCGCCTCGTCATCCTCGGCGGCGAGGCGTGCCCGCCCGAGATCGGGGCCCGTCTCGCGACCGAGGCCCGCGAGGTGTGGAATACCTACGGCCCGACGGAGGCGACCGTCGTCGCCTGCGCCGCGCAGCTGACGGGTGAGCCACCCGTGCGCATCGGCTTGCCCCTCGACGGGTGGGATCTCGCCGTCGTCGACTCCGAGGGCAACCCCGTGCCGCAGGGTGAGGCGGGCGAGCTCATCATCGGCGGCGTCGGCCTCGCGCGCTACCTCGATCCGGCCAAGGACGCGGAGAAGTACGCGCCGATGCCGACGCTCGGGTGGGAGCGCGCGTACCGGAGCGGCGACATCGTCGTCAACGATCCGATCGGTCTGACGTTCCAGGGCCGCGCCGACGACCAGATCAAACTCAACGGCCGACGCATCGAGCTCGGCGAGGTCGACTCCGCGCTGCTGCAGCTGCCGCACGTCAGTGGTGCGGCTGCGGCGGTGCGTACCTCGGAGACGGGCAACAAGCTGCTCGTCGGCTACCTCACCGTCAAGGACGGCTTCGACCGCAAGGCCGCCACCGCGCACCTGCGCGAGACGATGCCCGCGGCGCTCGTGCCGCAGCTCGCCGTCGTCGACACGCTGCCGACGCGCACCTCCGGCAAGATCGACCGCGATGCGCTGCCGTGGCCCCTCGAGATCCCGACGGGTGACGGCGACGGCGAGACGTTCACGGGCACCGCGGCGCGGCTGCAGGAGCTGTTCGCCAGCATCCTGGGCACTCCCCCGACGTCGCCGGACGACAACTTCTTCGACCTCGGCGGCGGCTCGCTGACGGCGGCGCAGCTCGTCGCGCGGCTGCGTGAGACGAACCCGGAGATCACCGTCGCCGACGTCTACGAGGCGAACTCGATCACCGAACTCGCCGCGACGATCGACCAGATGTCCTCTCCCACCGGGCGATTGAACGACAACGTCGTCAAGGTGCGCCGCAGCACGCAGAGGTTGCAGGTCGTCGCGTCGCTCGCGGTACGCCAGTTCTCGGCGCTGCGTTGGCTGACGTGGTTGGGTGCCGGCGCTAACCTCGCGCACGCCTGCGGCATGACGTGGGTGCCGACGCTGAGCTGGTGGTGGATCCTCGTGGGCTGGGTGCTGTTCGTCGCCCCGCCGGGGCGCATGCTGCTGGCCGCCGGATTCGCCCGCACCATCCTCGCGGGGGTGACGCCGGGCGCGTACAGCCGCGGTGGACGCACCCACCTGCGCGTCTGGCTCGCCGAACGCATCGCCGACGAACTGGGCGCCACCAACCTCGCCGGTGCGCCGCTCGTCAAGTTCTACGGCCGCCTGCTCGGCTGCGACATCAAGAAGCACGTCGACCTGCACAGCCTGCCGCCCGTCACCGGCTTCCTCACGCTCGGCAAGGGCTGCTCGATCGAGCCCGAGGTGGAGCTGCGCGGGCACTGGATCGACGGTGACACGTTCCATCTCGGACGCATCGAGGTCGGACCGAACGCCCGCGTCGGCACGCGCTCGACGCTGCTGCCCGGCGCCCGCGTCGGCAAGCGCGCGGAGATCGCCCCCGGTTCGGGCGTGTTCGGTCGCGTGCCCGCCGACCAGCTCTGGTCCGGGGCGCCCGCCGAGCACATCGGCACCGCACGCGGCCCGTGGGACGAGCAGGCGCCGCCGAACAAGCCGATCTGGCTCGTCGCGTACGGCGCGACGGGCATGGCTGCGTCGCTCATCCCCGCGGTGGGTTCGGCGGCCGGGCTGGCCGTGCTGTGGCCCTGGCTGCGTCACGCCGACTCGGTCGCGGACATCGCCCGCATCGGCGCGATCGGCGTCATCCCGGCGACGCTCGTCGGTTTCGTCGTCACGGCCCTCGTCATCCTCGGTGCGGTGCGCGCCCTCGGCCGCGGCCTCGTCGCCGGCCACCACCCGATCCACGGCGGTCAGGGCTGGCGCGCGTGGACGACCATGCGCATCCTCGACGAGGCCCGCACCTGGCTGTTCCCGCTCTACTCGAGCACGCTGACGCCGAACTGGCTGCGCGCGCTCGGCGCGAAGATCGGACGTGAGGTCGAGGCCTCGACCGTGCTCATGCTGCCGAAGATGGCGGACGTCGGCGAGGGCGCGTTCCTCGCCGACGACACCCTCGTCGCCAACTACGAACTCGGCGGCGGCTGGATTCGCATCGCGCCCGTCAAGGTCGGCAAGGGTGCCTTCATCGGCAACTCGGGCATGGCCGCGCCCGGGCGCAAGGTGCCGAAGCGCGGCCTCGTCGCCGTACTGTCGGCCGCGCCCGCACGCGGGGCGGCGAAGAAGGGCACGAGCTGGCTCGGCTCGCCGCCGCAACGTCTGCGCCGCGAGGCCGGTGAGACGGACGCCTCCCGTACCACCGCGCCGCCGACGAAGCTGCGTGTCGCGCGCGCCGTCGTCGAGGCGCTGCGGATCATCCCGCAGTCGCTGCACTCGGCGCTCATCGCCGGTGCAGCGCTGACGATGCTGTGGGTCGCCGACACGCACTCGTGGTGGCTGGCAGCGCTGACGGCAGGATTCGTGCTCGTCGGCTTCGGCGCGCTCGGCGGGGCGTCCGCCGTCATCGCGAAGTGGCTACTGGTCGGGCGCCTGCGCGTCACCGAATACCCGCTGTGGAGTTCATTCGTGTGGCGCAACGAACTCGCCGACACGTTCACCGAGGTCGTCGCCGCGCCCTGGCTCATCCGCGCCAACGGCGGCACGCCGGTGCTCAACCTGTGGCTGCGCGCGATGGGAGCGAAGATCGGCCACGGCGTGTGGTGCGAGACGTACTGGCTGCCCGAAGCCGACCTCATCCGCCTCGGCGACGGCGCCTGCGTCAACTCGGGTTGTGTCGTGCAGACTCACCTGTTCCACGACCGCATCCTCGCGATGGACACCGTCACCCTCGGCGCCGGCGCGACGCTCGGCCCGAACAGCGTCGTCCTGCCCGCCGCGAAGATCGGCACGCACGCGACCGTCGGGCCGACGTCCCTCGTCATGCGCGGCGAGAGCGTGCCGGACAAGACCCGCTGGCTCGGCAATCCCATCGGCCCGTGGATCGAGGACGAGAACCCCGCCGACGCCCGCCGCGACGGCGGCGAGATGGAAACCGACGACGCCGTCGCGCACGATGACGAAGCGGCGCGTACTTCGCAGGGCGCGACCCACGTCGAGTTCCACGACGAACCGTCCTCACCGGTAGCATCCGACGAGCACCCCGGTGACGGGCAGCCCGTCACGAACGGCGCCTCCTTCGAGGTACGCGACGCCACGCCGACCGCACGACCCGAAAGAGATTCCTGATGTTCAGCAGCACTCCGAGCGGCGGCGCCGACCCCTACGTCCCGGGTCACGGTGATCTGGCGTTCGGCGTCGATTCCTACGATCTGACCCTCGACTACACGCCCGCCGGTAACCGTCTCGACGCCACGGCCGTGCTCGCCTGCCGCATCGTCGACGACGTGCCGGAGGCCTCGCTCGACGACGGCGGGGTGCGCCGGATCGAACTCGACCTGCATCACCGACTCAAGGTCGCGAAGCTGACGGTGTCGGGCGCGAAGATGGCGCGGTTCGGCCAGGAGCGTTCGCGGCTGTTCATCCGGTTCGCGCAGCCGCTCGCGCCGGGCGCGCGCTTCACCGTCACCGTCGCCTACAAGGGTTCGCCCGGTCCGATGCGCGGGCTCGACGGCGACGCGGGCTGGGAGGAGCTGGAGAACGGCGTCATCGTCGCGTCGCAGCCCCACGGTTCGCCGACGTGGTTCCCGTGCAACGACCGTGCCGCGGACAAGGCCGTCTACCGCTTCGCCGTGACGACGGATGCCGAGTACCACGTCGTCGCCAATGGCACTCTGCTGCGCCGCCGTCACACGGGCCGACGTGCGACGTGGACGTACGAGTGCACAGCACCCATGTCTCCGTACCTGGCGACGTTGCAGATCGGGCCGTACCAGACCCGTCAGATCCAGGCGAAGCCGACGGACGTCCGCCTCGTCTTCCCGCCTCGTCTGCGTGAGCCGGTCCGGGAGGCGTTCTCCGAGCAGCTGCACATGATCGATTTCTTCTCCTCGCGCTTCGGCGCGTACCCCTTCGCCTCATACACGGCCGTCATCACCGACGACCCGCTCGAGATCCCCCTCGAGTCGCAGACGTTGTCGACGTTCGGCTCGAACTTCGCGAACCGCGGCTGGGACGCACAGCGCCTCATCGCGCACGAACTCGCGCACCAGTGGTTCGGCAACGCCGTGACGGCGGCGTCGTGGGAGGACATCTGGCTCCACGAGGGCTTCGCCTGCTACAGCGAGTGGCTGTGGAGCGAGGAGATCCATCTCGGGAGCGCCGACCAGCGGGCGCGCGAGGCGTGGCTGCGCCTGTCGCGGCTGCCGCAGGATCTGCGCCTGCACGATCCGGGCCCGAAGGACATGTTCGACGACCGCGTCTACAAGCGCGGAGCGCTGACGCTGCACGCCCTTCGCCTGACGATGGGTGACGCCGCGTTCTTCACGCTGCTGCAGCGATGGGTGTCCGAGAACACCGGCAAGACGGTGACGACGCAGCAGTTCGTGCGGCTCGCGGACGAGGTGGCTGCCGCAGCCGGCGTCGAACCCGTGGGCGCCCTCATCGCCGAGTGGCTCGAGACCCTCCCCCTGCCGCAGCTGCCTGGGCCAGGCTCCACGCGCGTCTGACCCGCTCGAGCCATTGAATGTGGACAAGAATCGCAAGTGTGGACAGGAATCGCAGATGGGTACGCGGCGCCGCCACCGAAGCGATCCAGGTCACACCAGATGGGTAGGGTGAGGGCATGCCAGCTGATGCACCCAAGCTTCCTGCGTTCACGCCGCGCGAGGACGTCGACGCCTACTTCATTCCCCGCCTCGAGACCCCCGAAGGAGCCCCCGAGGGCGCGCGCCTGTTCAATCCGACGATCCACGTGCAGGGCGCCTGGAACGAGGGCGAGCAGCACCTCGCCGCGTCGGCAGGGCTCATGGTGCACTGCATCGAACAGCACGAGCCGCGCGACGACATGCAGCTTGCGAAGATCACCTTCGACGTCCTCGGCTTCATCCCGCTGCGTCCGACGCTTGTGTCGGTGCGCACGATCCGCCCCGGCCGCACGATCGAACTCGTCGAAGCGACGTTCAGCGTCGACGGACGAACCATCATCGTCGGGCGCGCGTGGCGTCTGTCGAAGCAGGATTCCTCACCGGTGGCGGGCGCCGGCGTGCCCGCCATGCCGCCCCTCGAAGAATGCACGCCCTACAGCATGTCGAGCATGTGGCCGGGCGGCTTCATCCACTCCCTCGACGGTTACGAGGCCGAACCTTACGTGCCGGGCCGACACCGCGTCTGGCTGCGCACGCAGCTACCGATCGTCATGGGTGAACAGATCACCCCGACGACGCACTTCCTCTCCGTCATCGACGGCGCCAACGGCATCGCCGTCCGCGTCGACCCGCGCGAGTGGATGTACCCCAACGTCGATTTGACGGTGCACCTCTTCAGCCAACCCGACCCCACCGCAACGGGATTCGACACCACCGTCGCGATGGGCGAGAGCGGGCTCGGCGTGACGATGACGTCACTGCACGACATCCACGGCCCCGTCGGACGCATCGCGCAGAGCCTGACGGTCCGCAAGCTCTGACGCGCGATGTTGCCCGGGAATCGTCAGTGGGTGAACTGCACGCCCTGGGAGGCGTCGAGCACGACGCCGACGCGGGCGCCGGGCTCGAGCGCGGCCGGTTCGACGTCGCCGGGGTAGGCCACGGCAGCCAGCTCCAGCGTGGGCAGCGCATCGAGCCGGACGCTCACGCGCGTCACCTCGTCCGCCACCGCGCTGTGCACGACGCTCGCCGCCAGCGCGCGGGGGGCCCGGGCGTCACGCGCTTCGGCCGCTTCGCCCCACGAGGAACCATGTGTCGCCCCGGCGTCACGCATTGCGACACCGTCTCCCGAAGAGGAGCCGGACGCCGTTCCTGTCGCAGCCACCCGTAGCGCATTCTGACGCAACTTCCAACGCCCCGGCGCGAGGCCCACCGCTGCCGCCTCGTCGGGGTCCAGGGTCGTCGTGAAGCCGAGGAAACCGGCGGTGTCTTCGTCGGACGGCGCGGCCCACACCTCACGCACGGCACCGTGCTGGACGATGCGTCCCTCGCGCATGACGGCGATGTCGTCGGCGACGGTGAGCGCCTCGCCGTGATCGTGCGTGACGAACAGTGCGGTCGCGTTCTCGGCCGTGAGGATGGCCCGCAGATCGGTCGACAACCGCTCGCGCAGGCCTCTGTCGAGGGCCGAGAGCGGCTCGTCGAGGAGCAACAACCGCGGTCGCACCGCGAGGGCGCGCGCGAGCGCCACACGCTGCTGTTGACCGCCGGACAGCGTTGCGGGAGAACGCTTCTCGTAGCCAGGCAGCCCGACGAGGTCGAGCAGTTGCCCGACGCGCGCGGCCTGCTCGGCGCGCCCCACGCCACGTCGCGCCAGCCCGTAGGCGACGTTCGCGGCGACGTCGAGGTGCCCGAACAGTTGGCCGTCCTGGAACATCAGCGCGAAGTCGCGCTTGTGCGTCGGCACGCGCGTCACGTCGTCGCCGTCGAAGCTGACGCGCCCCGCGTCGAGACGCTGCAACCCTGCGACGGCGCGTAGCAGCGTCGACTTGCCGCAGCCGCTCGGGCCGAGGACGGCGAGCACGCGCCCGGCGTCGACGGTGACGTCGACGTCGTCGAGCGCCGGCACCTCCTGGCCGGCGAACGTCACGCAGGCGCCGCTGACGACGAGCCCGCGCGCCGCCTCCACGGCCCGCTCACCATCGGGCCGCTCTCCACGAGACGTCCTCCCGTCAGCCCGCCCTTCGCCGACCGGCGTGCCGCCAGTGTGCACCGAACCGGCGTCGCCTCGTCTGAGTCGTCCCACCATCAGCCCATCCTCCCTGCGGCGGCGCCGCCGATCTTGTCGACGGACACCATGACGAGGCCAGTCACGGCTGCGAGCACGACGGACGCTGCCATCGCGCCACCGAAGTTGGCGTCGCCGGGGCGCCCGATCAGCTGGTAGATGACGACGGGCAGCGTCGGCGAATCAGGTTGCGCGAGAAAGGCCGTCGCACCGAACTCGCCGAGCGAAACCGCGAGCGCGAACCCGGCTGCCGCGACGAAGGGTCGCCACAGCACCGGCCGATCCGCCGTCATCCATGCGCGGATCGGCGAGGCCCCGAGCGCGGCGGCCGCCTCGCGCGGACGTGGGTCGAGCGAGCGCAGCACGGGCGTCAGCGTGCGCACGACGAGCGGTAGCGCGACCATCGCCTGCGCGATCGGAATGAGCGCTGACGACGAACGCAGGTCGAGAGGCGGCCGGTCGAGCGTGATGAGGAAACCGAAACCGACGGTGACGGCCGAGACGCCGAGCGGCAGCATGAACGCCGCGTCGAGCAGCCGGACGACACGCCGCCCCGTCGGGCTCGCCGCGCGCCACGACACGACGACGCTGACGCACACCCCCAGCACGAGCGCGAGCAACGCAGCGTCGATCGCGATGCGCCAGCTCTGCGAGAGCGCGCTGACGACCCCGAGGTCACCCAATCCGCGATAGTGCTGCACGGTCCAGCCGCCATCGGAACGCAGCGAGCGCACGAGCAGCGTCACCAGTGGCGCCAGGATGAGCGCCCCGACGGCGGCGGTGAGCGTCAGGGCAGCCACGTCACCGCGCCCAGGACGTCGCAGCGCCGTCTGCTGCGTCACGCCGCGTCGCACCCGCTCGTCATGACGCCCGATGCGCGAGCGTTCGCTGACGACGAGCAGCGCCGCGACGAGGACGAACTGCGTCACTGACAGCACCGCCGCGGCTCGCAGGTCGAGGAATTCGACGGTGAGGGAGTAGATCTCCGTCTCGAGCGTCGAGTAGCGCAGGCCACCGAGCATGAGGACGATGCCGAACGCCGTCGAGCAGAACAGAAACACGACGCTCGCGGCGCTGACGACGGCGGGGCGCAGCTGCGGCCACGTCACCGTCCGGAAGACCTCCCGCGGTGAGGCCCCGAGTGCCGCCGCCGACTCCGCCGTGCGCGGGTCGAGCGACGCCCACATCGGCCCGACGGTGCGCACGACGACGGACACGTTGAAGAACACCATCGCGAGCAGCACCGGCTGCCACGAGCCGTCCCAGCCCAAGCAGGCAAGCGGGCCACCGTCGGCGAACAGCGACCGGAACGCGACGCCGACGACGACCGTCGGCATGACGAACGGCAGGACGACGAGCGCGCGCCACACCCCCGCCCCCGGCACGCGCAACCGGTACAGAGCGTGCGCGACGGGCACACCTAGCACCACCGAGCACGCCGTCGCGAGCGCCGCCATCCACACGGTGAACCACAGCACGCGCAGGATGCGCGGGCGCGTCAGGACGTCCGTGAATCCGCCCAGATCGACGCGCCCACCAGGCGCGAGCCCACGCACCGCCATCGCCGCGACGGGCCACGCGAAGAAGATCGCGAGGAACACGAGCGGGACGACGGCAAGCACGGCCATGACGAAAGGCGCGCGAGCGCCCCCGTCTCGTGCGCCGCGACGCAGACCATCACGGGTGCCGTTCATCGCTCGGGCGTCACTTGGACGTGACGTCCTTCCACTTCGTCAGCCATTCGGAACGGTTCTTGTCGATGTCGGCGGGCGACACCTCGATCGACTTCGTCGGCTGCTTCGCGTTCGCCGCCCACGCCTTGGGCAGTTCGACGTTCGAGTCGACGGGGAAGACGTACATCGAGTCGGGCAGCGATTTCTGGAAGCTCGCACCGTTCATGAAGTTGATAAGTGCCTTCGCGCCGTCGGGGTTCTTCGCTCCCTTGAGCACACCGGCGTACTCGGTCGATCGGAAGCACGTGTCGAGCAGCGCCGACGTCGTCGACGTGCCCGCCTTGTCGACGGTGAACGCCGGCGAGCTGTCGTAGCTGACGACGATCGGACGCTTGCCCTTGCCACTGCCGCTGAAGTCGACCTCGTACGCGTCGCTCCAGCCCGACGTCAGCTTGAGCCCGTTCGCCATGAGCTTCTTCCAGTACGCCTCCCAGCCGTCCTGGCCGTAGTGGCCGACGGTCGCGAGGAAGAACGCCATGCCCGGCGAGCTCGACGACGCGCCCGGCGCGACCATGAGGTTCTTGTACTCGGGCTTGACGAGGTCGTCGAACGAAGCGGGCTTCGTCTTGTGGTTCTTCGTGAACCACGCGTCGTCGACGTTGACGCACACCGACGCGGTGTCGATCGGCGCCAGCTGCCCCTTGCCCTGGCCGTCCGGCAGCTCGTACTTCGACGCCGACGCAGGCGCGCCCTTCGGGCTGTACGGCTCGAGGACGTCGTTCGTGGCGACACGCGAGGCGAACGTGTTGTCGATGCCGAACACGACGTCACCGAGCGGGTTGTTCTTGCTCAGCACGAGCTTGTTCGCGAGCTCACCGGCGTCACCGGACTTCACGACCTTGACGGTGTAGCCCGTCTGCTTCGTGAACTCGGCCATGACGTTCTTGTCGGGCGCCCACGACTCGTGCGTCACCAACGTGACCGTCTTCGACGCGCCCGAACCCGACGCACCCGAGCCGCCCGCCGAACTCGACTTCGACCCCGACGAGTTGTTGTCGACGCTGCACGCCGCCAGCGCACCCACGCACGCGAGCGCCAGCACGGCGCGGCCACCACGAGACATCATGTGAACGTTCCTCCTCACGGCCAGTGAGGGACGTCGTCGCCCGCACGTACGCGCGACGAGTGAGAACTCGACTTCCTCCGCCGGTGCTAACCGGGTCAGGTTCGAGGGTTTGGTGCCGGGTGCGGCACGATCTCAGCGCACACTGCGCTCCCCTGTCGTTCGAGCGCGAGATTAGCACCGACCACCGACGGACGACACGCTTCGGCCCGCTTCGCACTCCGGCATCCCCGCTGACGGCTCGTGCGCACCTCACGCCGACGCCCGATCCCCCGTGCAAGAGGCGACCGCCACGACGCCCACCCCCGTCAGACCGGGCCGATGACCATGCCGACTGGCGCAGCGACACATGCACGCGCGAGGATGGACCCAAGACATCAACGGCCCGAGGCTCGACGACGCCTCACGACGGCCGACGACACGTAAGGGGAAACACCATGGGCAACCTCGTGTGGAAGGTGCTGAGCATGGGCGCCGGCATCGTCGCGAGCAAGATCGCGACGACCACCGCCACCAAGACGTGGAAGATGACGACCGGCAAGAGCCCGCGCAGCGCGAAGGACCCGAACGCCAGCATCATCGAAGCCGCGATCTACGCCGCCATCTCCACCGGCGCACTCGCCGCCGCGAAGATGTACGCCGAACGCCGCGCCGCCGACTACTTCACCAAGTCCGCCGGCCACCCGCCGCAGGCCCTCGTCAAGCGCGCCGAAGAAGAAGCCAAGGAAGCCCAGAAGGGCAAGAGCCAGGCGCCCGTCGTCGTCATGAAGTAATTCCCCTTCGTCCGCTTTCCGGCGTGGGAGCCTCGCGGGCTCGGCTCCCACGCTCGGTGCAGCAGACTCGGGGGCGTCCATGTCGCGCATGGAGCCGTCCGCTTGGAGGGTCAGGTTCTGCCTGGCCCTCCTCGCGTGTCTCGGGCCGACGCATCACTGAGCGTCGCGAATTTCGTCCACACCGACGAATCACGTCCACATTTGCGATTCACGTCCACCTCGGCGAACATCGTCCACATTCACGTCCCGGCCGAACGTCACGCCGCGCTCCGGTGGCATCTGACGACATGAGCACGGCCACCCGAGCGCAACTGCGCCTCGGCACGTCAGGGGGGACGTAAGCCGCCTGGAAAGGCACCGTCCACCCCGCAGGCGTCGCCGACCGCGTGCGCCTCGAGTACTACGCGGCGAACCTCTTCGACACCGTCGAACTCAACGCCAGCTACTACCGCTGGCCGGCACTCACGAGCCTCGAGGGCTGGCACCGCCGCCTACCCGGCGGGTTCCGCATGACCGTCAAGGCATGGGCAACCGGCATCAACGGCTGGCTCACCGAGGGACGCACCGTCTGGGCGTACTTCAACAACGACATCGACTGCGCCGCCGTCGCCAACGCGCAGACCCTGGGCCGCTTCGTCCACGACCGCACGTGACCGATCAGCCCTGCTTCACCCATGCGGCCCCTCACCTCGCCCGCCATCGCCCGAGATCCGCCCACCTCCGCGCGACGGACCAGAACCCGCCCGCCTCGTCCGCGAGCGCACGTGAGCCGTCTGCCGTAACGTCGTGCCCATGACCACCGCACAGGGCACGAACGCGACGAACGACGAGGGCGCAGAGGGCGAGATCGTCCCCGAGGCGTTCAGCGAATACCGCGAGCACGAACCCGAGACCCCGGGCGTGCACGACGAATCCGTCACCGACGATGCGGAGCTGCGCCCCGACTACGCGGCCGTCATCGAGCGCATCGAGACGCTCGGGCCCGACGAGGTGTCGCGCCGCCTCGAAGCGGCCGGCAAGGGCCTGACCGAGCTCGGCGTGACGATCAACTCCGAGGACGGCAACCGCCCGTACCCGATCGACATCGTGCCGCGCATCATCTCGGCCGAGCGCTGGGCCGAGCTCAGCGCCGGCGCCGAGCAGCGCGTCCGTGCGCTCGAACTCTTCCTGCGCGACGTCTACGGCCCCGGCGAGATCATCAAGGCGGGCCGCGTCGACGCCGACATGCTGCGTCGCTCGCCCGGCTGGTCCAAGGACGGCCAGCGGGTGCCCGCTGACTTCGTCCGCGCCGGCATCTGCGGCCTCGACCTCGTCTCGCCCGCGTCCGGCGAGTGGATGGTGCTCGAGGACAACCTGCGCATGCCCGGCGGGCTCGGCATGACGCACATCAACCGCGAGGTGCTCGAGAACCACTTCGCCGAGATCCTGCCGCCCGCCGAGACGCTCGAGCACCCGACCCGGACGTACGGGCTGCTGCACGAGTCGCTCGTCGCGAGCGCAAGACTCGTCGACGGTGGCGTTGCCGGGGGCGAGATCGGCCTGTGCATGGTCTCCCCCGGCCCGACGGACACGACTTGGTACGAGCAGAACCTCGTGAGCGGCCAGGTCGGCGCCGCCATCGTGACGGCGGACGCCCTCGTCGTCGACGACGGCAAGCTGTGGCGCCTCGACGGCGGCGAACGTCACCGCGTGCACCTGCTCAACCCGCGCATGGGTGAGACCGAGCTGTTCGGAGCGAAGGGCGCGGACGGTCGTCCGCTCGGCGACGCGCTGCGTGACGTGCTCGCGGCGGGCGCGGTCGCCATCGTCAATGCGCCCGGCAACGGCCTCGCCGACGACAAGGCGACGTACGCGCTCGTGCCCGACATCATCGATTTCTACCTCGGCGAGAAGCCGCTGCTCGCGCAGGTGCCGACGCTGCTGTGCGCCCGCGAGGACCAGCGCGAGGAGGTGCTCGATCGCCTCGACGAACTCGTCGTCAAGCCGATCGACGGCTACGGCGGCAGCGGCATCACCGTCGGCCCGGAGTGCTCGGCCGACGAGCTGGAGACGCGCCGTCGGGAGATCCGTGAGACGCCGGAGCGCTTCGTCGCGCAGGACATCGTGCCGTTGTCGACCCTGCCGACGCTCGTCGACGGCTCGTTCGCGCCGAGCCATGTCGACCTGCGCGCGTTCGTGCTGCAGCGCCCGGACGAGCAGGACGCCTCGCGCACCGTCGCCGTCACGGCACCGGGAGCGATGACGCGCGTCGCCCCAGCGGGCACGATGATCGTCAACGTCTCGGCCGGCGGCGGCGCGAAGGACACCTGGATCCAGCGCTGACGCCCGCATCGCGGCCCGGTGCGACGCTCGAAGCGCCCTGACGCGATCGTCGACGGCCGCGCCACCGTGCGCAGAGTTACGCCAACCTGCGCAGAACCGCGCCCGGTCGCGCAGCCCCATGCCTCTGCGGGCAAGTGCACCCAGGTGCACTTGCCCGCAGAGGAGACGGGGCGCGGCGCCGTGGGTGAGACTGGAGTCATGACGCCCGACGCCAGCCAGCAGCCGACCGAGTTCATCCGCACGATGGCCGACGGCACGACGAAGCAGGTCAACCCGCTGAGCGGTACGAAGGTGTGGACGGTGCCAGGCCGCGGCGACCGTCCCCTCGGGCTCGTCCCGCCTGGCGTCAAGGACCTCGAACCGCACGACTTCACGGCGTCCTGCGCATTCTGCTCCGACCGTTACCTCGAGACGCCGCCGGAGAAGGTGCGTTCCGTCCTCGCCGCAGGTTCCGCCGAGGGGCCGCGCTTCGTCCGACTGCGTGGTCTGACGCCGGCCGAGGTGACATCGCAGGTCGCCGAGTTCCGCCGCATCCCGAACCTGTTCGAGATCATGTCGGTCGACTACTGGCAGGCCAATCACGGTTACACGTTCGACGACGCGATCGAGGCCCGCCGCCGCGCCTACGAGGCTGCTGACGGAGGGCGCGAACACCTGTTGCGCCTCGCGCGGGTGCGTCTCGGCAAGCGCGCCGAGGGCGCCACGGACGCCGAACTCCTCGACGCTGCAGGCGATTTCTTCGCGAGCACCCATGACGTCATCGTCGGCCGCCGCCACTACGTCGACGGCGCGACGCGCAGCGACCAGCTCGCCTCGTCAGGCGCCCTGACGCCGACCGAGCACCGCGAATACCTCGACCTGACGATCGACGCGATGGCCGAGCTGTACGCGACGAACCCGCACGTGCGCTACGTCGCGGCCTTCCAGAACTGGCTCAAGCCGGCGGGCGCGTCGTTCGACCACCTGCACAAGCAGATCGTCGGCATCGACGAGTTCGGCACCTCGACCGACCTCGACATCGATGCGGCGCGTCGCGATCCGCGCGTGTTCGAGGAACTCATCGCCTACGCGCGCAGCCACGATCTCGTCGTCGCGGAGAACGCTCACGCGATCGCCTTCGCCGGGTTCGGCCACCGCTACCCGAGCATCGAGATCTGGTCGACGTCCGGCACGTGCGAGCCATGGCTCATGACCGACGACGAACGTCACGCGATGGCCGACCTCGTCCACGCCATGCATGCCGCGACCGGAACCGATGTGCCGTGCAACGAGGAGTGGCACCACCGTCCGCCGTCCATGAGCGACGTCGAGATCCCCTGGCACGTCGTGCTCAAGTGGCGCATCGCCAACCTCGCCGGGTTCGAGGGCAGCACGAAGATCTACCTCAACACCATCAGCCCCGCGGGCGTCCGCGACCGCGTCGTTCCCGCGCTCCGCCGGTTGCAGGAGGAGGGCCGCCTCGCCCCCGGCATCCGCCTCTGATCGCTGCGCGCGTCACCGTCGGGTCGCGAAGAACTCCTTGAGGACCGCCGAACACTCGTCCTCACGGATGCCGCCGACCACCTCGATGCGGTGGGTCGAGCGTGAGTCGCGTACGACGTCCCACAACCCGCCGCAGGCGCCGGCCTTGCGATCCCACGCCCCGAGGACGATGCGCGCCAGCCGCGCCTGAACGGCTGCCCCCGCGCACATGAGGCACGGTTCGAGCGTGACGACGAGGGTGCAGCCGTCGAGGCGCCAGCCCCCTCGCGACGCTGCAGCGCGCCGCATCGCGACGATCTCCGCATGACCCGTCGGGTCGCCGTCGACCTCACGAAGGTTCGCGCCGACGCCGATCACCTCGCCGTCAGCATCGACGACGAGCGCTCCGACCGGCACGTCTCCCGCCGCGCCCACCTCACGCGCCAGTTCGAGCGCGCGCCCCATCCACGCGTCGTACGTGAGCTCGATCGCTGGTGCCACGGGAAGATCCACGGGTTAAGTTTGTCCCATGCGCGTCATCGTTGCCGACCACCCGCTCATCTCGCACAAGCTCACGACGCTGCGTGACAAGCGAACCGACTCCCCGACGTTCCGTCGCCTCGTCGACGAACTCGTCACGCTCCTCGCGTACGAGGCGACGCGTGACGTCCGCGTCGAGGAGGTCGACGTCGAGACGCCGGTGACGACGGCGCGCGGCATCAAGCTCGCGACGCCGCGTCCGCTGCTCGTGCCGATCCTGCGCGCCGGCCTGGGCATGCTCGACGGCATGATGCGGCTCCTGCCGACGGCCGAGGTCGGCTTCCTCGGTCTCGTGCGCAACGAGGAGACGCTCGAGGCGACGACGTACGCGAACCGTCTGCCCGACGACCTGTCGGGCCGTCAGGTCTACGTCGTCGACCCGATGCTCGCGACGGGCGGCACCCTCGCCGCGACGATCGACTACCTCGTCGAGCGCGGCGCCGACGACATCACGGCCGTCGTGCTCATCGCCGCGCCGGAAGGCCTGGCGAAGCTCGAGGAGTTGACGTCGCACATCGAGGTGCCCATCACCCTCGTCACCGGTGCGATGGACGAGAAGCTCAACGAGAACGGCTACATCGTGCCCGGCCTCGGCGACGCCGGCGACCGTCTCTACGGCATCGCGACGCACGACGCGTGAGCGCCTGAGCCGCATTCTCGATGGGGGCCGAAATCCTGAAATGCAGGGTTTCGGCCCCCATCACGCTCATTCGGGGCTGAAACACTGCATGGCAACGTTTCAGCCCTCAGCCCCGAGCACCCAGGTCGATGGCGTCGCCCCAGCCAGCGTCACGAGCCTGCTTGTAGGCCGGGCCGGCCTTCTTCGTCACGACGGCGCGTCGCACCTGGCCGGCGAGGCCTGAGGCGTCGAGCGCCTCGCACACCTGCAGCTCGACGAACCCCTTGTTCTTCTTCGGGTGCCGGATGATGCGGGCGTCGCGCTCGCTGGGGCGCTGCGTCAGATCGACGCCGTCGCGCAACGGCACACCCTGCGCCACATGCGCGGGCTCACGCACCATCGCGACGTACGAGAACTTCTCGTCCTCGTGCGACAGCTCGCCACCCTTGATCTGCCGGTGCACCGACGAACGGTTGACGCGCGCCGCGAAGTGGCACCAATCCGGTTCCGTCTTGGCGAGCAACGGGCACGCCCCCTGATGCGGACATGGCGCCGCGACCGACCACGACTGCTCGAGCAGTTGATCGCGGGCTCGCAGGATGCGCGCGTAGCCGTCCGGCGTGCCGGGTTCGACGATGACGACGGCGCGCGTCGCCGCTGACGTCGCCTCGGCGACGATGCGATCGGCCTGCTGCGGCGACAACTCGCTCAACACATAGGAGACCGTCGCGAGATCGGCGCCGCCACCGGATGGCGCACCGACCGTCACGTTCCACGACCCGACGCGGCCCTCCTGCCACACGGTGCGCTCGAGGGCGGGCACCCCACTGGCGCGCGCGAGCCGCTGCCCCAGGTCGAGCGCGGCCGGCACCTGGTCGAGGACGCTGATGTCGCGCAGCGTCTCGAAGACGTCCGCCGCCGCCCAGGCCGCGGCGCCGGTGCCGCCGCCGAGGTCGACCATCGACGTCACCGAATCAGCGTCGAACACACCGGAATCGGCGAGGGCGCGCAGCGCCGAACGCACCGCACCGAACGTCGCGGGCATGCGGTAGTGGGCGTACGCGAGCACGTCGACGGGGCGCGCGAGAATGGGCTCGTCAGCCGCCGCGACGGCCCGATACCGGGTCGACAGGCGCGTGACAGCGTCACTCAACTGCTTGATCGCCGTACCGGAGGCTTCTCGTTCGAGCGCATCGCGCAGACTCATCGCCAGATCCACGCCGTCAGCGTACGCACCACCAGCAATAGCGGCGCGCGCGTTCCACGGCGGGCCCGACGGCGCGCACCCAACGGCGAGCGCCGCGAAAACGGTTCGGCGCGCCTGCGCCGCAGCATGGGCGAACCCTGCAAGGATGCGAGAGTTGCCCGTGCCTTCCCCCGCGTGCTCCACCCACCAGAAAGAGACGACGCCATGGACAAGATCAACTTCAAGTCGATCCTGAAGTTCTTGTTGTTCGCGTTCATCATCTACGCCGTCTTCTCGAGCCCCGCGAAGTCGGCCGACGTCGTGCGCGCCGTCGGCGACGTGCTGCGCAACGCCGTCACCAACCTGCGCGAATTCTTCGACGCGCTGCTCGGCAAGAACTGAACCCATGGGCCCACTGCGCCCACATCAGGCGAGCGACCGCGTCGCCGGTTATCTCGCGCGCGGTGAGGACGTCGTCCTCGAGATGAAGCAGCACTGGGCGCGCGTGCTGCCCGCCATCACCTCGTGCGTCGTCGGGTTCGTCCTCGTCATCGTCGCGGGCATCTGCGCGCCCGCCTGGATGGGCCCGCTGACGAACGCCGCGTGGTGGATCTGGCTCGTCCTCGCCGCGCACCTCGCCTGGCGCGTCGTCGAATGGTGGGACCAGACGTTCGTCATCACGAACAAGCGCCTCATCCTGGTGCACGGGTTGTTCGTCAAGAAGGTGGCGATGATGCCGCTGTCGAAGGTGACGGACATGTCGTACAACCGCTCGCCCGCCGCGCGGCTGCTCGGCTACGGCACGTTCAAGATCGAATCGGCGGGTCAGGAGCAGGCGCTCAACGTCATCGACTACGTGCGCAACCCCGACGAGAAATACCGCGACATCTGCGGGCTCATCTTCGGTTTCGAGGACGAGGACGACCCGCGCCCCAGCGGGCACGCGGACGCGCGGCACGCCGACGACGAGGGCTACGACGACGAATGGCGTGACCCGTGGGTCGAGGACGACTGGCGCGACGAGTCGCAGCATGACGAGTCGTGGGATGGCGTCGGTTGGTCCGACGACGAACAACGCCGCGAGACGCCGCGCCGCGAATCGCAGCGTCATGAGTCGCAGCGTCACGGCCCGTCAGGCGGCGACGACACCCGCCCCCTCGCGGTCCGTCAGCCCCGAGCTCGCTACGGCCGCGGGCAACGTCGAGCCGCCGAGGACGACACCGATCCTCACGGATTTGTCACGGTTGACCACCCAAACCCCCACAGTGACACCGATCACACGTACCGTCAGCGGCATGACAGGGACGAGACGTCGCCCGAGCAGGGTGACGAATCGGCCTGGTGGGTGAGCCGTGAACACGCGACCTCACCTCAACCCGTCCGCCGACGAGGTCGCGACCACGATGTGGACGATGGCTCCACATGGCGAGACGGAACGTAATCTCACACGGTTCCAACCATCCGGTGAAAGGGCGCTCACATGAGCCTTTTGCGCACCAAGTCGATCGAAGCGTCGATCGCAGACTCGGAAGCCTCCGAGTTCCAGCTGAAGAAGAACCTGTCAGCGCTCGACCTGACGGTCTTCGGCATCGGCGTCATCATCGGCGCCGGCATCTTCACGGTGACGGGGCGAGCCGCCCACACGATGGCGGGCCCCGCCATCGTCATCTCGTTCCTCATCGGCGCCTTCTGCTGCGGTCTCGCGGCCCTGTGCTACGCCGAGCTGTCGTCGGCGGTGCCCGTCTCGGGCTCGGCCTACACGTTCTCCTACGCGACGATGGGCGAACTCATCGCCTGGATCGTGGGCTGGGATCTGCTTCTCGAGCTCATCCTCGCCGCGGGCGTCGTCGCCCAGGGTTGGAGCGCGTACTTCAACATCCTGTTCGGTGAGTGGGGGTTGAAGCTGCCCGACAATCTGCAGGGCGGCACCGGCTGGTTCACCCACTTCGACATCGCCGCCTTCGGCCTCGTCGCCGTGCTCACCTGCGTCATCGCGACGGGCATCAAGGAGTCGATGCGCGTCAACCTGACGCTGGTCGCCGTCAAGCTGTTCATCGTGCTGTTCATCATCGTGATGGGCATCCAGTACATCAACACGTCGAACTACACCCCGTTCGTGCCGCCGGCTCAGCACCTCGAGAGCACGTCCGACACGCTCAAGCGCCCCCTGTGGGAGCTCATGACGGGCATGGAACCGCAGGCGTTCGGCGTCATGGGCGTCATCTCCGGCGCAGCCCTCGTGTTCTTCGCCTACATCGGCTTCGACGTCGTCGCGACCACCGCCGAGGAGACGCGCAACCCGAAGCGCGACCTGCCGATCGGCATCATCGGCTCGCTCGCGATCTGCACGATCCTCTACGTCTCCGTCTGCCTCGTCATCACCGGCATGGTGAGCTACGACAAGATCGACCCCAAGGGCGCACTCGCCGCGGCCTTCCGCGATCACGGACATCCCGGGTACGCGCAGATCATCGCAGCCGGCGCCGTCGCGGGTCTCGCCACGGTCGTCATGACGCTGATGATCGGCGCCACCCGCGTCATGTACGCGATGTCGCGCGACGGCCTGCTGCCGATGGGCATGGCACGCACGAACCCCAAGACGGGCACGCCGGTCCCGATGACGCTCGTCATGGGCTTCATCATCGCGGTCGCAGCGGCGACCATCCCGATCGGTGAGTTCGAGGAGATGGTCAACATCGGCACCCTGTCGGCGTTCTTCCTCGTCAGCCTGGCCGTGCCCGTGCTGCGCAAGAAGCGCCCCGACCTCGAGCGCCCGTTCAAGGTGCCGGGCAGCCCCGTCCTCCCGTGGGTCGCCGCCGCTGTGTGCCTCTACCTCATGCTCAACCTGCCCGTCGAGACGTGGCTGCGTTTCGTGGTGTGGCTCCTCATCGGCTTCGCGATCTACTTCTTCTACGGCCGCGGCCACTCGCGCGTCGGTCGCAACCCGCAGCTGCAGGGCGGCGTCGGTGACGGCGTCTACGCCACCGACCTCGACACGTCGGTCGGTGACGGCGCCGAGGCGCTGCGCAAGAACGAGCGACGCTACTGAGCACACTCGCCTCGTTTCATCTCGAAGCCCCTCACCCGCATCGTCGGGTCGAGGGGCTTCGACGTGCTCCGTCGCCTCTTGTCGCAGCTCACCCGCGCCCGCGATCGAGCGGAATCGGTGGGATCGAGCGTCGGGGCACTCGATCCCGCCGATTTCGCTCGATCACGTCGGCGAGCACCCATGCACCCGGTCGCCCCACCCGAGGGCCCTAGAATGATCGACGCCCACCCGCCGACCCGCGTTCTTCGAGGTTCCTCATGGCTGTTCGCCCCATCACCATCGTCGGCCACAAGGCCCTGCACGCACCCACGAAGCGGGTCAAGGAGATCACCGACGACACGCGCGCCCTCGTCGAGGACATGTTCGAGACGATGGAGGCGGCGAACGGCGTCGGCCTCGCAGCCAACCAGGTCGGCGTCAAGCAGCGCATCTTCGTCTTCGACTGTCCCGACGACGAACTCGGCGATAACCGCCGCGGCGTCGTCATCAACCCGAAGCTCGAGAAGGGTCGCGTGCCTGCCGGCGAGGCCGACGAGGAGAACGACAACGAGGGTTGCCTGTCGGTGCCCGGCGAGCACTTCCCGACGGCGCGGGCCGACTGGGCGAAGGTGACGGGCACCGACCTCGACGGGAACGAGATCGTCATCGAGGGGCACGGCTTCTTCGCCCGCATGCTGCAGCACGAGACCGACCACCTCGACGGCTACCTCTACCTCGACCGCCTCACGCCGACGATGCGCCTCGAGTCGCGCGAGGCGGTCAAGGACCGCGGCTGGCAGTACGACGGCATCACCAAGTGGGACCCGACCGAACTCAAGGCCGAGGACGTCTGAGCCGACAGCGGCATCCGAGCATCGTCGCGGAGCGTTGCCGCCCGATATAGCCTGACGTCATGAAGGCTGAAGCTGTCGCGAAACCGCACGCCTACCACGGTGAGGGCGTCATCTGGGCCGACGATTGGGGCGGCGGCCACCCGGCGCTGCGCTACGTCGACATGCTGGCCGGGGACGTCCTCGAGCTCCAGCCGGGCGGTGATGTCACCCGATTCCACGTCGGGGACGTCGCGGCAGCGCTGCGTCCGCGCGCAGGTGGAGGCGCGATCGTCGCGACGGAGCGTGGTTTCGCACTGACGCGTTCGGTCGACTTCGCCGATCTGGAGCACACCGCCGATCTGTGGCCGTCGACGCACGAGCCGCGCACCCGGTTCAACGACGGTGGATGCGCCCCCGACGGGTCGTTCTACATGGGGTCGATGGCCTACGACCAGAGCGAGGGCGCGGCATCGATGTGGCGGCTGGCGCCGGACCGGTCGACGAGCCATGTCTTCGGTGACGTCACCATCTCGAACGGCCTGTGCTGGTCGCCCGACGGCACGCTCGCCTACTACAACGACACGCCGACCCGCATCATCTGGGTGTTCGACTGGAGCGCCGAGACCGGCCTGACGAACCGTCGGCCCTTCGTCCGGCTCGAGGACGGCATCGGCCACCCCGACGGGCTGACGGTCGACGCCGAAGGCGGAGTGTGGACGGCGCTGTTCGGCGGCTCCGCCGTGCGTCGCTACGACGCTGACGGCTCGCTCAGCGAGATCGTCGAGGTGGGGCCGAGCCTGGTGACGTGCCCGGCCTTCGGCGGCGACGACCTCGACCAGCTGTTCATCACGACCTCGCGAGAGAACCTGCCCGACGACGCGGAGCCCGACGCCGGCGCCCTCTTCGTCTGTACGCCGGGTATCCGCGGTCAACGCACCCTCCCCTTCACCGGCTGACCGCACCAGTCCGTCCCCATGTGCGATTCTTGACCCCTTCTGCGAACCGCGTCCACATCGGCGATTTACGTCCCCATTCAACGGACGTTGCCACCAGGGCGACCCGTGTCACGACGACTCGCGCCGACGCGTGCGAATGTGACGCTGATTCGCAGATGTGGACGCCGTTCGCGCGTGTGAACGTAGATGGCGGATGGGGACGCGATTCGCCGATGTGGACGAAAATCGCAGGTCATGACGGGCGACACGGGCGGGGCTGACGGAGCAGCACAGGTCGGTTCACGCGGGTACGCCGCGAGCCGATTAGCGTTCCCCCGAGGATGCGTGTAAAGTTCTATCTCGTTGCAGAGGCCGCTGAGGCCGAGCAGCAAGCACCCGTAGCTCAACGGATAGAGCATCTGACTACGGATCAGAAGGTTTGGGGTTCGAATCCCTACGGGTGCACTCTGTGTTGAGACAGAGGAAAGAACCCCCGGCTCGCCGGGGGTTTTTGCTATGTCCGGGCCTTGCTCTCCGCGCGGCCCGACAACCTTCGCCGAAGTGAGGTCCGATGCCGCTCACCGCCCTGCTGGTCCTCGGTCTCGTCGTCGGCGTCGGCGCCTTCGTGCAACGCATCGCCGGGTTCGGCCTCGCCGTCGTCGCAGCGCCGTTCGTCGTCATGGTCGCTCCGCAAGTCATGCCGGCGGCACTGCTATTCGTTGTCCTGCCACTGCCCGTGCTGGAGATGGCTCGGGCCCACCGTGACATCCGGTGGCGGCCGTTCGGGTGGGCGATGGCAGGCCGCCTCGCGACGATGCCACTCGGCGTCTGGCTCGCGGCCAACGCGTCGCACACCGTCACGTCACTCCTCGTGGCCGGCATGGTGCTCGTCGCCGTCGCCGGATCGCTCACGCGCTGGCGCGTACGCCCGTCGTCGGGCATCGCCCTCGGCGCCGGAGCATTGACGGGCATCTCGGCGACGACGGCGTCGATCGGCGGCCCGTTCTTCGGCCTCGCCCTGCAGGAACTCACACCGCAGCAGGCACGCTCGACACTCGCGCCGTTCTTCCTCTTCGGCTCACTGAGTTCACTGCTCGGCCTCGCGATCGGCGACCAGATCAGCGCTGACGGTCTGCGTGCCGGGCTCGCGTGGCTGCCGTTCATGGCCGTGGGTGCTCTCGCGGCGCAGCCGTTGCGGCACTCGATCGACGCGGTGCGCTTCCGCCACAGCATCCTCGCGCTCGCGACGGTCAGCGCCCTCGCCGTCATCGTCCGCGTCGCGCTCACCTGAACGCGTCCCTCTCGACGGCGAGCGCCACGCCGTCCGCGTCCCGCGCGTCGTCATCGAGCCCGCGACGCTGGGCGCGACGTCCCCGTCACGAACGCTTTGTCGCATAGGTGCACCTTGCTGGCGCAACGCCCTTCGTCAGCGTGAGATTGAGGGCAAACAGCCCCCGATTCCGGGGCCGTCTCACGGAGGTAGCCATGGACATCACCGAGATCATCCTGCAGCAGCACACCGCTCAGCGACGCGCGTTCGCCGTGCTCGAGGAGTGGCCGCGCGACGACACCGACGGTCTGGCCGCGTTGTGGAGCCAGCTGCGCATCTTCCTCGAGCTGCACGCTGAGGCCGAGGAGCTGTACTTCTACCCCGAGCTCGTCAAGATCGGCACCGGCGGTGCAGACGCCGAGAGCAACGACGAGCAGGTCGAGGACGCGATCCACGACCACAACCTGCTGCGCGACGCCATCAAGCGCGCGGACGCCGCCACGACCGGGTCGAAAGACTGGTGGGAGGCCGTCGTCCAGGCCAACATCGCGAACTCCGACCACATGGCCGAGGAAGAGCGCCAGGACCTGGCCGACTTCCGTCAGCAGGCGAGCCTCGAACTACGTCACCAGGTCGGCATCAACTTCCTGCGCCACCTCGCGGCGTCGTGGTCGAAGCCGCTGACGATCGAGGACAAGAACCCCGAGCGCTTCATCGCCGACGCCGAGAAGGCCGGCCCGAGCGGCGCCGTCCGCGCCGCAGCTGCTCAGGCGAAGGAGCAGACGTCGACGCGCGTCAGCGCCCACCCCGAGCCGTCGCTCAAGGCCGACGACCCGGAAGGCGACGACGACTGAGCTCCCCTGATCGAACGCGACGCGCCATCGCTGGGTCCTTCCCAGAGGTGGCGCGTTGCTATGTCTGTGCGGCTGGACGCACGTCGAAGATCGGCCCCGAGCGGCGGTCGGTCGGCGCCGGGCGCGGGTGGTGCGCCCCCGGCGCGCTCGGGTGGGCCTCAGTCGGTCGCGATTCCGACGCTCCGTCCGACGGTGCTGCGCTCGGCCCCGTCCAGCACGATTCAGCGCACGACGACGCGCGCGTTGCCGTCACGCCGCGTCCAGCCTCGCGCGTCGAGATGCTCGAGCAGGGGGATGACGACGCGGCGCGTCGTGCCGAGCGCCTGGCGCGCCTCGCTCGTCGTGAACGGTTGCGGCAGTCTTGCGAGCTCGCGCATCGCTCGCGCGGGCGCGTCGGGCAGCAGGACGATGTCGGCGGGCTCGGCCTTGAGTCGCAGGATCGCTCCGCGCTGTGCAGCCGCGGCGAGCTGCCGGTTGCCGAGGCCGAGCGCCACGAGGTCATCGGCTTCGGGGGCATCGAACGGGTTGGCGCGCAACCGTTCTCGAAGTTGCTCCAGGGCCGCTTCATCGGCACCGAACGATGAGCCGTGGCGTGAGCCGACGACCCGCCCGTCGCGGATCACGAGACCCGCATCAGGGTTCGTCACGCCGCATGACTCGACGAGGGCGGGCAGCAGACGTCGGGGCACGCCGAGGCGCGTCTCGATGGCGCCTGACGGCAGCCCGGGGCTCAAGGGGTCGGCGGCGTCAGCGGTGACCGCCTCGATGATCGCGGCGCGCCAGGCCGTCGCCTGTTTCTCGTGCACGACGAGTCCCTCGACACGACCCAGGCCCTCCCCCGGCAGGGGCAGCCCCTCGCGCAGCACCTCGGGGCGGCGGGCCCCGACGGCGGTGACCCACTCGTCGCGCACCCAGCCGCGCTCGGCGACGAGCGGTTCGAGCTGCGCGACCGCGTGGCCGGCTAGGACACGTGCGCGCTCCCGACCGGCGCCGCGCCTCGTCAATGCCGCCGGGTCGAGGTCGAGCACCGTTGCCCCGCAATGGATCCGCCCCGCTGACGCATCGCGCACGATGATGCGATCCCCCAGCCGCAACGGCAGCGGATCGCTCAGCGTCAACCGCGCGTGACGCTCGTCGAACGGTCGCACCCGCGCCTCGACGGACGCTGTGCCGATGTGGACGCTGACCTCCGCCGACGCATCCTGCCACTCATGCCCGCTCTCGCTGCGTACGTCAAGGACGTTCACCCACGACGCCGACCCCGGCGTCAGCAGGGGCGTGCCGCGCGGCACGTCGTCGGTGTGCAGACCTCGCAGAGCGACCGCGACGCGCGAGACCGGCGAGACCTCGTCATGACGCTGCCCGAGCACCTGCAACGAACGCACGGCCGCTCGTTCGTCACCCACCTCCAACTCGTCCCCGAGACGCAGCGTGCCCGCCGCGAGCGTGCCGGTGACCACGGTGCCGGTGCCCTTGACGGAGAACGAACGGTCGACCCACAACCGCACAGGCGAAACCGTGTCCACGGGTGGCATCTGCGCGACGAGATCGTCGAGGGCGCACCGCAGTTCGTCGATGCCACGGCCGCTGACGGCGTCGGTCTCGACGACGTCGACAACTTCGAGCGACGTCGCGGCGATGTGACCGAGCGCTGTCTCACGCACCTCGGCGACGCGCTCGGGCGTCGCCAGGCCACAGCGCGTGATGACGAGCAGGCCGTGCCTGAGACCGAGTGCGTCGATGGCGTCGAGGTGCTCGCGCGATTGCGCCTGCCACCCCTGATCCGCGGCGACGACGAGCATGACGGCCGGCGCCGGCCCGAGGCCCGCGAGCATGTTGCCGATGAAGCGACGGTGGCCGGGCACGTCGACGAATGCGAGCTTCTCGCCCGACGGCAGGTCGAGCCCCGCGAACCCGAGATCGATCGTCAGGCCACGCTTCTTCTCCTCCTCGAGCCGATCCGGGTCGGTGCCCGTGAGAGCCCGCACGAGGGTGCTCTTGCCGTGGTCGACGTGACCGGCCGTCGCGACGACGCGCATCAGCACTCACTCCCCGCGAGCCGCACCGCGCCGCCGCTGCGCTCGGCGACGTAGCCCCTGGCGGGGAGGAGCGGTGTCGTCGCCGACGGGGCCGTGGCATCACGCCGCGCGTTCATCGTCATGCGCGTCCTCCGTCGTCAGCTGGGGTGCCGGGTTCGTTGCCTACAGCGACGGCCCGGATCGCGGCGGCGACGTCGGCGTCCGAGGACGCTGGGACGCACCGCAGGTCGACGAGGCAGCGTCCAAGCGCGGTGCGGGCCAGGACGCACGGGCGTCCGAGGCGTAGCGCCTCCGCGAAGGGCTCGGGCAGGGCGACGGCGAGGCTCGGCAGCTCGAAACCAGGCGCGCCTCCCCCACCGACGCGTCCGATGACGTCGACGACCTCGGCGCCCGGAACGACGTCAGCGATGGCCGCCGCGAGGTGTGTCGTGCGCTGACGAAGCGAGTCGCGCGTCTCGTGCAGGGCGCGGGTAACGGGGGGTTCGGGGCCGCGCAGGGTGGCTTCGAGAGCGGCGAGCGTCAGCTTGTCGACGCGCATCGCGCGGGCCATCGGGTGGCGGCGGACGCGTTCCACGGCGTCGGCGTCGCCGAGAACGAGCCCCGCTTGCGGCCCGCCGAGTAGCTTGTCGCCGCTCGCGGTGACGACCGTCGCGCCGTCGCGCAGCCAGCTCGTCGCGTCGGGCTCGTCGGGCAGCACCCGTTCGGGGGCGAGCAGGCCGCTGCCGACGTCCGCGATGACGGGGACGCCGAGCGCCGCGAGATCGCGCACGCCTGGCACCCCGGCGAACCCTTCGACGCGATAGTTGCTCGTGTGGATCTTGAGCACGGCGCCCACCCGGCGGCCGTGACGTTCGGCGTCGACGATGGCGTTCTCGTAGTCGCGCAGATGCGTGCGATTCGTCATGCCTACCTCGACGAGCCGGGCCCCGGCCGACTGCAGCAACTCGGGCAGACGGAAGCCGTCGCCGATCTCGATGAGTTCGCCGCGGCTGACGAGGACGTCCGTGTCCCCGGCGATCGCGAGGCAGGCGAGCAGCAGTGCCGCCGCGCCGTTGTTGACGACCAGTGCGCCGCCCGCGTCCGGCACCCGCTCCTGGAGCGCGTCGAGCGTTGCGCGGCCGCGCTTGGCGCGCGTGGCAGTGACGGGGTCGAACTCGACGTCGACGTACCCCGCAGCGCGACCGAGCGCCTCGACCGCGGCGTCGCTGAGAGGCGCGCGCCCGATGTTGGTGTGCACGACGACGCCCGTTGCGTTGAGGATCGCTCGCAGGGTGGTGGCCGACTCGGGCAGGCGCAATGCGATGGCCACGTCGATGCCGTCGGGGCTGATGGTGCCCGCGCGGACGTCGGCCTGGGCAGAGACGATGGCGCGCTTCACAGCGTCGCGTCCGAGCGCGCCTACCTCGTCGGCGAAGCGTGCGAGGAGCTCGTCGGTGCGCGGGATGCGTCGACGTGGGTCGTCGCTCGTGGCCATCGTTCCTCCAGGTCGAGTGCTGATGCGCCCCAACCTATCGGGCAGGTCTGACAATCCTGCGCAGCAACGGTTTTCACGCCCTTCGCCGCTCCGGCGCACTCATGGCTCGAGTGACCCTCCGTGGCACGTCGCTCCGAGCCGCGGCGGCGAGCCCACGCGGCCGGAAGACGGGCCAATGACGACACATGCGAGAAGCCCCGCCAGCTCGCGGGGCCCTGAGACTTGCGGAGGCGGACAGGAATCGAACCTGCCAAACCGAGATGCTCGGTTTCACCGGTTTTGAAGACCGGGGGGCCCACCAGGAACCCGGACGCCTCCCTTGGTGCGTGTCAATCATAGGGGCGCTGGGGTCGTGGGTGCGCCGGGGCGACGGGCGGGCGGGGTCCGCGCGGCGTACCCGTCGGTGTCGTTGTCAGGGGTACGGCGTAGGGTCGGGTGCATGGAGTCGATACGTCTGACGCAGTACGCCCATGGTGGCGGGTGCGCGTGCAAGATCCCGCCCGGCGAGCTCGAGGAGGCGGTGAAGCACCTCGTGGGGCAGCCAAATCCGAGTGTCATCGTCGGCCTCGACGACGGTGACGACGCAGCCGCCGTCCGCGTCGGCGAGCAGGCAGTGCTCTCGACGGCTGACTTCTTCACCCCTGTCGTCGACGACGCGTACGACTTCGGTCGCATCGCGGCCGCGAACGCGCTCAGCGACATCTACGCGATGGGCGGCACCCCCGTCGTCGCCATCAACCTCGTGGGCTGGCCGCGCGACGTGCTCGGACTCGACATCATGGCCGAGGTGCTCCGAGGCGGCGCCGACGTCGGTGCGCAGGCGAACTGCCCCGTCATCGGCGGCCATTCGATCGACGATCCGGAGCCCAAGTTCGGCATGGCCGTCACCGGCATCGCCGACCCGGGCAAGCTCATGCGCAACGACGCCGCCGAGGCGGGCCTGCCCATCTCCCTGACGAAGCCGCTCGGCGTCGGTGTGCTCAACAACAAGCACAAGTCGACGGGCGAGGTTTTCCCGCAGGCCATCGAGGTGATGACGACGCTCAACCGCGACGCGTCGATCGCCGCCGTCGCGGCGGGTGTCAAGGCGGCGACAGACGTCACCGGTTTCGGTCTGCTCGGCCACCTGTGGAAGATGTGCCGCGCCTCGGGCGTTCGCGCCGAGATCGACTCCGCTGCCGTGCCGTACATCGAAGGCGCCCGCGACGCCGCAGCCGAGGGTTACGTCTCCGGCGGCACGCGTCGCAACCTCGACTGGGTGCGTGAGCACATCACCGCAGCCGACGGGATCGGCGAAGACGAACTGCTGCTGCTCGCGGACGCTCAGACGTCCGGCGGCCTCCTCGTCATCGGCGAGGTGCCCGGCGCGCCCGTGATCGGCCGCACCCTCCCCCTCGACGGCGGCGCCCCCGGCATCAGCGTGCGCTGACTCGAACAGCACAGCTGCACGAGAAATGCGCATCTGCACGGGTATCAGCAGTCACGATCCCGGTGCAGATGCGCATTTCTCGTGTACAGACCCGGCCAGCCGACGAGCCGACCCGCCAGACACGCGAGCGCTCAGAGGTTGACGGGCTTGCCGTCCGGGCCAGGCAGCGGTCGGCGCCCATCCGCGGTGCGGGGGGCGTCATCCGCCGAGGCCAGCCGCGGGCCTGTCGTGATGTTCTCCGTCCCGCCACGCGCGTCGAGGCGGCGGCGCTGCGGCCCCATCGTGTACTTCGGGTCCTTCGCCGATTCCATGCCGGCTTCGAACACCGCGAAGCGTGTGCACACCGAGCCTGCGACGAAGCAGGCCCCGGAGACGACGGACGCCACGCGCGAGCGTCGCGCGAACAGCGCCGTCCCGACGAACCCGGCGACGTTGAGCGCCATGCTCGCCTTGTTGAGCTTGCCGGCAGTACCGTGGTGCAGCGGCTCGCCGACGCCCTCGGCGTCGAGGTGCTTCTCGAGACGATTGAGCACGCCGAGGTCGACGGCCGACCCGATGAGCGCTAGCGCCCGGGCGGGGCCAGCCTTCTCGACTGGCGTCCACATCATCGCGTTGCCGCTCGCCGCGGCCGATGCTGAACCGCCGAACACGAACGGCAGGTACAGCCGCGACTCGTGCCACGTCGGCGTCGACGTGTTCGACAGCAGCACCGCCGTGTACGTCGCCAGCGGCGCCGCCATCGACGCACCGAGCGCGACGAATCCCGGTTCGGTGACGCCGAGCATCTTCTCGACGCCGACGAGTGCCCCGTTGACGCGCAACCCGGCGTCACGACGACCCGCAGCACGCGACTGCCGCCGCAACCACCGCGACCCCGGCACCTCGAGCGAGGACGCCGACGCGACCTCGCCTGCAGCCCCGGCCACGCGATCGAGCGCGCCGACCAGACCCGTCACGGTGCCGCTTCGCTTGAGCGGCAGCATCCGCAGCACCTCGAGGGCCGCGAGCGGCATCGCACCGCCGCTGAAACCGGAGAGGATCCACGTGCCCACCGACATCGGCGAGCTGAGCTTCGCCACGCGCATCATGTTGTAGAAGCGCTCCGGGCGACCCAGGTCGCCGATGAGCGACGCACCCGAGACGGCGACCGCAACGGCCGTCGTCAGGCGCGTCACGCGCTGCAGGGGTTCGTTGCCCGTCAGGTACGCGCCGGTCGCGAGCAGCTGAGAACCGCCCGCGAGGCCACCGAAGAACAGGTACGTCGGGATCGGCCATTCCCACGGCACGGGCTTGATGACGCCACGCCCGTAGTAGCTCTGGAACTCGACGTCCGGCACGAGCGCGCGCTCACCGCGGCCCTCGCGACCGTTCAGCCAGTCGGTCGGACGGCGACGCTTGCCGCCACGCCCGCCGCGACGGCGCCGCCCACCCTCGGGTTCAGGATCCCTATACGCATCAAGGGAATTCACGCTCACGCCACACCACCTCCGACGAACGCCAGCGCTGCTGCGGCCATCATTCCGCCGGCCGCCATCGCCATCCGCTTGTACGACTCCGGCAAGGTCTTCGACGGCGCCACCGGGTCCGGTGGCAGTCCGTACACCTCGGGATCGTCGAGCAGGAGGAAGACCGAACCGGTGCCGCCGACGCCGTCGTCGAGGTTCGCGCCGTAGAGGCGCGCCTCCGTCATGCCCTGCGCGTGCAGCTGCGCGACGCGCTCCTCCGCGATCGCGACCATCTCCGCATGCGTGCCGAACTTGATCGACGTCGTGGGGCACGTCTGCGCGCACGCGGGCGTCTGGCCTTCCTTGAGCCGGTCGTAGCACAGCGTGCACTTCTGCGCGTTGCCGTGATTGACGGTCGCCGTCTTCTCACGCCGTTCGATGACGCCGAACGGACACCCGCCGACGCAGTAGCCGCAGCCGTTGCACACGTCGGCCTGCACGACGACCGTGCCGAACTCGGTGCGGAACAGCGCGCCCGTCGGGCAGTTGTCGAGACACCCGGCGTGCGTGCAGTGCTTGCAGACATCGGAGGCCATGAGCCACCGGAAATCCTGGGCCTCGTGCAGCGCCGTCGGCATGACGCCGTTGTCGGTCGCGACGATGTCGAGCACGTTGACCCCCGCCAATTCGTCCGCCACCTGCGCCTGTTCGACGTCGAGCGCCGGGGCGCCCGGGTCGAGCGCTGACGGTGCGTCGGTCGCGTAGTCGGTGTGCCCACCGGCGACGCGGATGGCGCGCGCGGCGTCATCCGGCAGGTCGGCGAGGTGCGACGCTTCGCCCGAGCCGCCCGCAGCTTCTGCACCGGCGCCGGAGGCCGACCGCAGCGTCGGCATGCCGAGGTCGACGAGCTTGCGCCCCGACTCACGGGCCCGCGCGATCTGCTCGCCCGACTGCTCGACGAACGCGACGTGACGCCACGTGTCGGCACCCAGCTCACCCGTGTTGTCGTAGGAGTAGCCGGTGAACTCGTACCCGTCCTCGGGGTTGCGGTTCCACTCCTTGCACGCGACCTCGCAGGCCTTGCAGCCGATGCAGATCGAGGTGTCGGTGAAGAAGCCCATGCGTTCGGCGAGGACGTCGTTGGGCGCACCACCCGTCAGCGTCGTCGCCTCCGGGGTGCCCCAACCCGCCTGCTTCGACGGGTCACCGCCACCCGCGAACTGCGAACGGATGTACTCGGTCACCAGGCTCATCAGTCACACTCCTGGCAGATCTCGTTGCCCGTCTCGACGGTGACGCCGGCGCGGCTCTGGTACTCACTGACGAGCTGCTCGTATTCGTCCCGATCCTGTGGACGGCGGCCCGGGCGGATGTCGCACATGCCCATCTTGCCCTCCTGGATCTGGGTGTTGCGGTCGAGCACCACGCCGAGCAGGTCGTTGGCCGAATCACCATGCACCTCAGCGGACTTCGCGCTGCCCCAGTGGTACGGCATGCCGATCTGGTGCACCATGCGGCCACCGATCTTGAGCGGCACCATGCGGTCGGTGACGAGCACGCGCGCCTCGATCGCCGCGCGAGCCGACACGACGGTCGCCCAGTCGCCGTTCTCGAGGCCCTTCTCGGCCGCGAGATCGGGTGAGACCTCGATGAACATCGACGGCTGCAGCTCCGACAGGTACGGCAACCAACGGCTCATGCCGCCGGCGGTGTGATGCTCCGTCAGGCGCCCGATCTGGAACACGTACGGGTACACGTCGCCACCCGGCGTGCCCTCGCTCGGCGCGTTGAGGTTGTCCTTACGACGGAACGTCACCCGTGTCGGGTTGGACTGCTGGCTGTAGAGCGGGTTGCGCATCGGCGATTCCGCAGCCTCGTAGTGCGTCGGCATCGGGCCGTCGACGAGACCGAGCGGCGCGTAGAGCCAGCCCTTGCCGTCCGCCATCATGATGAACGGATCGTCGCCGGCGAGGCCGTCGGGCCCACCCACACCCTCCTTCGGACGGTAGGACGGGGCGGTCTTGAGCGGGAAGTCGGGGTTGTCCTTGCCGACCCACTGCCCCTTCTCCTCGTCCCACCAGATGAGCTTCTTGCGCTCGCTCCACGGCTTGCCCTCACGGTCCGCGGAGGCGCGGTTGTAGAGCGTGCGGCGGTTCGCGGGCCACGCCCACGCCCATTCGGCGGCCGTCTCGTCCTGCTCGTACCCAGGCTTGCGCCGCGCGGCCTGATTGACCCCGTCCTTGTAGATGCCGGCGTAGATCCAGCATCCCGACGTCGTCGAACCGTCAGCCTTGAGATCCGCGTACGTCGCGAGGGGCTTGCCCTCCGCGTCGGTTCCGTTGATCTCGGCCATGACCGATTCGGCGATGACCTCGCCGTGTTCGTCCTTGGGGTAATCCCACGTGATCGCCTTGAGTGGCTCGTCGATGGGGTCGCTCGAATCGGCCAACCTGGCACGGATGCGCACTCCGACCTCGTGGAAGAAGTCGAGCTCGCTCTGCGCGTCGCCCGGCGGGTTGACCGCCTTGTGACGCCACTGCACGAGGCGTTGGGTCTGGGTGAACGTACCGGCCTTCTCGACGTGCGTCGCCGCGGGGAAGAAGAAGACCTCGGTGTCGATGTCCTCACTCCTCCACTCCCCGGAGGCGACCTCCGGCGCGTCCTTCCAGAACGTCGCGGTCTCGATGAGCTGGAAGTCGCGCACGACGAGCCACTTGAGGTGGCGTAGGCCCTCACGTTGCATACGGGCGTTGGCCGAGCCGACGGCCGGGTTCTGCCCGAGCACGAAATAACCCTCGACCTGGTTCTCGATCATGCCCATGACCGTCTGGTACGTCCCGTGCGCGCCGGACAGACGCGGCATGTAGTCGAGCCCGAAGTTGTTCGCACTTGTCGCGTTCTCGCCGTACCAGGCCTTTAACAGCGACACGGCGTACTTGTCGGCATTCGCCCAGTACCCCTTGGCGTCCTTCGACACGATCGAGTCGATGTAATCCTCGAGCGTTTCGTGGTCGGAGACCCGCGGCATCGGAAGGTAGCCCGGCAGCAGGTTGAACAGTGTGGGAATGTCGGTCGATCCCTGAATCGTCGCGTGTCCGCGCAGCGCCATGATGCCGGCGCCAGGACGCCCGACGTTACCCATGAGCAACTGCAGGATCGCCGCGGTGCGAATCATCTGGGCCCCGCCGACGTGCTGGGTCCAACCGACGGCGTAGGCGAACATCGTCGTGCGCTCGCGACCAGAGTTGGCGACGACCTCGCGGGCGACGAGTGCGAAGTCCTCCTTGGAGACGCCGCACACCTCTTCGACCATCTCCGGTGTGTAGCGCGCGTAGTGCCGCTTCATGATCTGCAGCACGCACATCGGATCGGTGAGCGTCTCGTCGCGCAGCACGGCCGAATGCGCGAGCGTCGGGCCACCCGAGCCGTGCGTCTCGGCGCCACCGCTCGCCTGGTGGCCCGAGGAACCGCTCTTCTCGTCACTCGAGGTGCCCTGATCCGGTTTGCCGGGCGGCGTCTTGTACTGCCACGAACTCTGGTCGTACTGACCCGTGGTCGGGTCGTACCCGGAGAACAGCCCGTCGAGCTCCTCGGTGTCGACGAAGTCGTCGCTGACGATCGTTGCCGCGTTGGTGTAGGCGACGACGTAGTCACGGAAGTAGGACTCGGTAGTCAGCACATGGTTGATGAGTGCGCCGAGGAAGACGATGTCACTTCCGCCACGGATGGGGATGTGCTTGTCGGCCACGGCGGACGTGCGCGTGAAGCGAGGGTCGATGTGGATGACCTTCGCGCCGCGCGCCTTGGCCTCCGTCACCCACTGGAAACCCACCGGATGACACTCGGCCATGTTCGACCCCTCGATGAGGATGAGGTCGGCGTTCGCCATGTCCTGCAGTGAATTGGTGGCTCCACCACGCCCGAACGAGGCTCCCAGACTGGGAACCGTGGCGCTGTGTCAAATACGCGCCTGGTTCTCGATCTGTATGGCCCCCGCGGCGGTGAACAGCTTCTTGATGAGGTAGTTCTCCTCGTTGTCGAGCGTTGCTCCACCCAACGAGGCGATTCCCATGGTGCGACGCAGGCGGTTGCCTTTGTCGTCCGTCTCCTGCCATCCGTTGCGGCGGCTGGCGATGAACCGGTCGACGACCATGTCAATGGCCTTGTCGCGCTCGATCGGCTCCCAATCGGTGCCACCCGGCTTGCGGTAGAGCACCTGCTTGACGCGTGAGGGGTTGTTGACGAGCTGCTCGCTCGCTGCCCCCTTCGGGCACAGGCGGCCGCGCGAGATCGGCGAATCTTTATCGCCTTCGATCCCGACGACCTTCTCGTCCTTGACGAACACGCGCTGGCCGCAGCCGACGGCGCAATAGGGGCAGACCGACTGCACGACGCGGTCGGCCGTCGTCGTGCGCGGTTCGAGCGTTCGAGTCTTCTCACTCGTCACTGCCGGGCCGCGACCGAGGAAATCCTTCGATCGCACCTGACGCAGGACGGGCCACTCGAGGGGTGACAGACCCATTGAGCTCCCCTTTCGTCGCATGCGTGATCGTTCTGCGTCCAAGTCTAGACCCGAGAGCCGACAACCCAACCGTCAGGCGCCGCCCGGAGCGCCGATCACGTTGCCGGGCGGCGAGATTCGCTCGCCTCGAGCTCTTGCCGCGCCGTCGCGCAGATCACTGCGGGCAGGCCTCCTGCAGCACCTCGACGACCGACGGCAGGACGTGCGTGTGCGGGCTCGCCTCAAGCGTCTCGCGCGAGACGGAACCCGAGAGCACCCCCGCGACGAGACCCGCCCCGCTGCGGGTACCCGCGACGAGATCGGCACCCGTGTCGCCCGCGACTACGACCCTTCGGACGTCGACGACGCCGGCACGTTCCATCGCCCGGAAGATCATGTACGGCGCGGGACGCCCCGCCGCCACCTCGTCGGCCGTGACGAGCGCATCGACCATCCCGCCGTCCTCGAGCGGCCCGACGCGCCAGCCCACCCCATCGAGCACCATGTCGGCGACGTCGCGGGTGAAACCGGTCGTCAGGGCGACCTTGAAGCCGGTGGCGCGGTGGATGGGCACGCTCGTGCGTGATCAGGTGATGTTCACCCCCGGCTGATTGGATGAGCGGGTGACCACCCTCCTGCTCATCCGCCACGGCCAGACCCCCAACAACGTCATCGGTGCGCTGGATACCGCGCTGCCCGGCGCCGGGCTCACCGAACTCGGCCACGCGCAGGCCGACGACCTCGTGCCGCGCCTCGCCGATCGCCGCATCGATCGAGTCGTCGCGTCCGCCCACGATCGAGCGCGTCTCACGGCCGGACCGCTCACCGCCGAACGCGGGCTGACGCTGACGCAGGACGCCGGCTTCGGTGAGATCTTCGCCGGTGATCTCGAGATGGCGACGACGCACGAAGCCGCCGACATCTACCTCGACACGGCCTACGCGTGGGCCACCGGTGACCTCGAGGCGCGCATCCCGGGTGGCCCCGCCGGCGCGGAGACGCTCGAACGGTTCACCGAGGCACTCGAACGCTCCCTGGACGGGCTCGACGACGATGCGACGCTCGCCGTCGTCAGTCATGGCGCGGTGCTGCGGCTATGGGTGACGTCGCAGTGCGAGAACCTCACGCCGCGGGAGGTGCGTCAGCGTCGGATCCCCAACACGACCGTCCTGACGCTCGAGGGTCGGCCGGGCGCCTGGCGATTCGTGGCCTGGGACGAACCGCGCCTGCTCGACCTCGCCGCCGACGACCCGACGGCCAACGCCGACGAAGACTGAATAGCCCGCGGCGCGCATCGCGTCAGCCGTCCGCCGCCTGAGCCACATGATGCTGCCCGAGTCAGTCAGGACTGACTCGGGCAGCGCCACGTGACGCGACTGATCAGGCAGCCTGCGCGCTCGTGCTCGACGAGGTGGGCGCCGTGGTCGACGAACTCGTCGAACCCGAACCACCCTGCGTCTGGCCGCTCGGCGCGCCATCGTGGCGGGGTCCGTCATGCCCGCCCGGCCCGCCGGGCTTGCCGGCCGTCACAGTCACGGTCTTGAGATCCTTGCTGACGTCGATCCGCACGTGCGCACCCGCCTTCGTGCCGAACGCGTGGTAGGTGCCGTCGCTCTCCTTGTAGACCTTCTCCACGGTGACGCCCGAGTCCTTCGCCTTGACGGCGTTCTTGACGCCGGTCAGGGCGGTACCCGTCACCTCGGTGCCGCGGTGGTGACCGTGGTGGCCGTGACCCCGGCCGGTGCGGACGGTGACCGTCTTGAGGTCCTTGCTCACCTCGACCATGACGCGCTTGCCGGACCTCGTGCCGAACGCGCGGTACGAACCGTCCGGCGCCTGACGCACGCCCTTGACGGTGATCGACGCGTCCTTCGCCTTCACCGCATTCTTGACGTTCGTCGCCGCGGTCCCCGCGACCAGCTTGTCGTGCATGCCGCGCATGCCGTGCCCGTCCTGGCCGGCGGCGCTGCCCTGCTGCGTCGTGGTGTTCGGGGTGGAGGTGCCGGTGCTCACCGTCTGCGAGCTCGCGAGCGCCGCCCCCGAGACCGCGAGGGTGCTCACTGCGCCGACGCCGGCGGCGATCTTGCGACCGTTCTTCGCCATGGTTGACTCCTTCATCCGTGGGCCTCGACCGTTCGTGGCCCGACGGATGCACGCTGACCGCCGCGGCTGTGATGAAGCTATGTGCACTACAAGGCGAGCCCATGCGTTCGCCTGCCGTCAGGTTCGAAGAAGCTGAGAGAATGCCGCCATGCCCGGCGCTCCCTCCGACGATCTCGCACCCATGACCTCTCCCGCTCCGTCCGCCCTCCCGTCGAGTGGCGATCACATCGCGTTCTATCGGTTCGTCGCGGTGCCCGACGTCGACGCCGCCGTCGTGCGGGTGCGCGAGCTGTGCGCTGCGCGCGAGGGTTTGACGGGGTCGGTCCTCATCGCGAGCGAGGGCGTCAACGGCATGCTCGCCGGAGCGCCCGAACAGGTCGACGCCTTCCGCGCGGCAGCGAGCGCCGACGCCGTCACGCGGGCCCTGTTCGACGGCATCGTCACCAAGCGCACCGCGTTCACACGTCCGCCGTTTCGCCGCATGATGGTCAAGGCGAAGCGCGAGATCGTGCCGCTGGGCGTCGACGGGCTCGACATGCCGAACCGCATCGAGGACGTGCGTGCCACCGACGTCGCGCCGCAGCGATGGCGCGAGCTGATCCGGCGCGACGACGTGATCGTCCTCGACAATCGCAACAGCTTCGAGTTCGGCGTCGGCCACTTCGAGGGGGCGATCGACCCGGGCGTCGAGAACTTCCGCGACTTCGCCGACTACGTCGAGGCGCACGCGCCTGCGTGGCGTGAGAGCGGGACGAAGGTCGCGATGTACTGCACGGGCGGCATCCGCTGCGAGAAGTCGAGCCCGTGGATGCAGGATCTGGGTCTCGAGGTCTTCCAGCTTCAGGGCGGCATCCTCAACTACTTCGCGCAGATGCCGGACGCCGACGTCGACTGGCGCGGCGAGTGCTTCGTGTTCGACGAACGCGTCAGCCTCGACACGCACCTGCGCGAGAGCGGCACGGGCGCCGCGGACGTCGACGAGCCCCGCCCCTCCGAGTGACGAGCGCGGGGCGCCTGCCCGACGGCACATGACATGTCGCCCCCGCTGACGAGTGCCCGCTGGGTCGTCGGGGCGTCGCGTCGTCGGGGCGTCGCGTCGTCGGGCCCACTGGCTGACGGACCGCCCAGCCCGCTGAAAATCGGGTGACGCCACCCCGCCGCGCCGCCTAGCGTGAGGGTGTTCCCACCACTCCAGGAGGCCTGTGTATTCATCGTCCTTGCCCTCGGCCGGCGGCTCGTCCGGCAGCCACCTGCGCGTCGACGGCGTGTCGAAGAGCTACCCCGACCGTCGCGTCCTGACGAACATCTCCTTCAGCGTCGCGGGGGGCGAACGCGCCGCCCTCATCGGCGAGAACGGCACGGGCAAGTCGACGCTTCTGCGCCTCGTCGCCGGCCTCGAGCGCCCGGATGCGGGCAGCATCACCGCGCCCGGCAGCGTCGGTCTGCATCATCAACAGGCGCCGTTCGCCCTGACGCTGACGGCGCAGCACGTGCTCGACGACGCCGCTGAGCCGATCCACGCTCTGGCGCGAGCGGTCGAGGTCGCGGGCGAGCGTCTCGCGCGAAACGCCGAGGACGCGCTCGCCGCAACCGAACTCGACGCGGCCCTCGCCGCGGCGGAGCGAGCCGATGCGTGGAACGTCGAGCACACGATCGACGAACTCGTCGACGGCCTCGGCATCGGCGCGATCGCGCGTGACACGCCGATGAACGAGGTCTCCGGCGGCCAGCTCGCCCGCTTCTCCTTGGCGTGGATGCTCATCCGCCGTCCGCAGACGCTGCTGCTCGACGAACCGACCAACCACCTCGACGATCGTGGCGCGCAGCTGCTCACATCGATGCTCCTGACGTGGCCCGGCCCGGTGCTGCTCGCGAGCCACGACCGTGCCTTCCTCGACGAGAGCGTCACCGACCTCATCGACCTCGACCCGCGGCCCCTGCCGCACCGGGTCGCCGCCCGCATCTCCGATGCCTCGGACGCCGGCGCCGCCCACGGCGTCACGCGTTTCACGGGCACGTTCTCCGACTACGTCCTCGCTCGCCACGACGAGCACGAACGCTGGGCGCGCCAGTACGAGGACGAGCAGGCCGAACTCAAACGGCTGCGCGCGAAGATGAGGGACGACCACACCGTCGGGCGCCCCGAACGAGGGCCCCGCACCGAGGCGCGCGGGGCGAAGAAGTTCTACTCGGACAAGAACGCCACCGTCGTCGCGCGCCGCGTCAACGATTCGCGCACGGCCTTGGAGCGACTCGAGAAGACGCAGGTGCGCAAACCCCCGGCCACGTTGCGGTTCAACACCGAGCGTTCCCTCGCGGCGGCCTCACGCCCGTCCGAACTTCCCGGCGGGCCCCTGCTCGTGGCGTCCGCCGTCAGCGTTCCGGGGCGTCTGGAGCCGACGAGCCTGACGGTGTCCGCCGGCGAGCGCTTCCTCGTCGAGGGGCCGAACGGGTGCGGCAAGTCGACGCTGCTGCGCGTCCTCGCCGGCGAGTTGGAGCCCGTCACGGGGTCAGTGCATCGCGAGCGCCGTGTCAGCGTCGGATTGCTCGGCCAGGACACGGCACCGCTCGCGTCCGACCGTCAGCCCTCTGCCGGCCCTGACGTCGACGCCCCGCACCTCGAGCCCGACACCACCGTCCTCGACGCCTACCGCGCCCGTGTCGGTGACGACCTGGCAGCGCGACGTCCGCTTGCGACGTTCGGCCTCATCGCCGGACGCGACGAGAACCGTGCGTTGGCCGATCTCAGCGTCGGGCAGCGTCGTCGTCTCGATCTGGCGTGTCTGCTCGCGTTGCCGCCGGACGTGCTGCTGCTCGACGAACCGACCAACCACTTCTCGCTCCTGCTCGCCGAGGACGTCGAACGGGCTCTTGACGACTACCCGGGCGCCGTCGTCGCCGCGAGCCACGACCGCATGCTGCGCTCGCGCTGGGCAGGAGAACGCCTCGCACTGAGCTCCCAGAAAACCCCCTAGCCACGCTCCGGAAAGCGGCGTAGGGTCGAGGCAACTGTTGTCCAGAGAAAGGAGTTCATGTCATGGGTATCGATGACAAGTTCGACAACGCCAAGGACGAGAAGCTCGGCCAGGCCAAGGAGGCCTTCGGCAAGGCGAGCGACGATCAGGGTCTCGAGGCCGAGGGCAAGGGCGACCAGATGGGCGCCAACCTCAAGCAGGCCGGCGAGAAGATCAAGGACGCCTTCAAGGGCTGATTGCCCGAAGCGTTGCCTACTTGGTCACGGGGCGCATCCTCACGACGAGGATGCGCCCCGTGTCGTATGTCCGCCCGGCCCACCCTGCAGGCTCCCCCCGGGTACGAGCGCAGCGTCGACGGCCGATCGTCACGATGCGGTCTCGGTCGCGTCGCGTCCAGAGCGCTCGCCCAGGCCGCCCCGCAGCGTCAGACCGCGTCACCCACGCGACATTCACAGGCCCCTTAACACTCCCGTAACAATGGGGCGCGAGGGGTGTCACCTCGCTGGCCTACAGTGATGAGCGGCACACCTGACCGGCGACGTGCGTCCCCGCGCGAGGCCGAGGTGTCCTCCTGTTCATGAAAGGCAACGTATGTCCTCGACTCCTGACGCGCTGAAGAATTCGGCCGCGTCCGATTCGCGCGACTCCGGTGACACCGGGTACGCCAAGCACCTGAAGAACCGCCACATCCAGATGATCGGCATCGGCGGCGCCATCGGCTCCGGCCTCTTCCTCGGCTCCGCGGGGCGTCTCAACGAAGCCGGCCCGTCCCTGATCTTCAGCTACGCCATCTGCGGCGCCGTCGCGATGATCGTCGTGCGTGCGCTCGGTGAGATGGTGCTGCACCGCCCGAGTTCGGGTGCCTTCGTCTCCTACAGTCGCGAGTTCATCGGAGAGAAGGGGGCGTACGCAGCGGGCTGGTTCCACTTCCTGAACTGGGCCTTCACTCTCATCGCGGACGCAACGGCGATCGCGACGTTCCTGTACTTCTGGAAGCCGGTGTCCGACGCCTTGCCGAAGTGGGCGCTCGCCCTCATCGCGCTGGCGATCGTTCTCGCCATCAACCTCATCGGCGTCAAGCTGTTCGGCGAGGTCGAGTTCTGGTTCTCCATCATCAAGGTCGCCATGCTCGTGGTCTTCATGGTGGTCGCGATCTACTTCATCGCGACGTCGCACCAGCTGGGCCCTGATACCGCAGGCCTGCGCAACATCACCGATCACGGCGGGATGTTCCCGAACGGGCCGAGCCACATGTGGACCCTGATGTCCGGCGTCATCTTCGCCTACGCCGCCATGGAACTCATCGGTGTGGCCGCCGGCGAGACGGAGAACCCGCGCGAGGTCATGCCGAAGGCCGTGCGCTCCGTCCTGTGGCGCATCCTGATCTTCTACGTCGGCACGATCACGCTGTTCTCGCTGCTCCTGCCGCACACCGCCTACCAGGCGGACACCTCGCCCTTCGTGACGGTCTTCGACCGCATCGGCTTCCACATCGGCGGCGTGAAGATGGCCGACATCATGACCGTGGTCCTCGTGACGGCGGTCGCCAGCTCGATGAACTCCGGCCTCTACTCCACCGGGCGCGTGCTGCGCTCGATGGCCGAGGCGGGCACGGCGCCGCGTTACCTGCGCAAGATGAGCAAGCACCAGGTGCCGTGGGCCGCGATCGCGACGACGGCTGCCTTCGGTCTCATCGGTGTGGCCATCAACTATGCGTGGCCCTCGGATGCCTTCGAGATCGTCCTGGAGGTCGCCGTCCTCGGCATCATCGGCGTGTGGGCCATGATCCTCATCTCTCACATGATGATGGTGCGCAAGGCGAAGCGCGGTGAGATGCAGCGACCCGACTTCCAGCTCAAGGGCGCGCCCTTCCTCAACATCGTCGCGCTGGGCTTCCTCGGCTTCATCCTGGTCCTGATGGCGACGCAGGGTGGCGTGCTGCAGAAGGTCGTCCTCATCATGGGCCCGGTCGTGGCCGCTCTCATGATCGGCGGTTGGTTCCTCGTCCGCAATCGGATCAACGCCGAAGCGTTCGACTCCGAGGACAACGCCATGGTGTGAGCCTCCGCTCATCACGTCTGATGCCCCGTCTACGTTCGTAGGCGGGGCATCACGCGTCGATGGCGTCATCTCAGAGCGGACACGTGTGTGCACGCGGTCACATCGGTGGCCTAGAGTGTGCCAGTCATGTGGCCTGGGCTACGGCCCTCGAGCAGTAAGGCATCCCTCGATGTCCTCCCTCCTCTCTGAGCCTGCGCCCACCTCCGGGTCCGCGGCTCCCGGCGCGAACGGCCCCGCCGACGCCCCGCATTCCCGCGACGCCGGTGACGCCGGGTACGCCAAGCACCTGAAGAACCGCCACATCCAGATGATCGGCATCGGCGGCGCCATCGGCTCGGGCCTCTTCCTCGGCTCCGCGGGGCGCCTGCACGAGGCCGGCCCGTACCTGATCTTCAGCTACGCCATCTGCGGCGCCGTCGCGATGATCGTCGTGCGTGCGCTCGGTGAGATGGTGCTGCACCGCCCGAGCTCGGGCGCCTTCGTCTCCTACAGTCGCGAGTTCATCGGCGAGAAGGCGGCCTATGCCGCCGGGTGGTTCCACTTCATCAACTGGGGCTTCACCGTCATCGCCGACTCGACGGCCATCGCCGGGTTCCTCATCTTCTGGAAACCAATCTCCGACGCGCTGCCGCAGTGGGCTCTGGCGCTGCTGGCTCTCACGATCGTGCTCGTCATCAACCTCATCGGCGTGAAGTGGTTCGGCGAGATGGAGTTCTGGTTCTCCATCATCAAGGTCGTCACGATCATCGCGTTCATGTTCGTCTCGATCTTCTTCATCGTGACGAGCAAGGATCTGTCGTCGGACGGTCAGCACGCCACGGCCGGCCTGCACAACATCACCGACAGCGGTTTCTTCCCGAACGGCGTGTCGCCGATGTTCATGCTGATGTCCGGCGTCATCTTCGCGTACGCGTCGATGGAACTCATCGGCGTCGCCGCCGGCGAGACGGAGAACCCGCGCGAGGTCATGCCGAAGGCGGCGCGCGCCGTCGTGTGGCGCATCCTCGTGTTCTACATCGGCACGATCACCCTGATGACGCTGCTGCTGCCGACCGACCAGTACAAGAAGGGCGAGTCGCCGTTCGTCACCGTGCTCGACCGCGTCGGGTTCCACATCGGCGGCGTCCACATGGCCGACATCATGAGCGTCGTGCTGATCTCCGCCGTCGCGAGCTCGATGAACTCCGGCCTGTACTCGACCGGCCGTGTGCTGCGCTCGATGGCGATGGCCGGCACCGCGCCGCGCTACCTCGCGAAGATGAGCAAGACGCAGGTGCCCTACTGGGGCATCTTCACGACGTTCGCGTTCGGCCTCATCGGCGTCGGCATCAACTACGCGTGGCCGTCGGACGCGTTCGAGATGGTCCTCGAGCTCGCGACGCTCGGCATCATCGGCGTGTGGTCGATGATCCTCATCAGCCACCTCATGATGGTGCGCAAGGCCAAGCGCGGCGAGCTGGAGCGACCCGACTTCAAGCTCAAGGGCGCGCCGTTCCTCAACATCTTCGGCCTGCTGTTCATGGCGGCCGTGCTGCTGCTCATCATGTTCGGCGACGACCCGAAGGCCGCCAAGGCCGTCTACATCGGCGGGCCCGTCCTCGCGGCGCTCATGGTCGGCGGCTGGTTCCTCGTGCGCGGCCGCATCAACTCCGAAGCGTTCGACGACGAAGCGTCACGCATGTCCTGACGATCGAATGCCCGACGTGACGGCGCCCCACCCGGCCGGGTGGGGCGCCGTCACGTCTGTGCACTCCAGACGCCTCCTCGTGACCGGATCGCTCACGGCGATGACGGCCCTGCGTGCGACGACGCCGCACGCCTCCCCTAGTGTGTGCGTGCCCAGGCCGCACCCGGCCTCGACGTGAAAGGGAGCGATGTCGACCTCCGCCGACACCCAGAACAACCCGGCGCCCACCGCGGGACGCCCCGCCGACGCCGGTGACCACGGCTATGCGAAGAACCTGAAGAACCGCCACATCCAGATGATCGGCATCGGTGGCGCCATCGGCACCGGACTGTTCCTCGGTGCCGGTGGCCGCCTCGAGAAGGGCGGGCCGTCCCTGCTCATCTCGTACGCCATCTGCGGTGTCGTCGCGATGATCGTCGTGCGCGCCCTCGGCGAGATGGTCGTGCACCGCCCGAGCTCGGGCGCGTTCGTCAGCTACAGCCGGGAGTTCATCGGCGAGAAGGCTGCCTACACCGCCGGTTGGATGCACTTCATCCACTGGGCGACGACAATCGTCGTCGACTGCACCGCGATCGCCCTGTACTTCCACTACTGGGGCTTCTTCAGCGAGCACGTCCCTCAGTGGGTCATCGCAGCCATCGCTCTCGTCGTGACCGTCGCGATCAACCTCGTCGGGGTGAAGCTGTTCGGTGAGATGGAGTTCTGGTTCTCCATCATCAAGGTCACCGCCCTGCTGGGGTTCATGGCCCTCGCGATCTACTTCATCGTCTCCGGCCACCACGTCGGTGGTTCCGCACCCGGGCTGCACAACATCACCAACCACGGCGGGTTCTTCCCGCACGGTCTCGCGCCGATGTTCATGCTCATGCAGGGCGTCATCTTCGCCTACTCGTCGATGGAGCTCGTCGGCGTCGCCGCCGGTGAGGCCGAGAACCCGCTCGAGGTCATGCCGCGCGCCGTCAACTCGGTGCTGTGGCGCATCATCGTCTTCTACCTCGGTTCTCTCGTGCTGCTGACGCTGCTGCTGCCCACCGATGAGTATTCGTCGACGACGTCGCCGTTCGTCACCGCCCTGGCGCAAGCCGGCGTGCCACACGCGGGGGACGTCATGAACGTCATCGTCATCACGGCCGCGGCATCGTCGATGAACTCGGGCCTGTACTCGACGGGGCGCGTCATGCGGTCGATGGCCGTCTCCGGTTCGGCGCCGCGCTTCCTCGGCGTCATGAGCGGGCGCGCCGTGCCCGCCGCCGGCATCATCGCGACGGCTGCACTCGGCGCTGTCGGCGTGGTCATCAACTATCTGTGGCCGAGCGAGGCGTTCGAGATCGCGCTCAACTTCGTGTCGGTGTGCATCATCGCGGTGTGGTGCCTCATCATGCTGAGCCACCTCGCGTTCGTCGTGAAGTCGAAGCGTGGCGGCGCCCCGCGGCCCGCGTTCCGCCTGTGGGCCTCCCCCGCGAGCGACATCTTCGCGCTGTTGTTTCTCGTCGCCGTCGTCGTGCTCCTGGCGACCAGTGACAACAAGGGCTTCCTGACGGTCTGCGTCGCCTCCCCCATCGTTGCGATCGTCCTTGTCATCGGGTGGTTCTTCGTGCGGAACAGGATCGACCCCGACGCCTTCGACGCCGAGGAAGCACGCCTCGAGGGCCACGAACACTGACCCTCACCTCGGCACCCTGACGAACCCCCACCTGCCTGATGGGTGGGGGTTCGTCGTTGGCTACCGCAATGTAGACAATGGTGATAGTTTTCTTAGCACCATGAGATGGACCATCGACCCAGCAGCCGCGACGCCCCTCGCCCAGCAGATCGCGGCAAACGTGCGTCGCGGAATCACAACCGGCGAGCTGGAGCACGGGGAACGCATGCCGACAGCCCAAGAACTGTCCGAGGTCTTGGGCGTCAACTCCAACACAGTGCTCGCGGCATATCGGGCGTTGCGTGAGGAGGGCACGCTCGAGTTCCGACGCGGTCGTCCCGTTCGCGTGGCGCGGAGCATGGGCGACGCCAAGGTCCTCGAAGCTGCGCGTGAACTCATCGAGGTCGCTCGATCGAACGGCTACACGGCGGACGAGGTGTCAGGGCTCTTGAGCCGTCTCCAGGCGAGGCGGCCGTGACCGCGACGGAAGCCTTCACCGGGATCCGGTACGGACGCTGCGTGGCCACCCTGGCCGCCGTCGCCAGTGGCGCATCTGCCGTGGGGATCAGTCGAGCCGTAGGGGCTCCCAGCGCGCTGACGCTCCTGACGTCGGTCATTGCGCTCGGCGTCTGCGCTGCCCTCGCAGCGCATCTCGGCCGCGTTCAGATTTTTGTCAACGATCAAAGCCTGTCGTACCGCGTTGGGTTGGGGCGGCGTCACCGCGTCAGTTGGTCGGAAGTCACCGGCCTGGAGCGCACATCCGTTCGGACTGCAGCCGTCTTCGGCCTCGACATTCCCCAGACGTCCAAGACGCTGCGTTACGTCGTAGCCCCCGGCCCCGCGCTGCGGGTGCAAACCAAGGACGGCCTTGACCTCTGGCTCAGCATCCCGGACTCACTGACCACGCCCCAACTGACGGTATTCCGCACCCCACCATCCTGCGATTGAGAGGCAGCCATGTCACCACACCCGTCAAAGCCCTGGTTCGGACCCAAGAGGATCGGCTGGGGTATCAGCCCCCGAACTTGGCAGGGCTACCTCGTCACCATCATCGGCTCACTGGTGCTCGCTGCCATCGTGGTAGCCGTGGCCGCTTTGCTCAGCTGACCCCGCGTCGGGGGCTCGAACGCTGCATCTTCGGATCGCGGGCCAGTTCTTGCCCAGGGAGGCCCGACAGTGGGCATGGCAGGCTCCAGTCTCACTTCGTGCCGCACCTCACGGGGAATCGCGGCCCGCCCCATCGGCGAATCGACCGGCCACTGACGCCCGGTCGTGGTCATGTCGTTCGCCACTAGACTGACCGGGTGATCGAGCTTCCCGTGCTGTTCTCCACCACGCCCGACTACTACCGTTTCGCCGTCGTCGAGCTGCGTCGCGAGCTCGACATCGAGAAGGTGACGCGCGTCGGCGAGGACGCCGGGCTCGTGCAGTTGAAGGACGGGGGCCTCGAACGGCTCCACGACCTCGCGACGAGCGGTTACCTGCGCTTCTGCAAGTACCTCGCGAACGTCGAGTCGCACGCGCCGACGAAGTCGCATCAGCACGACGACGCCGAGGAGATCGCCGAATGGGCCCTCGACGCGATGACGACGCGTCTCGAAGCGCTCACCGAGGCGGGCCAGTACCGGGCCGGTGACGCCGTGTCGCTGCACACCTGGGATTCGGGGCAGGCGCCCTGGGCGCCGGGCAAGGTGCGCCGCCCCCTGCTCGAGATGCTCATGGACGAGGGCGTGCGAGTCGTTCCCGGCGGCGCGGAGCACACGCTGTCGCTGTGCCTCGGTGAGGATCGTCTGACGACGGGGGTGACGCCGACGCGGCTCGGCCTGTCCGACTGGGCCGGTGGGCGCATCCGCCTCGCCGCGCGCAAGGAGCAGGTCAGCCGCGCCGAGTTCAAGCTCGAAGAACTCTTCGGCCTCATCGACGTGCCGGGCGGAGATGTCGCCGTCGACCTCGGCGCGAGCCCCGGTGGCTGGACGCGCATCCTGCGCTCGCACGGTTTCGCGCAGGTGCACGCCGTCGACCCGGCCGACATCGACGAGCGCGTCATGAACCTCGGCGGCGTCGAGCACCACAAGACGACGGCGGGCGAGTTCGTCGCGAAGCACGGCGAGCGCGTCGACCTCATCGTCAACGACATGCGCATGCCACCGCAGCTGTCGGCGCACACGATGCTCGAGGCGTCCGACATGCTGCGCCCCGGCGGCGCGGCCATCGTCACCTTGAAGCTCGGCACGAACAACCCCGTCAAGCAGGCCGACGAGGCGATGACGATGCTGACGAAGGCGTACGACATCACCTTCGCGCGGCAGCTGCAGCACAACCGTCACGAGATCACGCTGGTGCTCTCCCACGTGTGACGCGGGCGCTCATCTCCCAACGTTGGGAGAAAATGAGTCGCCTCTTGCCGAGTCGGCTGTAGAACTCCACGTCGGGAGAAAATGCATCGCCGCTCGCCGAGTCGGCTGCAAGACTCCCGACATGATGAGTTCTGAGCCCGACACTGCCGACGCCGTCGAACTCTTGCGTGAACAGGCACCTCACCTCTCGACGCTCGAGGTGCGCCCCAGCGAGACGTCCGGCAGCAGCAACTGGGTCTTCCGGATCGGGGAGCACCTCGCGCTTCGTCTGCCACGCTCCGATGCCTACGCCGACGACCTCGCCAAAGAGGTGACGTGGCTGCCGATGCTCGGAGCTGCCCTGACGACACCGATCCCCCGAATCGAGTTCACCGGGCGACGCAGTGCGGTGTTTCCGCGCCGATGGGCGGTCGTCACATGGCTCGAAGGCCGCACGCCCAGAAATCTTGACGCGCCGATGCAGCAAGCGCTTGCCACCACGCTCGGCGAGTTCACCGCAGAGCTCCACGCCCTCGACACCTGCGGCGAAGTGGGCGGCGCCGAGCGCTGGGGCTACCGCTGCGGGGAGCCGGTGAACGACATCACTGACGGATGGGTCGAGGAAGCAGCCGATGAGCTGAGCGATCTCTTCGACCCGGCTCAGGTGCGCCTGGCGTGGAAGCGGCTGCGCGAGGTCGGGCCCGCGCCTAAGGCTGGGGCCTGGGTGCACACCGACCTGTCGGCCGAGAACGTGCTCGTCGACGCTCGCGGCGCGCTGGCCGGGGTCATCGACTTCGGCGGGCTCGGTGTGGGTGACCCCGCGGTCGACCTGCTCTACGCCTGGGACCTCTTCGACGCTCAGGGTCGCGCAGTGTTCGCACGTGCCGCTGGTGCCGACGAGGCGATGTGGGCCCGTTCACGCGCGTGGGCCTTCGCCGGACCGGGTCTTCTCACCTTGGCGAATTACCGCGACACCATGCCCGAGCGCACGGCGCGTCTCACCCGCATGGTCGAAGCCGTCGCCACCGACGTCGGGGTCGCTCTGCGCTGAAACGTCCAACCTTGGGAGTTTCGCAGCCAGTGCCTGGCCGAGTGGCTGCCGAACCCCCAACGTCAGGAGTTTCACAGCCAGTGCCTGCCCGAATAGCTGTAGAACTCCCAACGTCAGGAGTTTCGTCCGCCTACGCGAGCTGACGGAAGTGAGCCCGCCACTCGTCCGACGTTCGCACCGCGAGGCCCCGGCGTCCGAGGGCTGCGGCCACGGCTCGCACCGTTCCAGCCGGGTCGCGGTATATCCCGTGCGACACGACGCGGATGACCTCCCACCCCTCTGCGCGCAACGCCGCTTCGCGCTCGAGGTCCGCGTGCTTCTGCGCCTCGGTGGTGTAGTGGTGATCGCCGTCGTACTCGATCGCGATCTTCAGCTCGGGGTACGCGAGATCGAGCCGACGACGGCGCCCGCCGGCGACCACCTCGACCTGCGCCACCGGTCGCGGCAACCCCGCAAGGATGAGCAACACGCGCAGCCGCGTCTCCATCGCCGACTCTGCTGCCCCATCGACGAGCCGCACGAGATCCCGCCCGCGCCCCGGCCGCGTGCCGAGCGACTCCGCCCATGCAGCACGAGCCCGCACTGCATCCACCGACCTCAGGCGCAGGATGGCATCGGCGAGAACGACGGCGTCGACGAGGGAGAGCCACGGCAGGCACTCGCGCACGAGATCGAGCGGAGCCGTCGTCGGCAGGCGCCGCCGCACCGACGGCACCCACACCTCGGCAGTCTGCGAACGACCGAGGTGCCGATGCACGACCAACCCGGCGCTGCGTACGTCCCGATGCGCAGGGATGCTGACGCTGACACCCTCGAACGCAGGCACCGGCAATCCCCACAGCTGCGCCGCATCGAGGCGGGAGATGCGCGCTCCCTCCCCGCAGCGTCGTAACGCCGCCGCGCACCGGAGCCCGTGCGCCACCGGAACGCGAGCGTCGACGAATACACCTCGGAAGAGGCGACGGACGTCATCGGAGGCGAGGTCGCTCCGACTCAGGCCCGCCGCGAGCGCCTCCTGCGAGGTGAAGGGCAACGGACCGAATGCGCCCAGCGCGGTGCGTCGCCGCTCGGCTACCGCTCGGCGGGACGCGCGCTGTCCGGACGACGTTTCAGCTGCGGGTGAAGAGGTGGTCATGCCCCCAGACTCGCGGGTTCGCTGCGACCGTGCCGAAAGTTATCCACAGGACCTGGGAGCTTGGCGGGCGCGGCCGTGGAAGCGCCCGAGCTTGGGGTTTCGCAGCCGACCCGCGCCCCCGCCGGCCTTAAACGCCCGAGCTTGGGAGTTTCGCAGCCGACCCGCCACCCCCTGGGCCTCAGACGCCCGAGGTTGGGAGTTTCGCAGCCGGCCCGCGGCACGCGACCGTCGAAACGCCCAAGCTTGGGAGTTTCGCACTCAGCGTCCGCGCAGCGTTCCGAACGCCTCCGAACGAACCCGCCAACAACCCGTGCCACAGGTCACCGTCGTGGGTGGAAATGTTGAGTTAACGGCGAGTTCGTCGTCACTTTCGACATTCGACACTGAAACCCAACAGGTCACCATGCATTTGTGACTCAGCTCACAAGCTTGGTTCGATCGCCCATTTTATCTTGACGTCGAGATACCCGTACGTTCGAAGAGTCCCCATTCGTGCAGCGGAAAACAATCGTGGCCAGCCACGAAACGTCCGCGGCCGGGGTGACCGACGACAGCGATCAGGACGGCACGCGCGGAGATCCCGCTCGAGCCCGATCGCACACTAAGGATGGCCGATCCACATGACGACGATGGACATGCCGAAGGCCGGCGTTCCCACCGAAGGCGGCACGACGCACGAGGGCCTCGCGGCCTGGGTTGCGGAGGTCGCCGAGATGACCACCCCCGACCGCATCCAGTGGGTGACTGGATCGGATGAGGAGTGGAAGCAGATCACCGACAAGCTCGTCGAGCAGGGCACGTTCACGCGCCTCAACGAGGAGAAGAAGCCGAACTCGTTCTACGCCGCGAGCTCGCCGCAGGACGTCGCGCGCGTCGAGGACCGCACGTACATCTGCTCCGTCGACGAGAAGGACGCCGGGCCCACCAACAACTGGATGGACCCGAACGAGATGAAGGACCTCATGCGTGGCCTGTACAAGGGCTGCATGAAGGGCCGCACGATGTACGTCATCCCCTTCGTCATGGGTCACCTCGAGACCGAGAACCCGATGTTCGGCGTCGAGATCACCGACTCGGAGTACGTCGTCGCGTCGATGCGCGTCATGGCGCGCTGCGGCACGAAGATCCTGAAGCGCATCGAGGAGCTCGGCGAGAACGCCAAGTACGTCCCCGCGCTGCACTCGCTCGGCGCGCCGCTCGCCGACGGCCAGAAGGACGTCGCGTGGCCGTGCAACGAGGAGAAGTACATCGTGCAGTTCCCCGAGGAGCGCACGATCTGGAGCTTCGGCTCGGGTTACGGCGGCAACGCGCTGCTGGGCAAGAAGTGCTACTCGTTGCGCATCGCGTCCGTCATGGCGCGTGACGAGGGCTGGCTCGCCGAGCACATGCTCATCCTCAAGCTGATCTCCCCGGAGAACAAGGTCTACTACGTCGCGGCGGCCTTCCCGAGCGCCTGCGGCAAGACGAACCTCGCGATGCTGAAGCCGACCATCCCGGGCTGGAAGGTCGAGACGCTCGGCGACGACATCGCCTGGATGCGTTTCGGTGAGGACGGCCGCCTCTACGCCGTCAACCCCGAGTTCGGATTCTTCGGCGTCGCGCCGGGCACGAACGAGCACACGAACCCGAACGCGATGGCCGCGATCAACAAGGGCAACAGCGTCTTCACGAACGTCGCCCTGACCGACGACGGCGACGTGTGGTGGGAGGAGCTGGAGAACACGCCGGCTCACGCGACGGACTGGAAGGGCAACGACTGGACGCCCGAGTCGGGCGAGCTGTCGAGCCACCCGAACAGCCGCTACTGCACGCCGATCGACCAGTGCGACATCCTGGCCGACGAGTACAACGACCCGCAGGGCGTGCCGATCTCGGCGATCCTGTTCGGTGGCCGCCGCAAGACGACGGTTCCGCTCGTCACCGAGGCCCGCGACTGGCTGCACGGCACCTTCATGGGCGCGACGCTGTCGTCCGAGACGACGGCCGCCGCGACCGGCGCGGTGGGCGTCGTGCGCCGCGACCCGATGGCGATGCTGCCGTTCATCGGCTACAACGCCGGCGACTACTTCCAGCACTGGGTCAACGTGGGCAAGGACGCCGACGCATCCAAGCTGCCGGCGATCTTCTACGTCAACTGGTTCCGTCGTGACGAGGACGGCGGCTTCCTGTGGCCGGGCTTCGGCGAGAACAGCCGCGTCCTCAAGTGGGTCATCGAGCGCATCGAGGGCAAGGCCGCCGCGGTCGAGACGCCCATCGGCCACGTCCCGACGCCCGAGTCGCTCGACGTCGACGGCCTCGGCCTGACGGACGCGCAGCTCGAGAAGGCGCTCGCCGTCGACGTCGAGGAGTGGAAGGCCGAGATCCCGCAGATCGAGGAATGGTTCGCGAAGTTCGGCGACCAGCTGCCCGTGCAGCTGCAGGTCGAGCTCGACGGTCTCAAGGAGCGCCTCGGCGCCTGAGCCCATCACGGAGACGCTCGCCGCCTCGGCCTCGGTGCCTGCATGAGTAGGTTCCGCTTCGGCGGGGCGTGCGCCAGCAGGTTCCGCTTGGGCGGGGCAGACTCGATGAAGCCCAGCAGGGTGCGTCTCCCCCACGACGTGGCGATCCCGGCCGATCGTCACTGGCCGTCGTCGGTCACGAAGCCTCCCGCGTGCTCACCCGAGCGCCCGGGAGGCTTCGCCGTCCCCCCCCGGCGATCCTCGTCCCCGTCGGCGAATCCTGTCCCCTTTCGCGATTCTTGGTCACATTCGCATCGGCGCCCGGCGGGAGCACCTCGGCGTCCGTGGCGGCGTCGAAGGTGGACGAGAATCGCAGATGGGGACGCCGTTCGCAGAGGTGGACGAGAATCGCGAACGTGGACGAAATTCGCAGATGGGGACAGGAATCGCCGTTGAGGACGGGCGCAGGCTCGGGCACGGGCTCTTCCTGAGGGCCGGCGGTAGGCTGCGCCGAGACGAGAGGAATGACCGCATGATCCCCTTGGACGAGGCCAGCGCCGCCGTCATCGAACACTGTCGGAGCGGCTCACGCGTCCTGCTCGGTCTTGCCGGCGAGCCGGGCGCAGGGAAGTCGACGGCGGCCGCCCGCTTGCTGCTCGACGCCGACCAGGCCGGCGTCACGGCCGCCGTCGTGCCGATGGACGGCTTTCACCTCGCGCACAGCGTCCTCCAAAGCCGGGCGATGACGGACGTCAAGGGCGCGACCGAGACGTTCGACGCGCACGGCTTCGTCACGCTCGTCGAACGCATCCACGCCCAGCGACCCGGCGATCCGACGATCTGGGCCCCCGAGTTCCGCCGAGAGATCGAAGACGCGGTGGCCGGCGCGATCGAGGTGCCCGCCGACACACAACTCGTCATCGTCGAAGGCAATTACGTGCTGCTCGACGAGGAGCCGTGGGCCCGCCTGGCGCTGCTGTTCGACGTGGCGTGGATGCTCACTCCCTCAGCCGAGCGACGCCTGGCCCGTCTCATGGCCCGCCACGAGTCGTACGGCAACGACCCGGCCGACGCCCGACGACGCGCCCTCGGACCGGATCAGACCAACGCCGAACGCGTCCGCGCACACTCGCAGCGACCCGGCGTCACCATGGTCGACCCCGGCTGACGACAGCGCGGCCGGTTACCCTCCGCTGCCGAGGGTCATGGGCGCGCACCACGCCGTGGCACCCCACGGGAACTGGGCCCACGGGAAGATGACCTGGATCTCCTGGAGGTCGAGCACCTGCCATCCGGCAGGTGCGTTCGTACCTCCGACGCGGACCGGATCGAAGCACATCCATCGACCGATCTGGAGCCCCCGACCCCACGCCGGATCAAAGCCTGTCCCCGGCGCAGGGGGCGTCGTCGGGCCGGTCGACGTACTCGGCTCAGGCGACGTGGGCTGCGGCGAGGTCGGTTCCGTCGTCGTCGGTGGGTTGACGATGCTCGTCGTCGGCGACGTCGGTTCCGGGCTCGTCGCCGGCGGTGATGTCGGTTCCGCTGTCGTCGGCGGAACGACGATGCTCGTCGTCGGCGACGTCGGTTCCGGGCTTGTCGGCTGTGGAGTCGTCGTTTCTGGCGAGGTCGGTTCCGTCGTCGTCGGCGGGTTGATGATGCTCGTCGTCGGCGACGTCGGTTCCGGGCTCGTCGGCTGCGGTGATGTCGGTTCCGCTGTCGTCGGCGGAACGACGATGCTCGTCGTCGGTGCCGTGGGACGTGACGAAGTCGGCTGGACCGGTGACGTCGGCGTCACGGGCGGCACGGTGCTCGTCGTCGGGGCAGCCGTCGACGATGCGGTGGGGACGTCACTCGTGGTCGACGACGTGGTCGAATGGCTCGTCGCCGGAGGGTCGGCCACGACGGTGCCCGGCCCGGTGGGCATCGACGGCGCGCTCGTCGGCTGCACCGTCGGGACGGCGTCAGCGCTCGGCGCGGCCGCCACCGAGCGCGCGGGCACAGACGGCAGCGACGTCGCGCCGTTAGCTGGTGAACGGCTGGCGCCGGCATCGCTCGCCGCCAGCTGAGCCGTCGACACATCGGACGTACCTGCCCTCGACGACGCCACCGATGCCGAAGACGAATTCGTCGCCTCGGACGACGCCGCGCCCGTCGGCTGCGTCCCGGACGGCGCGCCGGAGGTGGGCGGCGCGCCCTGCGAGCCGGCAGCGCTCGTCTGGGACGCAGCGGTGCGCGTCTCGTACCGCGCCGAATCCTTGCCCATGTAGACGAGGCCGAACGCTGCCGATGCTGCGGCGGTGAGGACGAGGCCACCTGCGGCCCAGGTGCTCACGCTGCCACCCGCGCCGATACCGCCGGACCCACCCGAGCCGCCGGACGAACCAGACGAGCCCGTAGAACCGGAGCCTCCCGCCCCGTGCGGCATCGTCAGGGCTTCGCGCAGCGCTTCCATCTTCGCGACGTTGAGCGTCGCGGGGCTGACGGTGTGGGCCCGCGCCGACAGCGCCTCTCGAAGCGTCGCTTCGAAGGCGGTGAAGTCGTCAGGTCGCAACTCACCCATCGTTGCCTCGCATGGATACCGTCAGTTTCTTCATCGCGCGGGAAGCCTGCGATTTCACGGTTCCTGTGCTGATGCCGAGGGTCTTCGCGATCTCTGCCTCGCTGAGCCCCTCCCAGTAACGCAGGACGAGCACCTCTTTCATCCGCGCCGGCAACGCGTCGAGGTGACGCAGCACCTCGGCGTGCTCGTCGGCGAGGAGGACGGGTTCGTCGGAGCCGGGTGCCGTCTCGGGCTCGGCGACGGCCATGTGTTCGCGCGCGGTGCGTCGACGGCGTAGCGCCGAGCGCGCCTGATTCATCACGGCCGTGCGCAGGTAGGCGCGCGCGTTCGCCGGCGATTCGAGGTTGTGACGGTTGCGGTACAGGCCCAGGAACGCGTCGTGGACGACGTCCTGCGCCGACTCGACGTCGTCGACGAACTGCCGCGCCAGCCGAACCATGTCGTGGTAGGTGTTCGTGTAGAGCTCGTCGAGGTCGAGACCCTCGGGTTCGCCGTGGCCGTCATCCGGCATGCCGGCCGCGGAATCGCGGCGGGACGACGCAGCGTCGCGACGCGCGCGACGGGAGGTCGCGTCCCCGGCCGTCATAGCCCACGGGGGGAGGGGGATGGGCACGACGATCAACGTCATGGCGTCTCCTCCCGTCACGTGTTGGGCGCGTGGACTCGCCCTTCGGCGCGGGGCGCGGGCGCAACCCGCCGGGCTCAGCGATGCATAGGTTCCGACTCTACAGGGTGTCATGGCGGTGGATCGTGGCGCAGCTTCGCCGATCCTCTTGTCGTTCGGCACGCACCCCACGCGCCGTCCGTCCACCCCGTTCATGACCGTATAGACGCATGAGACCCATGTGGGTTGCGCGGGTCGGCGATGAGAAACGCGTCATGCTGACGCGGACGCCCGCCGATCACTGCGACGCGTCAGCCGCGACGCTCGCTCGATGCGTCCGAGGAGAAGCTCGAAGCCCTGGAGCGCCGCGGCGCCACCGGACATCGCGTCGAGGGGTGCGCGTGCTCCCTGAGCCTTCGGGACGACCGCGCGATCGGGCAGCGTCGGCGAGAGCACGAGCGGGCCGAACGCGCGCTCGAGCGCGGCCCGCTGCGCGCGCTGCTCCGCCATCGACGGCTTGTACCGATTGAGGACGATGCCGAGCGGTTGCAACCCGCCGGCCTCGGTGCGGCGGATCTCGTCGATCGCCGCGAACAGTCGCGTCACGGCGTTGACGGCGAACGCACCTGCCTCCGTCACGACGACGGCGCGGTCGCTCGCGACGAGCGCACTGCGCGTCAGGCCGCTCAGGGACGGCGGCGCGTCGATGAGAACGAGGTCGTAGTCGAGCTTGCCGAGCGCGGTGCGCAGCGTGTGCAACTGCTCGCCGTCGGCGTCGGGCCGGTCGAGGTTCGCCGTCGCGTCCGAACTCGGCAGCACGTGCAGATCGGCGTTGCCGCGCGGCCAGCCGGCCGGCACGATGGCGCGCTCGAGCACCTTGCGCTTCGGCCGCTCCAGCACGTCAGCACTGACGGCCCCGGGAGCGTCGACGCCCAACGCGTACGTCGCATCCCCCTGCGGATCGAGGTCGACGACGAGCGTCGTCAGCCCCCTCGCCCGCGCTGCGGCGGCGAGGCCGAGCACGATGGACGTCTTGCCCACCCCGCCCTTGAGGCTGCACACGCTGACGACGAACATGTCTCGAACCTTACCGAGCAACGCCGCCCGCCGGGGACGTTTCACCGCACCGCGACGACCGACGACCGCACCCCCTGCACCGAGGCAGGGGGTGCGGTCGTCGGTCGTGGGCGGGCGATCACTCAGCCCAGTCGAGCGTGCGCTCGACGGCCTGACCCCAGCGCTTGAGCAGACGCTGACGCTCTGCGTCGTCCATCGACGGCTCCCAACGCTTGCCCTCGGCCCACTGACGGCGCAAGTCGTCGAGGTCCTTCCAGAACCCGACGGCGAGCCCCGCGGCGTACGCGGCGCCGAGCGCGGTTGTCTCGTTGATCTTCGGGCGGATGACGTCGACGTCGAGCAGGTCGCTCTGGAACTGCATGAGCGTCTCGTTGACGACCATGCCGCCGTCGACCTTGAGCTCGGTGAGGTCGACGCCGGAGTCGGCGTTCATTGCCTTGACGACCTCCTGGCTCTGGAACGCGACGGCCTCGAGGGCGGCGCGGCAGATGTGGCCGCGGTTCGCGAAGCGGGTGAGGCCGACGATGGCGCCGCGCGCGTCGCTGCGCCAGTGCGGCGCGAACAGGCCGGAGAAGGCGGGGACGACGTAGACGTCGCCGTTGTCGTCGACCTCCTTCGCGTACTTCTCGACTTCCTTGGCGTCCTTGATGAGCTTGAGGTTGTCACGCAGCCACTGCACGAGCGAGCCGGTGACGGCGATCGAACCCTCGAGTGCATAGACGGGCTTCTCGTCGCCGATCTTGTAGCAGACGGTCGTGAGCAGGCCGTTCTTGCTCATCACCTTCTCCTCACCCGTGTTGAGGATGAGGAAGTTGCCCGTGCCGTACGTGTTCTTCGCGGTGCCGGGCTCGAAGCAGACCTGGCCGAACGTCGCGGCCTGCTGGTCGCCGAGCGCGCCGGAGATCGGCACGTCCTTGAGGATGCCGCGGTGACGCACCTTGCCGTAGACCTCGCTGCTGCTGCGGATCTCAGGCAGCATCGACATGGGGATGCCCATGTCCTTCGCGATGTCCTCGTCCCACTCGAGGGTGTCGAGGTTCATCAGCATCGTGCGTGAGGCGTTGGTGACGTCGGTGACGTGGACGCCGCCCTTCGGCCCGCCCGTCATGTTCCAGATGACCCACGTGTCCATCGTTCCGAACAGCAGGTCGCCCTTCTCGGCCTTCTCGCGTGCGCCGTCGACGTTGTCGAGGATCCACTTGGCCTTCGGGCCGGCGAAGTACGTCGCGAGCGGCAGACCGCACACGTCCTTGTACTTCTCGCTGCCTGCGTCACCGGCGAGTTCCTTGCAGATCGCGTCGGTGCGCGTGTCCTGCCAGACGATCGCGTTGTAGACCGGCTTGCCGGTGTTCTTGTCCCACACGAGCGTCGTCTCACGCTGGTTGGTGATGCCGACGGCGGCGATGTCGTCGGAGTCGAGGTCACCCTTTGCGAGGGCCTCGGCACAGACCTTGCGCGTGTTCGTCCAGATCTCGAGGGCGTCGTGCTCGACCCAGCCCGCCTTCGGGAAGACCTGCTGGTGCTCCATCTGCGCGACGGCGACGACCTCGCCGTCATGGTCGAAGATCATGCAGCGCGTGCTCGTCGTGCCCTGGTCGATGGCGGCGACGTACTTCTTCTCGGCCTTGTCAGCCATGTTCACTCCTCGTGCGATCCGTGTTCGATGCTGCTGGTGTCCAGTGTGCGCTTCTGCGTCAGCCGATGTAGGCGTGGGCGGCGAGACCGGCGAGCACACCACCGATGACGGGGCCGACGACCGGCACCCAGGCGTAACCCCAGTTGGAGTCGTCCTTGCGCGGGATCGGCAGGACGAAGTGCGCGAGACGCGGAGCGAGGTCACGGGCGGGGTTGATGGCATAACCCGTCGGGCCACCCAGGCTGACGCCGATCGCGACGACGAGGAACGCGACGTTGAGCGGGCCGGCCTGGCTCGGGGTCTTCGTGAACGCGAGGATCGTGAAGACGAGGATGAACGTGCCGACGACCTCGGTGACGACGTTCCAGAACGGCGCGCGCACGGCGGGAGCCGTCGAGAAGACGTTCGTCGGGGCGTCCTCGTGATCGTCGAACTGCTTCTTGTAGGCGGCCCAGACGACGACGGCACCGATGAAGCCGCCGATGAACTGCGCCGCGAGATACACGAAGGTCGACGCGACGCTGATGTCGACGCCCTTCGCGTACTCATCGGCCCCCGAGGCGAGGATGCCCAGAGTGACGGCCGGGTTGAGGTGCGCGCCCGACTTGTACGAGGCGAAGACACCGGCGAAGACGGCGAAGCCCCACCCGATGTTGATCATCAGAGGCCCTCCCCCGAAGCCTCCGTTGCGGGGCAGCAGCACGTTGGCCACCACTCCGACACCCAGGACGATGAGAATCGCCGTCCCGAGAAGTTCGCTGACGAAGACCTGACCGAGGCTCATGGGTGCCTTTCTCGACGTTCGACGGTGGCATGTGACGACCACCACTCATGCTGCCGATGAAGCCTACGTCAGGCGCACCCCGGCAGGTCGGACGGGGACATGTTCCGCGTCACACCCGTCATCGTGGCCCTGGCACGCGCAAGGGATCAACCAGCCGGGGCGGTTCCCACGCCTCGGGACAGCCGGGGACGACGTCAGCGCTCGGGCGAGGTCTCAGCGATCTCAGGCGTGCGACGCACCTCGGCCGGCGGCGACGTGAGGCACCAGGCCAGGCCCAGGAAGGGAACGACGGCGGTGACGGCCCACAGGACCCACGTGATGGCGTGCTCCATGAGACAGCTCCTCGAGATCGTGTCTACTTCTGCGCCCATGCTCGCACGGGGCCAGCGGCACCTCAACCGATCTCGTCGACCACCCACCAGGTCGATCGGACTCGCGCAGTTCGTCGCGGCCCACGCTGCCGGGAGAGGCCCACGTGGCAGGGCGTGGCCCACGCGGCCCGGCGAGCTGCGCCGCCGTCCGGTGAGGAATGACACCCCCGCAGGCGGTATCGGGGACGAACAGGCGGGTCTAAGCTGAAGGAAGACCAGAGAATCGGCGCGGCTCGGCGCTCTCCGACGCGCCTTCGACCCGGCAGTGGAGGTTTTCGATGACCATGCACCCGTACAGCGCACAGTTGGGCCCCAGCTCGCGCGCCGAGTCCTGGCGCGAACTCACCGAGCGTGAGCTCGACGTCCTCGTCATCGGTGGTGGCGTCACCGGCGCCGGCACTGCGCTCGACGCCGTCACGCGCGGTCTGCGCACGGGTCTCGTCGAGGCCCGCGACTTCGCGAGCGGCACGTCGTCGCGCAGCTCTAAGCTATTCCACGGTGGCCTGCGCTACCTCGAGCAGCTCAACTTCGCGCTCGTCGCCGAGGCGCTCAAGGAGCGCGAGCTCATGATGACGCGCATCGCGCCGCACCTCGTCCACCCCGTCGCGTTCCTGTACCCGCTGTCGCACCGCGCGTGGGAGCGCCCGTACGTCGCGACCGGTATCGCGATGTACGACCAGATGGGCGGCGCCCGCTCCGTCCCGCGTCAGAAGCACCTGACGAAGAGCGGCACGATGAAGATGTTCCCCGGCCTCAAGAACGACGCGATGGTCGGCTCGATCCGCTACTACGACTGCCAGGCCGACGACGCACGTCACACGATGACGGTCGCCCGCACCGCCGCGCAGTACGGCGCGATCGTGCGCAACTCGACCGAGGTCGTCTCGCTCATCACCGAGGCCGACCGTGTCGTCGGCGCGAAGATCCGCGACGTCGAGACCGGCGAGACGGCTGACGTGCGCGCCAAGGTCGTCATCAACTGCACGGGCGTGTGGACCGACGACATCCAGAAGATGACGGGTGGCAAGGGCCGGTTCCGCGTGCGCGCGTCGAAGGGCGTGCACATCCTCGTCCCGCGCGACCGCATCGCCGGCGAGGTCGGCCTGATCCTGCGCACCGAGAAGTCGGTGCTGTTCGTCATCCCGTGGGGCCAGCAGTGGCTCATCGGCACGACCGACACCGACTGGGCGCTCGACGTCGCGCACCCCGCCGCGACGAGCAAGGACATTGACTACATCCTCGAGCACGTCAACACGGTGCTCGCCTCGCCGCTGACGCGTGACGACATCCTCGGCGTGTTCGCCGGTCTGCGTCCGCTGCTCGCCGGTGAGAGCGAGGACACCTCCGCACTGTCGCGCGAGCACGCCGTCGCGCGTCCGCAGCCGGGCCTCATCTCGATCGCCGGCGGCAAGTACACGACCTACCGCGTCATGGCCGCCGACGCCGTCGACGCCGCGGCCCAGGACCTCGGCCCGATCAAGGAGTCGGTGACGGAGGTGACGCCGCTCGTCGGCGCCGACGGTTACGCCGCGATGCTCAACCTCAAGCACGAGATCGCCGCCGAGTCGGGCCTGCCCGAGTGGCGCATCGAGCACCTGCTCAACCGTTACGGCTCGAAGCTGTACGACGTGCTCGCCCTGTCGAAGGATGACGAGTCGCTGCTCGAGCCCGTCACGAACGCCGACGAGTACCTGCGCTGCGAGATCGCGTACGCCGTCACGGACGAAGGTGCGATGCACCTCGAGGACGTCCTCGCGCGCCGCACGCGCATGTCGATCGAGACGAAGCACCGTGGCGTCGACGCGGCCGCCGAGGTCGCCGACATCATCGCGCCGATCCTGGGCTGGACGCAGGAGCAGCGCGACGCCGAGGTCGAGTCGTACACCGAGCGGGTCGCTGCCGAGGTGAAGTCGCAGGAGCTCGACACCGACGAGGCATCCGACGCCGCCCGCCTGTCCGCTCCGGACCCGCGCCCGCAGCTGCGCAAGGTCGTCGCCACCCGCTGACGGCCCGTCCGCAGGAGCCCCGACCACACGTCCCACTTGTCGCAGATGCGCGGCAAGTGGGACGTCGCGTGTCGGGGTTCTTCCCACTCGGTGCAGTTCTACGCCGAGTGGGACGGCGCGGCGTCACGTCTTCCCCACACGGGTGCGCATCTGCACAATGTGGAAGCGTCACGCGCGCCTCGCCCGCTCACTCGTGTGGTGATGCTCTCCGTCGTACTCGAAGGCGAGGTGCCATTGCGGATATGCGAGGTCGAAGCGCCGGTTCACTCCCTCGATGCGTACCGAGTGCTGCAGCACCGGCGTCGGCAAGCCCGCCAGCACGAACAACGGACGCAGGCGTCTCCATCGGCGATTCAGCGCGCCCGTCGGCGAGACGGGCAACCTGGCGCAGGCGTGGGTTCGTCGACCACTCGCTCAGCATGTCCTTCGCCATCAGCTCATGACGCGCGAGCACCGCGTCGGCGAGTACCACGGCGTCGACGAGCGGCACCCGATCGACGACCTCGCCGAGGAGATCGGCCGGCGGAGCCATCGCGATCGGCCCGGCGGCCGTCTCGGCGACGAACGAGCGCGCAGCGCCGCGAGCAACACCACCGCATCCGAATGCGACGTCGACCTCCCCGTCCCGCTCCCACTCGGTGCGCATCGGCGCCATGTGGGACCACACCGCTCGCCGCTCACACAGAAACGTCACAGAAACGGCATTGAAAGGACACAGTCAGGTGGCGCAGACTCGGAGTCATGAGCACCGCTGCCCCTGCCCTGAAGCGTCCTGACGGCTCGAACGTCCGCGTCCTCGTCGTCGACGACGAGTCGAACCTCACCGAACTGCTTTCGATGGCGCTGCGCTACGAGGGGTGGGACATCAAGACGGCGGCCACGGGCAACTCGGCCGTCAAGACGGCCAAGGAGTTCAAGCCGGACGCCGTCGTGCTCGACATGATGCTGCCCGACTTCGACGGCCTCGAGGTGCTGCGGCGCATGCGCGACGAAGACCCGGCGCTGCCGGTCTTGTTCCTGACGGCACGCGACGCCGTCGAGGATCGTGTCGCCGGTCTGACGGCGGGCGGCGACGACTACGTCACGAAGCCCTTCAGCCTCGAAGAGGTGGTCGCGCGCGTGCGGGCGCTGCTGCGTCGCTCGGTGCAGCTCGCCGAGGAGGAGACGTCGCTGCTCACCGTCGGCGACCTGACGCTCGACGAGGACAGCCACGAGGTGATGCGCGCCGGCACCGAGATCAACCTGACGGCGACGGAGTTCGAGCTCCTTCGCTTCCTCATGCGCAACCCGAAGCGCGTGCTGAGCAAGGCGCAGATCCTCGATCGCGTGTGGCACTACGACTTCGGTGGGCAGGCGAACGTCGTCGAGTTGTACATCAGCTACCTGCGCAAGAAGATCGACGCCGGCCGCGAACCGATGATCCACACGATGCGCGGCGCCGGTTACGTGCTCAAGCCGGCCGGCTGATCGCGGCGGCGGGCATCCATCGTCAGCGATCGTTGCCCGAGAACGCGTCGAGCACGACGCGATCACGGGCGAAGATGAAGGCCTGGAGCCCGTCCCCATCCCCACGCGGAGACGACCACCCGCCATCGAGCAGCTGGGAGACAGCGACCCGTCATGATCCTCAACCCGGCCCGGTGGACGCTGCGTTCGAAGCTGCTCGCGTCCGTCGTCACCCTGTTCATCGTCGTGCTGACGCTCATCGGGGCCGCGACGGTGCTGTCGATGCGCACTTCGCTGATGAAGCAGGTCGATCAGCAACTCATCGACGTCGAGCGCGCCGTCGGCGGCGGGCCGGCGGGAACCACGGAGCTGGGCGGGCCGGCGGACAAGGACTCGCACCGTCGCGCACCAGGCCTCGGGGGCAGTGTGCTGCGGCTGACGCTCGACGCGTCGTCGACGCCTGATTCGCTCGTGGTCGACCAGAACTACGTCTCGTCCGCGACGGGCACACAGTTGACGTTGTCGCAAGCGCAGATTCGCAGTCTCGCGACGGCAGACCTGGGCACGAAGCCGAAGACGATGGATTTCGACGGCTCCCTCGGCCGCTACCGCGTCGTGCGTGTGCCGAAGCCCGACGGGGACATCGCGTTCATCGGGCTACCGCTCGCGCCGATCGACGACAACATCCGCGCGCTCGCCGGCAACATCGCACTCATGGGGCTGCTCGGTCTCGTCACGATCGGGGGCGCCTCGTTCCTGCTCGTGCGTCGTAACCTGCGGCCGCTGCAGCAGGTGGCAGCGACGGCGGAACGTGTCTCTGAACTGCCGCTGGGGCGTGGTGACGTGCGCACCGACGAGCGCGTGCCGGTGGCGCTGACCGACGATCACACCGAGGTCGGCACCGTCGGGTTGGCGCTGAACAACCTGCTCGACCATGTCGACTCAGCGCTCGACGCGCGTCACGAGAGCGAGATGCAGGTGCGCCAGTTCGTCGCCGATGCCAGCCATGAGCTACGCACGCCACTCGCATCGATCCGTGGCTACGCGGAGTTGTCGCGGCGCGAGAAGGAGCCGGTTCCCGTCGGTGTCACGCATGCGCTGGGCCGCATCGAGTCGGAAGCGGGACGCATGACGACACTCGTCGAAGACCTGCTGTTGCTCGCCCGACTCGACGCAGGGCGCGAGCTCGAACGCGAACCGGTCGACCTGACGCGCGTCGTCGTCGAGACCGTCAGCGATCTGCACGCGGCTGGGCCCGAGCACGTGTGGCATCTCGACCTGCCGGAGGATCTGGAGGACTTCCCGGAGGTCATCGGCGATGAGGCGCGCCTGCGTCAGGTCGTCATCAACCTCTTGGCCAACGCGCGGCGTCACACCCCGGCGGGCACGACGGTGACGGCCGGCCTCGCGCGGCGCGATGACGACGTGCTGCTCACCGTCACCGATGACGGCCCTGGCATCCCGCCCGAGTTCATGCCGCACCTGTTCGAGCGGTTCACGCGCGGGGACGCAGCGCGAACGCGTACGGAGGGCTCGACGGGGTTAGGGTTGTCGATCGTCGATGCGGTCGTCGCGGCGCATCACGGTACCGTGCGGGTGGAGAGCCGGCCGGGACGCACGTGCTTCACGGTGTCCCTGCCCCTCGAAGATCCGCGGCCATCGTCTCAGGAGGACCGATCGTGAACCCGACGCCCGGCGCGGACACCGCGCACCGCTCGACGACCGCGCCCGTCTCTACTGCTTCGACCTCATCGGGTTCGAGCGACGAGTCGATGACGGCGAACGCTCCAGGCAGCAGCCGCCTCGACGCGCTGCGCTCCCCCGGAGCGGCGCAGGCGATGCGCTTCGCGATGGTCGGCATCGCCTCGACGGTGCTCTACACGGTGTTGTTCGCCGTTCTCGACACGCGAATGAACCACCAGATCGCGAACATCTTGGCGCTGCTCATCTGCACGGTGCTCAACACGTGGGTCAATCAGCGGTTCACGTTCGACGCGGCCGGCCACGAACGCGGCCGTGACGCTCACCTGCAGAGCCTCGCCATCCTCGTCGTCACGCTCGCCGTGACGAGCGGAGCCCTCGCCCTCGAACATCACCAGTGGCCGCACGCCTCGACGCTGTGGGACACCGTGACGGTGACCGCCGGTAACGCCATCGCCACCGTCATCCGCTTCGTGGTGTTCCGCCGTATCTTCGCCGCCCGGGACTGAACGGGCGCGGCGCACGGTGCGCCCGAGCCATCGAGGCCCGTCTAGTCCGCCCCCCGATCTACAGGTCCTCGCTTCACCGGGTGCTACCGGTCATTGCGTCGATGCTCCAACTTCGTGATGCATTCAGCACCGCACTCGGCCGTCCGGCCAACCTCTGCGTCCAACAACAGGTTCCACCGCCCGTGGGATCCGTCTTCGCAGTTCCGCTTCAGGCGAAGACGACGTCCGTCGTCACGTCCGGGCGGCGCATCTCGCGCGCCTCGGCGAGATAGTTCTGCCGCATCGTCCACGGCGCGGCGTCGCTGCGACGCGGCATGATGTCGGCCGCGCGGCGCAGATAGCCCGAATCCATCTCGAGCAGCGGGCGCCGGCCGAGCCCTGACGGCGGGACGGGCGTCGCGCTGCGGTAGCGGCCGTCACGCAGATGCTGGATCATCCGCGCGACGAACCGGTGCGACAGGTCACCGCGCAAGCTCCACGACGCGTTGATGTAGCCGACGCAGAGCGCCGCGTTCGGCACGCCCTCGAGCATGCAGCCGCGGTAGACGAGACGCTGCGAGACGTCGACCGGCTCGCCGTCGATGCGCAGGCTCGCGCCGCCGAGCAACTCGACGGCCAGACCCGTCGCCGTGACGATGACGTCGGTCTCGAACAGCTCACCCGAACCCGTACGCACCCCGCCCGGCTCGACGCTCGCGATCGTGTCGGTGACGACCCTGGCACGCCCGTGCTTGACCGCCTTGAACAGGTCGCCGTCAGGCACGATGCACAACCGCTGATCCCACGGCGCATACGGGGCGGTGAAGCTGTCGACGTGCTCCGCACCCGCGCCCTGACGGACGTTCGCACGCAGCACCGCACGCGCCGCCCGCGGCAGGCGCCGCGCCGTCTGGTACGAAGCCCACTGCGCCGCAACGTTCTTCGCCCGCATGACGGCGTGCTTGCGCTGCGGGCTGAGCCGCTCGTCCGGGATCTTCGCCAACGCCGCCGCGAGCGGATCACGCGACGGCTGCGCGAGCACATACGTCGGCGTTCGCTGCAGCATCGTCACCTCCGCGCCGAGATCGGCGAGCGCCGGCACGAGCGTCATCGCCGTCGCACCCGAGCCGATGACGACGACGCGCCGGCCCGCCACGTCGAGATCTTGCGGCCAGAACTGCGGATGCACGACCTGGCCCGCGAACTCCGCGAGACCGGGGATATCCGCCGCATACGGCTCGGCGTAGCTGTAGTAACCGCTGCACGCGTGGATGAAGCCGGCCGTCGTCTCGACCTCGCCGTCAGGCGTGTCGACGCGCAGCCGCCACACCGCGTCAGCACTGCTCCAATCCGCGCTGACGACCTTGTGCCGCAGACGAATCCGCTCACTCACACCGAACGCGTCGGCCGTCGAACGGATATAGTCGAGGATGTCCTCACCCGCCGCGATCGCCTTCTCCTGATGCCACGGCGCGAACGGATACGACATCGTGTACATGTCCGAATCCGTTCGCACCCCCGGATACCGGAACTGATCCCACGTGCCACCGAGCGCATCCCGCGCCTCGAGAACGACGTAATCGACGCCCGGATTCGCCTCCTGGATGCGACACGCCGCCCCGACGCCCGACAACCCCGCACCGATCACGACGACATCGACGTGCTCCACCTGCTGCTGCACACCCACCGACACGACGAACTCCTCACTCCACGAACACACCACCTGCGAGGCTAACGACCCCGACGTGGGCGCGTGGCCCGTTGAGACAGGTGCGATACCGAGGGGTGGGGTGCCGTGGCGCCCGGGCGGGCGGCCGAGCTGTCGGAACGGGCGGAGGGACTCCGTCGGCGCGACGTGCGCTCACTTCGCTCTTGTGGCGGCCCGGGCGAGTTGTTGAGCTGTCGGAACGGGCGGAGGGACTCCGTCGGCGCGACGCGCGCTCGCTTCGCTCGCGGGCGTCGTGCCTCCTCCTCAAATCCCCCGTACCCATTCAGCGAGAGTGACGAGGGCCCCGCCGGGGCGACTTCGTCGCGCCCGGCGGGGCCCTCGTCACTCTCGCTGGCGGAGGCGGAGGGATTTGAACCCTCGATGGGGCTATAAACCCCAAACCCGCTTAGCAGGCGGGCGCCATAGACCGGACTAGGCGACGCCTCCTCCGCGCAGCTTTCGCTGCAGCCCTGAAAGGTTATCCGACCCGCCCCGCCACACCAAACCGCCTCCCCCCGACACGTCAACACAGGAGACTCACACCTGGGCTTCGGCCGGCGTCGAGCTTCGTCACCAGATTGAGACATTTCCTCCTTCATCCCTCATGATGGAGTGTCAGGGGCAGCTTTCGGTGCCCTCACACGCAACAGAGAGGGCCACGATGGCGAGGCAGGCGGAGCACGAACCATCCGGTGCGCACGCACCGTCCGACGTGACCCGCTCGAGCGAGCGTCAACGCCGCCGTGCGACGCTACGCCGCTCTCTGTCGTTGACATTTCTGAGCACCCTCGTCCCCGGCCTCGGGTTGATGTGGACGAAACGTCGCACCGTCGGCGTCATCCTCCTGCTCATCGCCGTCATCGCCGGCATCGCTCTCAGCATCTTCCTCCTGAGCGGTAACGTCCTCACCGGCGCCGCCAACGTCCTCACCTCGACCGGCCTCAAGCTCGCCCTCGTCGCGCTGGCCGCTGCCCTCGTGCTGTGGTTGACGTCGATCGTTCTCACCGCGCGCACGACGCACACCGACGGCTGGTCGCACCGCGGCGACATCCTGTTCAAGGCCTTCACCGCCCTCATGTGCCTCGCCGTGACGATGCCGCTCGCGCGCGCCGTCAGCACCGTCACCGTCACGCAGGACGCGTTCGGCACCATGTTCATCGAGAACGGCAAGGGCGCCGCCTCCACCAAGGAGAACGCGTTCAAGAAGAAGGCCCGCGTCAACCTCATGCTCGTCGGTTCCGACGCGGGTAGCGACCGCACGGGCATCCGCACGGACTCGCTCATGGTCGCCTCGATCGACACCCACACGGGTGACACGACCCTCATCAGCATCCCGCGCAACTGGAACTACGTCCCGTTCCCCGAGTCGAACCCGCTGCACAAGCTCTACCCGAACGGCTTCCACTGCCCCGAACGTGGTGCGGGCGACCCCTGTTGGATGGATGCGGTGTGGAGCGAAGCTGACACGCAGCACCCGGAGTTGTTCCCCGGTGAGCAGTACGCCGGCCTCAACGCGACGCGCGACGTCGTGCAGGAGATCATCGGCATGCCGATCGACTACTCCACCGTCATCAACCTCAAGGGCTTCCAGGACCTCGTCGACGCCATGGGCGGCGTCGACATGACGATCCCTCCCGGGGGCATCGCCATCGGCGGCAAGATCGAGGGCGGCGCGATCGTGCCCGGCTCGATCACCGGCCGCATCCCCGAAGGACGCCAACACCTGAACGGTCAGCAAGCCCTGTGGTACTCACGCAGCCGCGTCGAGACCGGCGACGGCGACCGCATGCGCCGTCAGCGCTGCATGGTCAACGCACTCATCGACCAGACCAACCCCATCTCACTGGTCAACCAGTTCCCCTCGATCATGAAGGTCGCCAAGGAGAACATCCTGCTCGACCTGCCGCAGAGCGAACTGCCCGACCTCGCCGACCTCGCGAACACGATGAAGAAGGGCCAGACGAAGAGCGTCAACCTCGCCTACCCCGTCATCAGCGACAGCCACCCCGACTACGACAAGGTGCGCGCCCTCATCAAGAAGGGCATGGATCGCTCGACGCCGGCCCCGAAGCCGAAATCCAGCTCGAGCGCTTCGTCGTCGACCGCCCCGAACTCGTCGTCGAGCAGCGCGAGCACCAGCTCATCGAGCAGCGACCAGGCCATCGACGACACCACGGCCACCTGTTGATCGTGCGCACGACTGAACGCAGACTCGGCTGCGCCGCCCACCCCACGAGGGACGGGCGGCGCACTCGTCTGCGTGACGGGCCCCGCCCGAGCATGACGGAGTCGGCGCACGACGAAGCCCCCAGCCGAACGGCTGGGGGCTTCGTACGAAAACGCTACGAGATCAGATGATCAGGCAGCCGTGACGTTCGAGGCCTGCGGGCCCTTGTCGCCCTGCGTGATCTCGAACTCGACGCGCTGACCCTCGTCGAGCGAGCGGTAGCCGTTGGTCTGGATGGCGGAGAAGTGAACGAAGACGTCGGCGCCGCCGCCGTCCTGCTCGATGAAGCCGAAGCCCTTCTCAGCGTTGAACCACTTCACAGTGCCCTGTGCCATGGGAAATCCCTCAATCTGTTTCTCTGCGTTGAGCCTGCACTTTTTGCAGGCTCAGGCTGATGTGCATGCCGTGAACGCCTGAGGTGATGTACAACAGGGGTAAAACCGGGTTCTGCAAAGCAACCACCCTCACGCTAACACGAGCGGCCCTGCGGGCTTCATTCCACGCGTCCCGCGAAGGTGAATAGTTGGTGACCCGCAGCAGCTGGAGCAGTGGGCGAGAGCGTCACTTCCAGCCCGAGCAGGACCTCGAGCGCGCATCGGAGCATCGAGCCGGGTAGGTGTGCGCCGCCGGTGTCACTCGTTACGCATCTACAGCGGTGTGGCGCCGCCGTCCATCGCTGCCGCGAGTTCGGCCTCGGCGGCCGCGCCCTGGGCGGCGCGCACCGAGCTCAGCTTGACGACCGAGTACAGCAGCAGCGCGAGCCCGGCCACCTCACCGGCGACGGCGAGGGGCGTGTCGCGCAGTTGGTCGCCGTAGACGCCGACACCGATGAGGACGCTGAACAGCGGATCGAGCGAGGCGACGACGGGCAGCACGACGTTGAGAGGCGCCGCCGCGAACGCCACCTGGTTGAGCGCCAGACCACAGGCAGCGAGCGCGATGAGCACCCACAGCTGCCACGACGTCAGCACCGCGTCGAGACCGAAGAGGTGTGAGATCTGCGTCGTCGACTTCATCAACCCGGCCGTCGTCGCGTAGACGATGGCGACGGACGCTGCGAGCGCCCGGGCACGCATCCGCGGGCGCATCGAGCGCGTGCCGAACACCGCGCCGAGGACGAACAGGCCGCCCACGACGGCGAGGATGATGGCGGGCACGCGACGACCGATGGCCGTCTCTCCGTGTGCGGAGATCGCGTCGGAGACGAGCAGGAACATCACGAGGCCGGCGACGAGCGTCAGCGAATGGAGGATCTCCGAACGTGTCGGGCGCGTACGCAGCATGACGTGGTTGAGCCCGAGGCTGATGACGAGCGACATGCACAGCACCGGCTGCACGACCGAGAGGCTGCCGTACTTGAGGGCGAGGATCTGGAAGACGACGCACAGCCCGTCGAACACCATGGCGATGGCGAACGTCGGGTTCGCGACCCATGCCACCGCCGCGGCGCGCAACCCGCGCCGGGGGAGCTTCTCACCGTCCGCTCGCTCGTCGACCGCCGGCTGCTCCACGGCATGCTGTGCGGCGCGGTGCTTGAACACCGTCGACAGCGCCGCACACGCACTGGAGGCGACAGCCAGCAGCAGGACGAGCAGCATGCGACCTCCGAGCGACGACGTTTTCGGACGCCACGGCATCGGCCTCCCGGCCTCAGGGTACTGGCCGAGGGCGGTCAGGGACGTTCAGGCACGGTGGTGCGCGACTGGGAGTTCTCTGAAGGTGTCCAGACCCATCTCGCGCCGCAGAACCTCCGCCGCAACGGCGCGAGCCGGCTCGAGGTCTGCGTCGACAAAAGCCAGGCGCGTGCGGCGCTCGACGAGATCGTCGAGCGTCATGGCACCCTCGTGCCGCACCGCGTGGACGAACTCGGCGACCAGCGTCGACGATCCGGGCACGACGCGCTCGGCGTAGAACGACGATTCGTCGGCGATCGCGGCCACCGACGGGGCCAACGTGCCGTAGCGGCGCACGAGCCGCTCGGGCGCCGCGACGCGAGCGAGGACGTCAGTCGGGGCTGCGCCGAGAAGCGGAAGCTCACGCGTTCGGCACGATGCGACCACGCCTCCGACGCGCCGGGCTACGGCGTCGACGGCGTCCTGCGCCATGCGGCGATACGTCGTGAACTTTCCTCCCGTGATGGTGATCGGGGCGCCCGGCTCGTCGAGGAGCAGGTGCTTGCGCGAGGCGTCCGCGGTCGCGCCTTGCCCGCTCGAGGCGTCGGCGCGCGTCACGAGCGGTCGCAGACCAGCGAAGCGCCCGACGACGTCGTCACGCGTCAGCGGACGGGCCAGGACGGCGTTCATCGTCGCGAGCAGGAACTCCTCGTCTTCGTCCGGGACGGAAGGAGCGAGCGGGTCGGCGTCCGGGTCGGCCTCGTCCGTCAGCCCGATGAGGACGAGCCCGTCGACGATCGGAATCGCGAACACGTAGCGGCCAAAGTGCCCGGGCACCGGTGCGACGAGCTGCGCCGAAGGGTTACCCACCGCGCTCGCCCGGACGACCAGGTGCGAGCCACGCGAGGGCGTGACGGTGAGACGCTCGTCGTGCTCGCCGCTCCACACCCCCGTCGCGAGCACGATGTGGCCGTGGGCGACGAACGACTCCCCCGTCAGCTCGTCGGTGAGCTCGACGGACTCAGAGTCGAGCGGACGCGCCGCACACCGCGTCACGACGTCGGCGCCGTGCGCCGCGGCGGTGCGCGCGAGGGTCGTCACGAAGCGCGCGTCGTCCTCGAGCTGGCCGTCGGTGTAGCGCAGCGCCGCGCGGCCGCGCACTGCGCCAGGGACGAGCGACTCGACGTCACGCACCCGAATGCGGCGCGGCGCGGCGAGGACATTCGACGGCGTGCGGCTGACGCGGCGCAGCCCGTCCGAGAGGGTGATGCCGAGGTTCGAGACGGCCGCCTCACCGATGCCGGTGTCGAGCACCACCGTGTGCAGCGGCCGCACGAGATGCGGCGCGATGCTCGTCATCAGATGATGACGCTCGCAAGCCGACTCGTAGGCGACGGCGAGGTCACCCTTTGCGAGATAGCGCAGGCCGCCATGGATGAGCTTGCTGCTCCACCGACTCGTCCCTGCCGCCAGATCGACGCGCTCGACGAGTGCCGTGCGCAGCCCGCGCGACGCCGCGTCGAGCGCCACGCCGACACCCGTCACCCCGGCGCCGACGACGATGACGTCGTAGCGCTCGTGGGCGAGGCGGTGCAGTGCCGCAGCGCGTTGGGTGGGGTTGAGGCTGCCCACGCTGGGGTCACTGGCGGGGTGGCCGGGGGTGGTCGACATCAGGAGCGGCCTTCCGTGGGGTGGTCCGGTGGTCAGAGGCTGCCGGGCTGGGCGCGAGGTACCCGTCGAGCAGATGGGCCGCCTCGGCGAGCCACACCTGACGAGGGGCGATCTGCTCGAGCGGTCGACGGCTGACGAGGTAGGGCATGAGCGCCTGCATCGCGCCCATCGCGAGGACGTCGGCCGGCGCGTCGCGCACCGAGCCATCGAGCTGCGCGAGGGCGATCGCGGCGCTCAACGCGTCGAGAATGCTGCGCTGGCTGCGCCCGACACGTTCGACGAGATAGGGCAGGAGCAGTTCGGGGTCGTGCTCGATCAGCGCCTGCGTGAACTCCGTCGAGAGCGCCTCGAGCGTGGTGATCGCGGCGCGGACGATGACGTCGCGGGTGACGGCGCCCGCCTCGCCGTCGGCTGGTTCGCTTGCGGTTTCGTTCGAGGGAACCTGGGGCAGCGCGTCGCTTGCGGCGGCGGCGAAGTCGGCGACGAGGGCCTCGCGCACGAGGTCGTCGAGCGTCGCGCCACGTCGGTAGAGGGTGGCCCGACTCATGCCTGCGCGCCGGGCCACCGACGTCATCGTCGCGCGGCGAAAACCGTAGGCGATGACCTCCGCCCGCACTGCGGCCAGCATTGCATCGTCTTGCGTCATGCGTCCTCCTCGCTGTGTGGTCGCCGCCACGACGGGCCCGTCGGAGCAATGAAACATTGAGACAAATCGTGACTCAGTGTCTCACGCACGGCATGATGGGGTCATGAAGGATGACGCGAACCTCGTCGAGACCGCCCCGCGCTCGGTGTGGCACGGCTGGGGAGACCCGCAGCTCAAGAAAGAACTCTCCCCGCTCGTCTGGCGCGGGTTGAAGCTCGCCAAGGGCATCGAACCGGCTGAGCAGGACACTCCGCCCGTCGCGCTCGACGACGTCGAGCTGCCCGCCTCCACCCTCGACGACGACGGCCTCGCCGCCCTGCGCACACTCGTCGGCGACGCGCACGTCAGCGTCGAACGACGCGAGCGCATCGAGCACGCCGGGGGCAAGAGCTACCCCGACCTGTACCGGCTGCGCACCGGCGACGGCAGTCACGCGCCGGACGCCGTCGCGTTTCCCGCCGACGGCAGCGAGGTCGTCGAGGTGCTGCGCCTCGCCGCGCAGCGTGAGATCGCCGTCGTCCCGTTCGGCGGTGGCACGAGCGTCGTCGGCGGTGTCGACCCCGTGCGCGGTCGGTTCGCGAGCGTCATCAGTCTCGACCTACGGCGCCTCGACGCCGTCGTCAGCATCGACGAGACGTCGCGCACCGCAACGCTCCAGCCCGGGCTGCGCGGCGCCCAGCTCGAAGCCGTGCTGCGTCCGCGCGGACTCACGCTCGGACACTTCCCGCAGAGCTACGAACAGGCAACGCTCGGCGGATATCTCGTGACGCGCAGCTCCGGGCAGGCGTCCTCCGGGTACGGACGGTTCGAGCAGAACGTCGTCGCCGTCACCCTCGCCACGCCCGAGGGCGAGCTGACGCTCGGCGGGCGGACTCCCAGCTCCGCGACGGCCGCCGGGCCGAAGCTCATCGACGTGCTCATCGGCAGCGAGGGCACGCTCGGCGTCATCACCGAGATGACGCTGCAGCTGCACGAGGGACCGACCGAATTCGCTTACGAGACCTGGGCGTTCGACTCGTTCACCGACGGGTTGGACGCGTTCCGGGCGCTCGCGCAGGATCTCGGCCACGGCGTCATGCCGGACGTCAGCCGCCTCTCCGACGGTGAGGAATCACGCACGATCCTGGCCCAGTCGGCGCAAGGGCTCGCGGCGATGGCGACCTTCGCCGCGCGCGGCGCCCGCGAGCCGTCGCTCGGGGTGCTGCGCTGGGAGGACACCGATCGCACCACCCTGCGTCGGCGCCGGCGACAGGCGCACCGCGTGCTGCGCGCGTCGGGCGCGCGACGTGCGCCCGCGTCGATCGCCGAGCACTGGATGAGCCACCGTTTCCGCGGGCCCTACCAGCGCGACCACCTCATGGATCGCGGCATCTTCGTCGAGACGCTCGAGACGGCGACGACGTGGGCGAACCTGCCGACGCTCTACCGCGCGGTGCGCGATGCGATCAGTGCCGAGGTCGGCCCGCACGCCGTCGTCCAGTGCCACGTCTCGCACCTCTACGACGGCGGCGCCTCGCTCTACTACACGTTCTTCTGCCGCGAGGAGAGCGACCCGCTCGCCCAGTGGCGCCGCGTCAAGACGGCCGCGAGCGACGTCATCGCGGCGCACGGCGGCACGATCACGCACCACCACGCCGTCGGCACCGACCACCGCGCCTGGGCCGCTGACGAGATGGGCGAGCTCGGCGCGCGCATCCTGCGCGCGGTGAAGAACGAGCTCGACCCGGCCGGAATCCTCAACCCCGGCAAGCTCGTTCCGCCGGTCGACGACGCCCCCGACGCGTGCGAGGCCGGGGCGTCATGACGCGGACCGTCACCCTGGTCGTCAACCCGGCTGCGCGCAAGGGTGCGACGCTTCGCATGATCGATCCGGTGACGGACATCCTGCGCGCGCACGGTTGGCGCGTCGACGTCGTGGTCACGCGGTCGGCGGATCACGCGTCGCAGGTCGCCGCCGACGCGAGCGTCGACGACCTGCTCGTCACGCTCGGCGGCGACGGGCTCTACGGGCGGGTGGCCGCGGGCGCCGTCGTGAGCGGCTGCCTCATGGCGCCGTTGCCCGCGGGGCGTGGGCACGACCTCGTCCGCGCGCTCGGGGGCCCGGGCGACGTGCGACGCGCCGCGCAGCTGCTCGCCGTCGCGCGCGAACGCCGCCTCGACGTCGGACTGGCCGGCGACCGCGACCCGTCGACCGCCACGGTCTTCCTCGGTGTGGCGACGCTCGGCTACGACTCGATGGCGAACACGTACGCCAACGACGCTCCGCGCGCGGTGCCGAGTTCGCTCGTCTACGCCTACGGCGGCGCTCGGACGCTCGTGCACGCGCAGCCGCGACCGTTGATGCTCGTCGTCGACGGGGTGACGCACGAGTTCACCGGGTGGAACGTCGCGATCGGCAACTCGGGGCGATTCGGGGCCGGGATGCGCGTCAACCCCGACGCGTCGATGAGCGACGGGTTGCTCGACGTCACCGTCGTCACCGACATCGCGCGCTGGCGCTACCCGGCGATGCTGCCGCGCCTGTTTCGCGGCACCCATGTCGACGGTGTACGCGTTCGAGCGCTGCGCGGACGCGACATCCGCGTCATCACGCCCCACGTCGGGGATGTCTATGCCGACGGCGACCTGCTCGAGGCGTCGCCGACGACGTTCCGGGCGCTGCCCGACGCCCTGCGCGTCCTCGTGCCAGCGCCCTGAGACGCCTGAGCGTCGAGCCGTCAGCGCCCGACGTAGGCCTCGACGCGCGCCGCGGCGAGCTTGCCGCTGACGAGCACCATCGGCACGCCGACACCCGGCACGGTGCCGGAACCGGCGAAGAATACGCCGGGGCGGCGGCGTTCGACGTTCGGCGGGCGGAACGGGCCGGTCTGCAGGAACGTGTGGCTGAGCGCGAACGGCGTTCCCGCGGCCATACCCTGCGCCTGCCAGTCGGTGGGATCGACGAACTCGTCGGTGACGATCGTCGTCGGGTAGCCGGCGTCATCGAGGAAAGCGAGCAGCTCCTCCTTCATGCGCGGCCGCTCGGCCGCCCAGTCGACACGCCCGACGTCGAGGTTGGGTGCGGGCTCGAGGACGTACAACGTCGAACAACCCTCCGGCGCGGCGGTGGCGTCGTCACGAGACGGAATGGTGACGAGCCGCGACGGGTCCTGCATCCGCGTGCCGCGCACGAGCAGATCGTCGAACGACTCCTCCCACGCCGTGCCGAAGTGGATGTTGTGGTGCGCAACGTCGCTCGGCACACCCTTCACCCCGAGGTGCCAGACGACCGCGGACGGCGAGTACGTCGCACGCTTCAGGACGGCCGGCGGTTCGAGGTCGTCGAGCAGCGTCCGGTAGGCGATGGGCAGGTCGGTCGTGCAGACGATCGCGTCACACGGCAGGCGCTCGTCACCACTCGGGCCGGACGTCTCGACCCCGGCGACGACGCCGTCAGCGCGGGTGAGGATGCGCGTCACGGTCGTGTCGTAGCGCTGTTCGACGCCTGTGCGCCCGAGCGCACGCGCCATTGCCTCGGGCACCTCGCGCATGCCGCCGGCCGGGAACCAGACACCCTCGATCGAGTCCATGTACGTGATGACGGCGTACAGCGCGAGCGCCTTCTCCGGCGCGAGACCTGCATACATCGCCTGGAACGAGAAGATGCGGTGCAGGCGTTCGTCGTCGAAGCGCTCGCGGATGACGGGTCCGAGGCGACGGAACCCGCCGAGCCTCACGAGCCGCGCGGCTGCAGCCGGGTTGCGCAGCAGGTCGAGGGGTGAGTCGAAGTTCGCGTCGATGAAGTGCGGCATCTCGACCTCGTACAGCCGCCGCAGCCACGCGACGAAGTCGTCGAACGCCGCCGCGTCCTTCGCGCCGCACTCGCGCGCGATCTCCTCGCGCATCGCCTCGTGGCCGTGGCGGACGAAGATGGTCGAACCGTCCGCGTAGCAGGCGCGATAGGCGGGGTCGAGCAGCGTCAGGTCGAGCACGTCGTGCACGCCGACGCCGATCTGCGCGAGGGCCTCGTCGACGAGGTCGATCATCGTCAGGACGGTCGGGCCGGTGTCGAACGTGAACCCGTCCCGCTCGAGGCGGATGCCGCGCCCACCCGCCTGCGCCTGCTTCTCGACGATGACGACGTCGTGCCCGGCGCCGCGTAGATGACAGGCTGCGGCCAGGCCGGCGAGGCCGGCTCCGATGACGACGATGCGACTCATGCGAGATCCTTCCCATCGAGGGGTTCGTGTTCTTCGTGCTGCGTGTGCTCGTGCGCGGTCTGGTCGTGCTGGGGCGCGAGCGTCAAGAGGCCGTTCTCCCCCAGCTGCTCGGCGAGCAGCACGATCTGCTCGGCCGCCCACGGGCTGAGCAGCGCCGGAGTGCGACGCGCGAGGTGGACGGCGTCGGGCCAGGCGATCCAGGCCCACTCGCACACCTCGTCGGGGTGCGGTGCGAGCTGCGCGGGGTCGATGCGCCCGACGAGCACCGGGCAGATCTCGTGCTCGACGATGCCGGACGCGTCGACCGCGCGGTAACGGTAGCTCGGCAGGACGACGCGCAACTGCGTCACATCCAGCCCGAGCTCTTCACGCACGCGCCGGCTCACCGCGTCCTGCGTGGGTTCGTCGGGGCGCGGATGCCCGCAACAGGTGTTCGTCCACACACCCGGCCACGCGACCTTCGTCAGCGCGCGACGGGTGAGCAGCAGGCGACCCGCGTCATCGAACAGGTAGCTCGAGAAGGCGCGATGCAGCGGCGTGTCATGGGTGTGCACCTCGGCGCGCGGGCACGTGCCGATCGCGGCGCCGTCATCGTCGAGCAGGACGACGACGTCGTCGGTCGCGGCCGGCACACCCGTAGTAGGAGCGGCGGGCGCGGCACCGAACGTCGCTTCCGCCGGCTTGCCGGGCGCGTCGGTCATCGGCGTCTCGCGCATCGGGGGTGCTTCTTTCGAGTCGTCGGCCTGAGGTGCTGGATGATCCTGACGACGTTCACGCATCGCGCACCGCCAGTTCGTCGGCGAAACGCGTGAGTTCGTCACGCACCGCGCCCTGCGGCAGCGCCGCGAGAGCATCGAGGGCATCAGCGTGGCGCTCGGCGATGCGGGCGACGGCCTGCGCGCGCACGCCCGCCGCGTCGAGGCGCTGCAACCAGGCGTGTGTCTCGGCCTCGTCGAGTGGTTCGCGACCCGGCGCCAGGCGTCGCGTCAGCTCGCCGTCGAGGGCCGAGTCGGCGAGGCCGAGGACTGTCGTCGGCTTGCGTTCGCGCAGATCCTCGCCCGCCGGTTTGCCCGTGACGGCGGGTTCGCCCCACAGGCCGATGATGTCGTCGGCGAGCGCGAACGCCTCACCGAGCGCGGCGCCGAATCGGCTCAGCCACGCCGGTGGCGCGCTCTCGCCGGCGAGCAACGCGCCGATCTCGAGGGGGCGCTGCACCGTGTACGCGCCCGACTTGGCGTGCGCGACGCGGCGTGTGCTCACCTCGTCGAGGCGTGCCTCGGCGGCGAAGACGAGGTCGAGCCGCTGCCCGGTGACGAGCTCGACGACCGCTGCGTCCCACGCGTCGGCCACGTGCTCCGGCAGAGCGCGGACGAGGCGGTTCGCGAGCGCGAACGCGAGATCACCGGCGAGGACGGCGACGCTGTCGCCGAGGCGCGCAGCGTCGGAGCCGTCGGGCTGAGCTGCGGCGGCTCTCACCTGGCGGTGCGCGGTCGGAGCGCCGCGTCGCGTGTCGGAGGCATCCATGACGTCGTCCTGCAGCAACCCGAACAGGTGCAACAACTCGAACGCCGCAGCGACACGAACGACAGCGTCGGTGGTCGCGGGGTCGTCGTCGGGGTTGGTGCACTCGCGCGCCGCGAGGTACCCGAGGCGGACGAGCCGGGGCCGCACGAGTTTGCCGCCGGCTGCGAGAAGATCACGCACGAGCGTCTCGAGCGACGATGCCTCGACCAGCGCTGACGAGGGCAGCCCGGCCGTCACCACACCGCCGGCGTCGGCCGCGAAGGCAAGGCTCTCGGCCAAGCGCGCCTGCACGGCGTCGAGAAAGCTGGCGGCATCGGTGAGACGGCACGCGTCGCTGCGGCGTCCTCCATCTCGACTCTCGGTGTCGCAGCGTCCCGCGGCGCGCCGCTCGCGCCCGCGTCCTTCGCGCCCGGAACGTCCGGCGTCGAGGGCGACGTCGTTCTGCCGTCCGCTCATCGGCCACGCCCTGACGAATCGCGACCTACCGTCGCGAGGCCACGCTCGCGCAGGCGCAGAGCCGCACGGGCGGCGCGCAGCGACCGCGGGAACCGCGCCTGCGTCGGCACGCTCCACAGCTCGTGCCCGGGCAGCCCCCAGTGGCGCAGCAACGCGTTCGCGGCCTCGAAACCGGTCGTCGCCGCCCGCTCCATGAGCGCGACGGGCAGCTCGCAGCGCACGCCGTCACCGGCGAGGACGAGCTTCGGCTGCGGCGTGACGACGCCCGGGCGCGCGGCCCACTCGTCCGTACCGGCGAGGGGGCAGTCGGCCTCGACGAGCACCTCCTCGTGCACCGGCTCGCACCCGGTGAGCTCAGGGTGCAGGCGCTCGAGCTGATGTCGTAGGTCGGCGAGTACTTCGTCATCGGTGACGTCGCCGGGCACCGCGTAAGCATGCAGTTCGACGACGCTGCCGCCGCACCGCGTGGCCCACTGCGCGGCGCCGTCCTCGAGGTCGTGGACGAGCGAGACATTGTCGAGATGGCCGTACGCGGCCGTGCCGACGAACGGCGCGCTGCCCCCCGCGACGGGGCGGTCGAACCACAGTCGCTGCACGATGAAACGAGGCGCCATCTCCCCGGTCAGCACGGACGCACGCCAGGCCTCGTCGCCGAGGTCGGTGCCGTCGACGAGACGCTGCAGCACGTCACGACTCGTCGCGATGACGACGGCGTCGGCGCGGAGCGAGCCATGGGCATCGTCACGGTCAATGGCGAAGTCAAGGCGGCCGCGACTCGCCTCGTCGGTACCCGCCGCACCCGCAGCCGCGCCGGCGCTGACACGGAAACCCTCGCCGTCGCGCTCGATCGACTCGACGCGACAACCCGTCACGACGTGCGCGCCGAGGTCCTCGAGGTAGGAGCGCAGCGGTCGCCACATCGTCGTGTCGAAGTCGTCGCGGCTGACGTCGAACAGCAGCCCCTCGCCGGAACCGAGGAAGTACATGTGGAACATGGCGACGAGTTCGCCGGCGGAGAAGTCGCGCGGGCCGGCGAAGAAGCTGCGTGCGAACACCTCGAGCGCGAGCGAGCGCATGCGTTCGGGGAACCGCAGCGCGTCGAGGGCGTCGGCGGCGCTCACCCCGTCGTAGCGCGAATACGTGGCGGGGAAATCGACGTCGAGCAGGTCGAGGGCGCGGTCGGCGTCAACGCGCGTCAGGTCGCGCAGACCGAACGAGGGGCTGCGGGCGACGAACGACAGGAAGTTGAGCGGCGGCCGCGTCGCGATCTGCGTGAACGAATCCTGCGTACCGTCCGCGTGACGCAGCGGGTAGTCGTCGACGGGGCGCAAGCATTCGAGGCTCGGGTCGACGCGGCGCAGCAGCGCGCGCAGGTTGTAGTACTGGCGGAAGAACGCGTGAAACCCGCGGCTCATCGTCGCTCGATCGTCCGGGGCGCCCGACGCGTCAGCGCCCCGGGTCGGCACGTCGACGGGCCAGCTGCGCACTCGGCCACCGAGGCTGCTCTCCGCCTCGATGAGCGTGACGCGCACGCCGCGCTCTGCCAGCCCGACGGCGGCGCTGATGCCGGCGATCCCACCACCCACGACGACGACGTGGGGGGCCGCGGCGTCCGCCACCCTCGACGCAGCAGGGCCGCCCCGACCGTCAGGCTCATGCCGTTCGGCCGCCGCATCACGTCCGGGGCGCCACGGCGGCACCCGTCGCAGCCCCGTCGTGAAGGCCTCGATCGTCGCGCTCATCGTGCGTTCTCCTTTCGGCGGCGGCCGTGGTGTTCCCACAGCAGGATCGTCAGCGTCACCATCGAGAAGCCGAACCCGAAGTCCTCGATCGGGATGTCCCACGGAAAGCGGATGCCGAGGAACTGATCGCGCCCGTAGAGGACGATCGGGTCGCTCAGCTTCGTCAGCCAGCCGTCGACGAGGATCTGGAACGCGAACACGATGACCATCGAGCACCAGTAGCGCGCCGAGGTGAAGATGCCGGTGCGCCAACGCCCTTCGAGAGCGACGACGCCGATCATCGACGCGACGGTCAGCACGGTGTACTCGGGCACGTCACACCTCCCTCGACGGGCGATGATCGCCTCGCGCGGACGAGCCATCAGCCGCCACATGGCGTCCCTCGCCCGCCCGCCCGTCCGAATCGACCCGGGCGAGAGCACTTCTCGCGCTCCCGCTCGAGCGCCACGAGGCGAGCAGGCGCAGGCAGAACCCGACGGCTCCGTACGTCAGCAGCCCGCAGATCGGGATGACGACGAAGAACACGAGCTCCTCGATCGGCATCGGGGTGAGCGGCACATCCCAACCCGACGTGAACCGCGGCGAGTACGACCAGTGATCGCGCACGATCCCGACGATGTCCCACACACTGAACAGCACGACGACGGGCAGCAGCGCCGCGAGCAACCGTCGCGGGCGTGAGTACACGCGGGCGCGCAGGACGAGTTCGAGCGGCAGCGTGATGAGCAGGCATCCACCCATGAGCAGCAGGTACTGATAGGGATCCCAGGACGCGGGCAGGCTCATGTCGCCCACCCCACCACGACGTCGGCCGCCGTCACGACTGCCCGTCCCTCGCGAAACCCGAACGCAGTTCGTAGCGACGCTCCGCGTACTCGAGGTCGTCGACCCACAACTGGCCCTGCGTGCGCAGCACGAGCGGGCGGATGAGCGGCGCGAATGCCCGCGCCGCACGGAAACCGGGGCGCTCGGAGTGCGCGATCGTCGCCTCGTGAATGACGCTGCGAGCCGGCTGCTCGGCGCTCGCCGGCTGCACGCACGTCGCGTGGGTCTCGACGGTGCTGCCGACGCCCTCGCCGTCGATGATCGTCATCGTGATCGTGCGGCTGTCGGCGCACGTGAACGCCGCGCGCACCGGAACGCCGTAGGTGTGGTTGAGGCGGAACGTCACGTCGGTGACGAGGCAGTCGTCGTCGCTCGCGTCCTCGTCGACGACGAGGTGGCTGAACGCGTATGGGTGGAACCAGGCCCCGTGCCACGGGTCGAGGCGATTCGCGATGACGTCGGACGTCTCGCAGCGCGCTTCACGCGTGTAGACCGCGACGAGCGCCTCGTCGAGTGGAGCGCGCGGGGGCAGCACCGGCGCATCGCTCGGCGTCTCGCCGTCGCTGGGCAACCGCACCCAGAACAGGACGCCGTCGTCGTGCGCGGGGTAGGTGAGCCATTCGCCCGGCCACTCGCTCGGCAGCCGCAGCCCGTGCCAGCGGCACAGCACGTCGCCGTCATCGGTGTGGCAGTTCTCCAGCAGCGCACCCATGTGCGGGCACGCGCCCGGCCCCGCGAGCGCCGAGCCGTCGGTGCCGCGCCACAACGCGATCTCGCGTCCGAGGATCGTGCGCACCGTCGAACGCCCCGCGACGACGTCCGTGCTCGCCGCCGCGACGTGCCAGCCACCCGCGTCCTGGGCGAGGGCGCGCGCCAGCATCCGCTCGATGCGGGGCACCGCGGCCTGACGCCACGTCGAGCGAATCTGCTCCTCCGGCGGCTGCGGGACGCGTCGGATCGGGTTGCGCCGCGCGATCTCGGCACGCAGTTCGGCGCGGTTGCGGGGCGGGCGTCTCATCTGCGGCTCCTTCGGCGAGTTTCGGTGGGCGAGGGGGTGCGGTGGGTCGAGCCGGTCTCCATCGTCGGGTGCACCTCGCTCATGACGCGGATGACGTCACGGCCGGCTCGTTCGCCACGGCCGATGACGAGGGCGCGACCGGCGCCGCAGTTCGGGCGCGTCCGGTGACGACGACGGCTCCCGCGATGGCGCTCTTGCGTGCTGCGGAGACGCGGTGGCGCGTGCTGAACACGTCGTAGTCGGCCGCCTCGATGAGGCACAGGATGCGTGAGTACATCGCGAGCGCCGCGCCGACGCACCGTCGCGACGAGGCAGGCAGGTGCGGCAGACCGGCTTCGGCGTCGTGGAACAGCGCGCGGTTTCGGGCGATCTGCTCGGCCATGAACGCGCGCCACTGCGGGGTGACGCGGCGCAGCCACGGGTCGGCGCCGTGCGCGGCGAGTTCGTCGGCGGGCAGGTAGACGCGACCGCGTTCGAGGTCTTCGCCGACATCGCGCAGGAAGTTCGTCAGCTGGAACGCGAGCCCCAGCGCGCGGGCCGGAGCGAACGCGGCCTCCCGCGAGCGCGGGCGCAGCACAGGCAGCATCATCTCGCCGATGACGGCGGCCGAGCCCTCCATGTACTCGTCGCGCAGCTGAGGCCACGACGCCCACGACGTGCGGACGAGATCGAGCTGCATGGCGCCGAAGAAGCGGTCGTAGCAACCGGAATCGAGGTCGAGACGCCGGGCGGTGTCGACGATGGCGGCGAACAACGGGTCGTCGCTGCGCCCCGCGGCAAGGTCGGCCTGGAAGCGCTGTTCGAACTGCGCGAGACGCTCCCCCGGCTGCAAGGATGCGTCGAGGCCGTGCCCGGTGGCCTTGTCGGGCTCGTCGACGATGTCGTCGGCCAGGCGGCACAGGGCGTACAGGCCGTAGACGTCGCGGCGCTGCTGCGGCGGCAGGAACAGCGTCCCCCAGTAGTACGTCGTGCCGTGCGCGCGGGTGATCTCGCGCGCCTGGCGGTAGCCATGCGTGAGGAGGGCCTCGGGGTCTGTCACGAGTGCCTCCACGGGTCGCGGGGTGTGAACGTCCATCGGCCGGTCGCAGGGAGGGTGAGCTGCCCGCGGGTCCGAACCATGAGCATAGCCGCCGACGCGCCGATGCGAGCGCCCCGGAGGTGTTGGAAAATCACGGAATTCGACCATGGGGGTTGGCGTTCGCGACCGTGCCGCGGCGACTCTGCGGGCCCGTTCGTGCCGTCGTGGCGGCACTACGATGAGGGCACCCGTCCGGCTATTCGAAGGTGTGCCATGCGATTCCGACGCCCGCGTGAACGCGACGCGAGCACCGAAACCCCGTGCGTTCACCCGTCGGAGCGGGCTGCATGAGGGTCGTCATCGCCGCCGCCGGCAGCCGCGGCGACGCCGTACCGTTCGGGGTGCTCGCCGCGCGTCTCGTCGCCCGCGGGCACGACGTCACCGTCGTCACCCACGCGTCGCTCGCGCACGTCATGCCGGACGGCCCGCGCGTCGTGACGGTGACGAGCGATCCGGGCGCCCTCCTCGCCGGCCCGGCGGGCACCGCACTGCGGCGTGGTGATCTGCGCGCGCTCAACCGCACGCGCAACGTGTTCGCCGAGTTCCTGCAGTCGTTCGGGCCGACCACGCGTGAGGCGCTCGCGGGCGCCGACGTCCTCGTCGCCTCCAGCTTCGCGATCGCCGCCGTCGACGAGGCGATGCGCGCCGACGTCCCCGTCGTCCGCGCGCACCTGTGGCCCGAGTTCGACACGCTCGACGGGCCGATGCCGCTGCTGCCGTACGCGTGGACGCTGCCCACCGGTGTGCGGCGTCGCGCGCGTGGAGCGCTGCGGCGCGTCGAACCGTACTTCGCGGGCGTCGACGGCGGATGGGCCGACGGCCGACTCGACCTGCGCGCCGCCCACCCCACGGGACTGACGACGGCGACCCTTGGCTCGCTGCACGCGTACAGCCCGCTGCTCGCCGAGCCAGTGGACGACTCCCGCACCGTCGTCACGGGGTGGTGGCGCGAGACGCCGCACGAGGGCTTGTCGGAGCGCACCCGGGCGCTGCTCGCCACCGGCGACGAGTGGATCGCCGTCGGGTTCGGCTCGATGCACCAGAACTCACCGGGCCGCGTCGTCGACGTCGTCACCGAGGCGTGCCGGAGACTCGGCGTGCGCGCGCTCGTCCAGCTCGACGGTGCGCCGCGCGAGGCGGATGGCGTCGTCGTCGGCATCGATGACGAGCCGCACCACGCGCTGTTCGCGCAGGTGCGCGCCGTCGTCCACCACGGCGGGTCGGGGACGACGGGTACCGCGCTCGCCGCGGGCGCGCCCAGCGTCGTCGTCCCGCACTTCGCCGACCAGTACCACTGGGCGCACCGCCTCCACACGCTCGACCTCGCACCCGCGCCGCTGCCGCGCCGACTGCTCACCGCGGGGTTGCTGACGCGTCGGCTGCGCGCGGCGATGAGTGCTGGAATGCGCGAGCGTGCAGCGGATCTCGGACGTCAGGTGGCGACCGAGGACGGCGCGGGCGTGGCCGTCGCCGCCATCGAACAGTTCGTCGGCGGGGCATGACGTGACGCCGTCCGCGTCGAGTTCATCGAGGTGGCGTGTGTCGGCGCGGTTCGTCGAGGCGCAGCCGTGGTGGCGCCCCGGTGCTCCGGCAGCGCTGGCCGTCATGATCGTGCTGCTCGCGACGGCTTCGCGCCACGGTTTTCACGGCGACGAGCTGTACTTTCGCATGTTGCCGCCCGCGTGGTGGTACGACGATCAGCCGCCGCTCACCGTCTGGCTCGCGCACGCAGCGGCGTCGGTGAGTGACGCGGTGTGGGTGCAACGGCTGCCGGCCGCGCTCGCGGCGGGGGCGGGCGCGCTCGTCGCGGGGCTGTTTCCGCGGCTTCTCGGCGCTGATGTGAGGGTGCAGCGCATCGCCGCGTGGGCGCATGCGTTCACCGTCTACCCGCTGCTCATGGGGCACGTCATGCTGACGGCGAGCCTCGATCTGCTCGCGTGGCAGCTCGTCGTGCTCGGTGTCGTCGCTGCGCTGACGGGGCGTCGCCATGCGCTGACGTGGGCCGGCGCGGCGGCTGGGGTGGCATGTTGGAACAAGCTGCTCGTCCTCGTGCTCGTCGCCGCGGCCTTCGTCGCGCTCGCCGCGTGCGCCCGATGGGTGCTGCGCACCCGTGACGCCTGGTGCGGCGCCGCGTTGCTCGTCGCGGTCGGCGGGTTCCAGGTGGGGGCGCAGATCGTTCATGGCGTGCCGATGCTCGACGTCTCGGCCGACCTCGTCGCCCGCCATGGCGCGCTCAGCCGGTGGCTCGTCGTGCCGCTGCTCGTCGTGTTCGTCGGACCGCCGTTCGTCCGGGTCGCATGGCGAGGGTTGTGGTGGCACCCGGGAAGTCGTCGCGCCGCCCACCCCGGAGCTGACGACGGCCACGACGACGGTCGGCACGTCGAGGCGGACGGCTGGCGCAGCGCTCCCGCTGACGACGCCCGCGTCAAGGCGTTCGGCGGCGTCACGAACGATCCTTTCTCCACCGACGACGGTCACGCCGGCCGCATCGCCCCGGACCCACCACAACAGCGCACCGGGCCGGTGCTCGCCGTCATGGCCGCGATCGTCCTTGTGTTCGCGCTCGTCTCCCCTGCGCAGCCCTACTACGCGGTCGCGGTGTTCTTGCCGCTTGTCGCGGTCGGCTGGGCGCGGGCGGCTGCGGACGAGGAGCACGTGTGGCGACGGGCGCCCATCGTCGTGACGGCGAACGCCGTCGTCGCAGCCCTCATCTGCCTACCGATCGTGCCCGTTTCGTCACCGGCGTTCTCCATCGTCTCCGCCCTCGACCCCATGCAGCGCGACCAGACCGACTGGCCGTCACTCGCCGCTCAGCTGGCGGCAGCCCGTCCGCCGGGTGCGGCCATCGTCACCGATTCGTATGCCCTCGCCGGAGCTGCACATCAGTACGGCCCTGCGCTCGGGGTGCCGCGTGCCGACGTCGCCTCGTGGCACAACGCGCTCTGGAGCCTCGGGCCGCCACGCAGCGACGGGGGCACGCATGACGTCCTCGCCGTCGGCGGGGACGAGCACCGCATCCGTGCGGCGTTCACGCGCTGCGACCCCGCTGGGCGGCTCATCGCGCCGCACGACCCGTTCGGCCTCGACGGCACGACGATGCTGCGATGTTCCGACCCGCGAGGAGGATGGGGCGCCGTCTGGCCGACGTTGCGCCGCCTCGGCGGTTGAGGCGCACTCCCCTGCTCCTCGTGTCGCGCGGCGCGCGTCCAAGGCCGCGATGTTGCCCGCTTCTTGGGGCGCGTCGCCGTGGCACCCCGAGCAACATCGAGGGAGGCGGGGTGTGTCAGGGTGCGGTGATGTCGCGCGGGCGTCGCAGCAGGTCGAACGCCACGACGACGAGGGCAACTGCGAGCACCAGCAGCGAGACGCCCTCCGCCACCCCGCGCGGGATGGGCGCCGGCGCCGGCATGACGTGGTCGAGACTCATGAGCGACGACACGGCACCCAGCGCCCCGAGCACGCGCGTCAGCGTGTGACGGGGCTCGCGCTCGCTCGCGAACCGATCGCGATCCCCTCGTGAGCCGGCCGACCGCACCCCCACCAGCCCATGTGCGAGCAACAGGACGGACGGCGCCGGCAGCGCGAGAACGCCGCCCACCATGTGCACCCCGATGGCTCCGTCAGCGGGAAAGACCGCGACCCACACGAGTCCGACGCCGAGGCAGACGAGCGCCGCCGTCACGAATCGTCCGAGTCGATCGCGCGTCAGAACGCCCGCCGTCAGGATGCAGGCTCCTGCGATGCCGACGGCGACGTTGAAGAGGTCGGCGCGCGGCGAGCAGACCCAGAATCCGTGCCAGTCGCGGCAGATCGTGCGTCCTAGGTCGCTGATCATCGCGCGCCGCCAGGAGAACGCCGCGCCCCGAGCATGCACCGCCGCGACGTACGCGCCCACGCACAGCACGAGCCCGAGGACGAGCAACCCAGCCGCTCCGAGCCGAGCGCAACGTCGCTCGGCTCGGAGCGGCGGGTGCGAGGGCTCGCCCTGAGGTTCGGACACGTCGAGGAGTGTAGGCCGCAGCCGCCCAGCCCCCTCTGGGCGCCGGCAGGCTGGAATGACGGCGAACCGCTCCCCACGCACCGCGGCGCTCAGGTGCGCCCGCATGAGCGGCGCAGCTGACGCCCGCGCTGAGCGACCCCGCTGTGACCGGCGCCGCTGACGCCGACGTCAAGTACGACTATCCTGAAATTCCAACGTGATCCACGCGCATTCCTCGATGAAACGGATGGACCTCATGACCTCTCGCCTCGCCCTCGTCACCGGGGCCACCGGATACGTCGGCGGCCAGGTGGCCGCTGAACTCGTCGAGCGGGGATGGCGCGTGCGCGTGCTCAGCCGCAGCGAGAAGAAGGTGCGTGCGCTGCCGTGGGGCGAGCACGTCGAGGTCGTCGAGGGGGACGCGTCCGAGGCCTCCGATGTCGCGCGCGCCATGGAGGACGTCGACGTCGCCTGGTACCTGCTGCACTCGATGAGCACGTCCGACGACTTCGTCTCCGAAGAGAAGGAGATGGCCTCGACGTTCGCCGACGCCGCCCGCGACGCCGGCGTCTCGCGCATCGTCTACCTCGGTGGCCTGCACCCGGACGACGAGGACGTCGAGCAGTTGTCCGACCACCTGCGCTCGCGCGTCGAGGTGGGCCACGTGCTCATCGACTCCGGCGTTCCGACGGCGGCGCTGCAGGCGGGCGTCGTCATCGGCGACGAGTCGTCGTCGTTCATCATGCTGCGCAACCTCAGCGAGCGCCTGCCCGGCGCGATCGCGCCGAAGTGGATCAAGAACCGCATCCAGCCGATCGCCGTCGCCGACGCCGTGCACTATCTCGTCGGTGCCGCCGACCTGCCCGCCGACGTCAGCCGCACCTTCGACATCGGCGGCCCCGAACCGATGCCGTACGGCGACATGATGAAGCGCTACGCGAAGGCGACGAAGCGCTGGCTGCCGCGCATCGTGGGCACCGCGCCGGTGACGACGGCCGGACTCGCCGGGCACTGGATCGGCCTGGTGACGCCCGTCTCCAGCACCCTGGCGGCGCCGCTCATCGGCAGCCTGCAGCACGACACCGTCGTCCACGAACGCGACCTCGACGACCTCGTCGGCGCACCTCCGGGCGGTCACACGTCGTTCGAGGATGCCGTCCGCGCGGCCGTGAAGGACCTCGACACCTCGCGCTGGGTACGCACGCTCGGGCTGACGTCCGCCGCCGTCGCCGCGACCGCCGTCGCCGGCTCGCTGCTGACCGACCCGAAATCGGCGTGGTACCGCACGCTGCGCAAGCCGGCGACCCAGCCGCCGCCCGCCGCGTTCCCGATCGTGTGGAGCGCGCTCTACACCGACCTCGCGCTCATCTCGAGCCTGACGATCGCCGACCTCGCCGAGACGGGCCGCACCAAGGAACAGCGCGCGTACATCGCGGCGCTCGCCGCGAACCTGGCCCTCAACGTCGGCTGGAACGGCACGTTCTTCGCCGCGAAGAAGCTGCGTCCGGCGGTGCTGGAGGCTGCGGTGCTCGCCGCCAGCTCGGCCGACCTCGTGCGCCGCGCGCACAAGGCCTCGCCGCAGAAGGGCGTCGTGCTCGCGCCGTATGCGGCATGGACGGGGTTCGCCACCGTCCTCAGCGCCGTCATCGCCCGTCGCAACCCGGGACGCTGATGGCGACATCGCACCGCTCACTTCGCCACGTCTTCGGCGCCGCGCTCGCAGGGGCACGCGACGTCGAACTACGTGACGCCGGGGCCGATCCCGTGCCCCAGCATCGTCTCGGCGCGACGAGGGTCATCATCGGAGCGACGGGCGTCGCGGCCGCCGTCGCGCTGTCGTGGTCGCTCAATCTCGAGCCGGGGCAGGCCCTGTTCTACCCGGCGACGTTCCTCGTCGCCGTCATCTACGGGACGGGGATCTTCGCGGCCGGGCGGGTGGGCGCGACCAGGCTGCGCTGGCGCGCTGACGGACGCGAACTGCTCGAGGCGTTCGGCGTCGGCATCGCGCTGGCGCTGTTGTTCGTCGTCGGCGCGTTTCTCGTGCGCTTCATCCCGGCGCTGCGTGACCCCGTCTCGCACCTGCTCGACCATGCCCGAAAGGGCAGCTTGCCGATCGTCGCACTGACGACGGCCGTCAACGGCATCGCCGAGGAGGTGTTCTACCGAGGTGGGCTCTGGCGCGTGCTGTCGCCGAGGAAGCGCGTGCTGTGGACGACGGTCGCTTACACCGCCGTCACGGCCCTGACCGGCATTCCGCTGCTCGCACTCGCCGCAGCGATGCTCGGCTTCGTCGTCGCCGTGCTGCGTCAGCAGTCGGGCTCGCTCGCGGGGCCGATCGTCACGCACCTGACGTGGTCGATGCTCATGCTGTTCGTCCTGCCGCACGTCGTGTAGTGAGATCGGCCGCTCGACGCCCTTGACGTGGGGTGTCCCTCGGACGGCTTGACTGCCGGCGAGCGCAGGTGAAATCCAGCCAGACGAATGTGGACGAAGATCGCAGATGTGCACGGGGGACGGTCGCGGCGGATTTCGAGCGATACGCCCCGTCGTCAGTCTGAGCGTCAGCGATTTTCGCCCGAGATCGCGTCGGCAGTGACGCGATGTCGGGGAACATCACGACGAGGGGCCCTCCCCAGCGTCAGCACGAATGTCATCGTCAGCGCCACCGTCGGCAAAGATGATCCTGACGGGCCCGCGAGCTGTCTCGTCGACGGCCTTGCCCTCCTGGGTGACGAGCACCTCGCCGGCCGCTCGCATTCGATGCGCCACGGCGCGGACGGCGGGCATGAGGTCGCGCCACCCGTCATCGCCGTTCGTCGCATCGCTGCCCCCGGTGGTGGTCGACTCGCCTCCGACTCGGGTCGCCCTCTCGTGGCCAGGCGCCTGCGAAATACCGTCGCCATGCACGTCAGCGTGCGCGCCGTTGCCGACCACGCGCGCGACGTCGCTGGGGCAGATGCTCTTGCCGGCGCGATGACGCAGCAGCGCGCGGATCGTCGCTTCGATGCGGACGTCGCGTTCGTCGTCGGACGGAGTAGTCCACCATTCGTAGCCGCGCTCGCCGAGAGCAATCTTGGCCTCCTGCACGCGCGGTCGGGCGTGCTCGGCGTCCGTGCGCACGAGGCGACGGGCGGCCATCAGTTCATCGACGAGTTCTTGCCGCAGCTTCGGCGGGATGCCGGGGTCGGACGCGCGCCAGCGTCGACCGTTCACGACGATGTAGCGACCGTCCGGGGTGCGCTCGGGTTCACTCACCCGCCCACTGTGACGGCCCACGCCGCCGCGTGTCCACCGGAGCCCGTCTGACATGCCCGCGCCGATGAAGACGGGTCTGCCTCGTGCCGCCTCCCCGGGGCCCGGCTCATGTCGGCGGCACCGTCTGACTGCAGATGCGCGATGCACTTGTCAGGCCGAGGGACGATCGTTGCCCGGATTGGCGTCGAACATGACGCGAATCCGGGCAACGACGATCCGTCAACGGGCGAGCCGGCGGGTAGGGTGACGGCGCTCGCCCTCGGTCGCGTTCACTGTGTCGTGCTCAGTGTCGTAGCCGATGAGATCGCCTCCAGGAGAAGCCATGATTCGTGTCGCGTCGGTTCCGGCCGATCACCCCTACGTCGCGCACCTCTCCCCGACCGGCGAGACACCAGGCGACGGGTGCGACGAGGTGATCCGCCTGCCCGACCCGCCCGTCATCGCTGACGACGGCTCGACGCGCTGGTGGCCGCCGCGCATCCTCGATCCGGCCTGGCTACGCGAGCATGCCGGCGAATTCGACGTGCTGCACGTCCACTTCGGGTTCGAGTCGTTCAGCCCTGAGCACCTGCGCGAGGTCGTCGACGTGGCGCACGAGCTGGGCAAGGGCGTCGTCGTCACGGTGCACGACCTGCGCAACCCGCACATCAAGGACCCGGCGGCGCAGCTCAGCCGACTCGACGCGCTCGTGCCGGCGGCTGACGCCGTCATCACGCTGACCCAGGGCGCGGCTGATGCGATCCAGGCTCGCTGGGGTCGCGACGCCGTCGTCGTGCACCACCCGCACATCGTGCCGCTGGACGTGATGGCCACGCTCCTGCTCGATGACACTTCCTCTCGGACGAACTGCGCCGACGCGCGGTCGAGCGACGACAGCACAGCGGCGCCCGCGCGAAATGATCGTCGGCGAATCGGCTTGCACCTCAAGAGTCTTCGCACGAACGTCGACGCAGCGGGAGCGCTCGACGCGCTCGCCCTCGTCGCCGATGAGCGGCCTGACGTCGAGATCGTCGTGACGATGCACCGCGCCGTTGCGGACCCAACCGATCGCGGTCACGACGCCTGCGTCGTCGAGCGCGCCGAGGCGCTGGCGGCGCGCGACGCCATCACGCTCGTCCTGCACGAGCCGATGGATGACGGGACGCTGTTCGCGTTCGTCGGCGGCCTCGACGTCAGCGTCATGGCGAACGTCTGGGGCACCCACTCGGGGTGGATCGAGATGTGTCACGACCTCGGCGTGCGCGTCGTGGCACCGAACATCGGGTTCTACGGCGAACAGCACGCGCCCGTCCTCTACGATCTCGCGGGCCGGGGCGATGAGGCCGAGGACGGTGATGCCGCCAGTGACGACGCCACCGTCGACGCTCGCAGGCTTGCCGACACGATCCTGGTCGCCGTCGACCAACGGCGCGCTGTCCCGGCCGACGTCGCCGAACGCCGCGACGAACGCGATGCCGGAGCACGCGTTCACTCCGAGATCTACCGCGCCAGCATTCCCACTCGTTGACGCGACGTCGCCCCTGGCGCGTCTGTGAGCGACATACGTCGCGTGCCTGAATGTGCACGAAATTCGCGATCTTCGTCCACCTCTGCGAGCCGCGTCCCGGTCTGCGAATCCTCGTCACATCGGCGATGTCGTGGTCACCACCGCTGCCCCGTCGCCCCCCGCGGACTCTACGACGCCCCAGTCGCGCCGTTGACCCGTCGGCCAATCGTCAGTGCGGCACCGTGCTGTTCTCCGCTGACGCCGTCGTCGGCACGGTGCTCGCCACGGGCGCCGACGAGTCCGCGCTGTCCTGCGGGCCTCGAGCCCGCTGCGTCTGACGACGTTCCGCGAGATGCTCGCGGGCTTCGAGGGCACGTCGCGCTCCGGGCACGATGTCGCGTTCCCAGGTGCCGAGGTGGGTGACGTCCTCGCCACCGAACGAACGCTTGAAGGCGCTGAATCCCGCCCAGGGATGGTTCGGCTCGTCCGGTGGTGCGAGGCCGAACAGGTCAGCGGTCCGAATGCCTGCGTCGTGGGCGTCGAGCAGCGCGCGCGTGATGAGGGGCTGGTTCGGACGCAGTTTTCGATGCTCCACGGGCATCGCGGCGTGCGCGAAGAGCCGCTGGGTGGGGCTGTCGTAGACGAGGGTGGCGCACAGCGGGGCGCCGTCCTTCCACGTCGAGTAGAGGGTCGCCGCGTCCACCGGCATCATCGCGGAAGCCACTGCGTGCAGGTAGCTGGCCGAGCGGGCGACGATGTGCTTGTGCCCTGCAGCCTGCGACAGGAACGCGGCGAGGATGGTGACGTCGTCCGGGTTGCGGCTCGTCCGCACCTCCAGGCCCTTCTTCGCGTGGTTGCGGTGAATCGTGCGGATGCTGCCCGTCGCCGCGGCAAGGATGGCGTCCGGGCCCGCAGTCAGGTCGATGAGGCGAGTGTGCTTCGGTTGGTGATCGTGCAGCGCCGGGTGAAATCTGTCGGCCTCGAGCACGTCCCGCCACAGCGGCAGGTCCGACCAGAGGGCCTCGCGTTCGCTGCTGCGCGGCTCGACGCGAACCCACCAGGCTCGCCGTCGACGAGCATGGGCGTGGATGGCACGCAAGGCGTCGTCGAGTGCGCCCGCGTCACGGCAGATCGGCCCGTACGGCACGTACAGGTAGGAGCCGACCGCGCGCTTCTCCTCGACGCACAGTGCCGACCACCCGTCTCCCTGCAGTGTCGACGTCGGCTTGCCGAGCTTGCGTTGGACCTTGGCCCATGCGTCGGTCTGCAGTGGCGATTCGAGCGAGAACATTCGAGGTTCCGATCATCGGGGCGATAACGCTCAGGCGATGTGAAGCGCCCTGGGTCTGATGGAGACTCGCGCTATTTGATTCCGATCAGCAGATTGCTGTCGTTGGGGACAGCATAGAACGCGTTCTCGAACTCG
>NZ_JBIYDW010000008.1:0-180565 GCF_044909235.1 Dermacoccus sp. GAS27A | reverse complement strand
CCACTCAGCTCCCCACCGATCCCCGCGGCCCCCCCCCACCCCCCCCGCCCGCCCCCCCCCGCTGCGGCCGCCCCCCCCCCCGCTGGCGCCGGGCCCCCCCCCCCGGGGGTGGTGCGGCCCCGGCAGCATGCTCGGTCAGCGCGTCACTTGACGGTGACGTTCACCGAGTCCGAAGCGAACTGCGAGCCGTTCTCGAGGAACTTGATCGAGTAGGTGCCCGACTGCTCCATCGGTACCTTGACGGTCAGCGTGACAGCCTGGCCGTCAGCGTTCGAGGTGCCCTTGGAGTCGAGCGTGCCCTTCTTCGACTGTGAACCGTTCGAGATCTCATAGCTGTACTTCGCGCTGGACTTGAACTGCACGGCTGTCGTGAAGTAGACCCGCTGGCCCTTGTACGAGGCGTCGATGCTGCTCGCGTCCTCCTTGCAGAACTGAGCCGACGACACGTAAGCCAGGTTCTTGCTGAGGCACGAACGCGTCTCGTGGCTCGAGGCGAAGCCGATGATGTCGCTCTTCGTCACCTTTGCAGAACTGGCTGCCTGCGAGCTGGGCGACGAAGACGAGTCGGTCGATGCTGACGAGCTCGTCTCCGAGGTCGCGGGCGACGACTCGGGCGACGATTCAGCGGCGCTCGACGTCTCGGGCGCAGCCGACGTGGCCTGCGACTGGGCGGCCGTGGGGCTCGACGACATGGGGTTGCTCGGCACAGCGGCGCCCGACGATGAGCTGCCGCCGCTCTCGACGGTGCTGCATCCTGCAAGCGTGAGCGAGGCCAGTGCGAGCGTCGGGACGATGGTTCGGCTGATCTTCATGGCTTCCTCCTGGTTGTCGGTGTCAGCATTCTGATGCGTTGGACCCGGATCCGGTTCCATCTCGGAGCAAAGAATTCATGAAGCCTCGATAGATCCTGAATGCGGCCTGGTCTCAGCCGTTCACGACGACCCGGAAGTCGCGCCGCACGAGCAGCTTCTCGCCCTTGTAGACCTCGCAGCGGGCGTCATCGCTGCCCGCGACGGTGATGCTCGCCGTCACCACCCCGAGGTTCTTGTCGACGCGCCCTGCCTCGAACGGGAAGTCGAACACCCGCGTGCCCTTGCGGATCCGGACGCGCAGTGGCGACCCCTTCGCCCCCGCGACGACGGCGGAGCACTGCAGGCCCTTGCCGCGCTCGAGGTGGATCACATCAGAGGTCTCGGCGCACGAGAGCGATTTCTTCTTGCGCCCCGGGGTGTCCTTGATCTCGGTGCACATGCGCACCTGGCTGGCGCCGTCGGCGCCCTGTGGGCCCTTGACCTTGACGGAGCCGCTCACCGGCTTGGCGCCGTCGACGGTGAACTCGCACGCGTAGATGCTGGCGGGCATGGCGGGCGGAGCGACGCCGATGTCGCCGCTCAGTGCGACCTCGCCGTCCGAACCGGGCTTGCCGACGTCGCCGGTCTGCTACGTCAGCTCCTCGCCGTCCTTGAGCACACGCATCTTCACCTTGCGTCCCGGTTTGACCGTGGTCGCGCAGGCGAGGTCGCCCCCCTCGTGATCGGCGTCAGTCGACGCTGATCTCGCCCATCTCGTCCCAGCCGTCGCCCTCGACCTGACGCGAGACGATCTTGGGCGTGGCCGTGAGCCATTCAGCCGTCGACGACGTGAAGGCCTTGAAGTGGTCCGAGGAGACGTGCGCCACGGCCGCGTCGTCCTGGAACGCCTCGACGAGCACGAACTCGTTCGGCTTCTCGACGCTGCGGCTCCACTCGAACCACAGGTTGCCCGCCTCGGCGCGCGTGGCCGCGGTGAAGTCGGCGACGTGGTCCATCCACCCGTCGACCTTGTCGGGGCGGACGTCGAACTTGACAACGATGAAGATCATGGTAATTACCTCTCGAGTGCGCCCGCTGGACGTGACGATGACGTGGCGTGCACCTGCGCGACGCCACGTCATCTTTGTATCACCTCATACCGACAACGCCCCGGGCGACGGCTCGACCCGCTCACGCGCACGCAGATCGCTCGCCGTACCCGTCTGCGTCACACGGCCGAGCTCAGGCGACCTCGTCGACCTTCTCCGACTGACGAAGGTCGTCGGAGTCGATGCTGCGCGGCATGCGCAGCCCCTCGTCGAGCAGGAAGCGGACGTAGGCGTAGTTGGAGAAGAATCCGGGCAGCTCGTCGGTGAGCGCGCTGCGTTCGAGCACCTCGCGGGCCTCGTCGAGGCGCTCGGACTCGTCGGCGTCGGCGGTGCGCTTGAGCTTGGTCATCTCCTCGTCGATGACGCGCCCGAGCAGCTCCCGCGTCACCTGCGGGCCCTCGGCGAGCTGCGTCGAGTGGTGCAGCCACTGCCACAGCTGGGCACGGCAGATCTCGACGGTCGCCGCATCCTCCATGAAGTTGCCGATGGCGACGGCGCCCTTGCCGTCGATCCACGCCGCGAGGTACTGCAGCGCGACGCTGACGTTGTGGCGCACGCCCTGCAGGCTCGTCGTCTGCATCGTGCCCTCGAGGCTGACGAGGGCCGCCGCGTCGAAGCGCTGCGGGCGCTTGACGTCGATCTGGTCGAGCTTGTCGCCGAGGACGTGGGTGAAGGCGGACAGCACCGTGTCGACCATCGCGGGGTGGGCGACCCACGAACCGTCGAAACCCTCCTCGGCCTCGCGCTCCTTCTCGGTGTGGACGACGTTGAGGACGCGGTGACGTATGTCGTCGTCCTGCAGCGTCGGGTTGTTCGCGGCGGGCGCGGCGATCGCGTGCGTGCCGCGCTTGTGCGCCGTCGCGACCAGCAGTTCGGTGAACTCGCGCATGAACGGCGTCGTCATCGTGATGCGCTCGCGGTCGGGCAGGACGTACTCGTCGCCGCGGTGGGCGAAGGTACGCACGTAGCTGAAGATGTAGTCCCAGCGGCCCGCGTTGAGACCGGCGGCATGCTCGCGCAGTTCGTAGAGGATCTCCTCCATCGCGAACGCGGCGGGCAGCGTCTCGATGAGGATGCTCGCACGGATCGTGCCGCGCTCGATGCCGAGGGCGTCCTGAGCCTCGACGAAGACGTCGTTCCACAGGCGCGCCTCGGCCGCCGACTCGATCTTCGGCAGGTAGAAGTACGGGCCGAACCCGGCGTCGATGAGAGTCTGCGCGTTGTGGAAGAAGAACAGGCCGAAGTCGACGAGCGTCGCCGAGATCGGGCGGCCGTCGACCGTCAGGTGCTTCTCGCACAGGTGCCACGCGCGCGGGCGCATGATGAGCGTCGGACGCTTGCGCTCCGGGTGCGCGCGGTACTCGCGCACCGCGTCGGCGAGCACGACCTGGCCCTCGATCATGTTGAACCACGTCGGTGACGTCGCGTCCTCGAGGTCCGCAAGCCACGTCGAGGCGTTCGACTCCATCGCGTGCTGCGTCATCGAGCGCGTGACGGGGGAGACGAGCTCGACGCGGCGATCGAGCAGCCCTGGCGCGGCGGGCGCGACCTGCCACGACGCGTCGTCACGCACGGACTGCGTCGCGGGGTCGAAGTCGAGGTCTGTGCCCGTGTTGATGCGGCGTGACAGGTCGCGACGCTGAGCGAGTAGTTCGGCGCGACGTCCGGCGAACGCTCCGTCGAGCCGGCCGAGGAAGGCGAGGGCGCCGGGCGTCAGGATCTCATCGAACCGAGGGTGCAGCTGACCGCGGACGGTGGGGGAAGAGCTCATGAGCCCTCCTTCGGGTGCGCTGTGGGCGTCGTCGGGGCGACGGCTGGGCTGGGCGTGGACTTCCATCATGACCGATCGCGACGCCCGGGCGGGCGGCGCTCGCGACGCGGACACGGCGGCCGCGGCACGCATGAACGCAGGATCGAGCGCTCAGGGTGCGCGGCGCGACGGGGGTAGGGGTGAGCCCCCACCCCCACGCGATCGGAGCCAGGTGATCGCGCGGGAGATGGGGGCCGGTTCAGTGGCGGGAGCAGCTCAGAACTGAGCGCTCTCCGTCGACTCCTTCAGCGCGGTCGTCGACGACTCGGGGTTGAGCGTCGTGGCGACCAGGTCGAAGTAGCCCGTGCCGACCTCGCGCTGGTGACGCGTGGCCGTGTAGCCGCGGCTCTCGGAGGCGAACTCGCGCTCCTGCAGCTCGACGTAAGCCTTCATCTGCTCGCGGGCGTAGCCGTGGGCCAGGTCGAACATCGAGTAGTTGAGAGCGTGGAAGCCGGCGAGGGTGATGAACTGGAACTTGAAGCCCATCGCGCCCAGCTCGCGCTGGAACTTGGCGATCGTGTCGTCGTCGAGGTGCTTCTTCCAGTTGAACGACGGCGAGCAGTTGTACGCCAGCATCTGGTCGGGGAACTCGGCCTTGACGGACTCGGCGAACTTCTTCGCGAGCTCGAGGTCGGGCGTGCCCGTCTCCATCCAGATGAGGTCGGCGTAGGGCGCGTAGGCCTTCGCACGCTCGATGCAGGGCTCGATGCCGTTCTTGACCTTGTAGAAGCCCTCGTTCGTGCGCTCGCCGGTGAGGAACTGCTGGTCGCGCTCGTCGACGTCGGACGTGATGAGCGTCGCGGCCTCGGCGTCCGTACGGGCGATGACGACGGTCGGCGTGTTCGACACGTCGGTGGCGAGGCGGGCGGCGTTCAGCGTACGAACGTGCTGCTTCGTCGGGATGAGCACCTTGCCACCGAGGTGGCCGCACTTCTTCTCGGAGGCCAGCTGGTCCTCCCAGTGCACGCCGGCGGCGCCGGCGGCGATCATCGACTTCATGAGCTCGTACGCGTTCAGCGGGCCACCGAAGCCGGCCTCGGCGTCGGCGACGATCGGCACGAGCCACTCGTCGACGCTCTTGATGCCCTCGGAGAACTCGATCTGGTCGGCGCGCATCAGGGCGTTGTTGATGCGGCGGACGACCTGCGGCACCGAGTTGGCCGGGTAGAGCGACTGGTCCGGGTACGTCTGGGCGGCGAGGTTCGCGTCACCGGCGACCTGCCAACCGGACAGGTAGATGGCCTTGAGGCCGGCCTTGACCTGCTGGACGGCCTGGTTGCCCGTCAGCGCGCCGAGGGCGTTGACGAAGTCCTCGGTGTGCAGCTTCTCCCAGAGGTTCTCGGCGCCGTGCTTGGCGAGGGTGAACTCCTCCTGGATGCTGCCCTGGAGACGGACGACGTCCTCAGCGCTGTAGTCACGCTTGACGTTCTTCCAGCGCTCGTTGGTGTCCCAGTCCTTCTGGATCTCGGCGGCGCGTGCCTGGATGTTCTCGCCAGTCATGGCTCCTGGTCCTTTCCTCGGTGAAGCCTCAGCCGGGTGGCGGTGGGGCTCGATGTGTCCACTCTGGCCGATCGAACTGGCAAGTAACAAGAGTTTTCCGATAAAGATCTGCGATTATTGACACATCGACAGGTTTTTCGGGGTCTTTGGCCCCGAGTGAGCACGAGGTGACGCATGGCGCGGGCGAAGGTGAACGGTATGAGCGACACGAGCGCACCGCGCGAGGGGCGGCTGTCGCGCCCCCACGTCTCCACCGAGACGGCCACCCGACCCGAGCGCGCCGCACCCGACGCCCTGACGATCGGACGACGCCTGCGTCACGTACGTCAGGGCGCCGAGCGGACGCTCGGAGACGTCGCGGCCGCCGTCGGCATGAGCCCGTCGGCGCTCTCGCTCATCGAGAACGGCAAGCGCGAGCCGCGACTATCGGTGCTGACGTCGCTGGCCGAGGTGCTCGACGTCCCCCTCGCCGACCTGCTCGCGACCGCGCCGCCGTCACGGCGTGCCGCGCTGGAGATCCGACTCGAACGCGCGCAGCGCGCCGAGCAGTACTCGGCGCTCGGGCTGCCGACGGTTCGGGTCGGGCCGCGATTGCCGACGGAGGCGCTCGAGGCGCTCGTCGGGATGCACGAGGCGCTCGCGTCGATGCAGAGCGAGCGCGCCGCGACGCCCGAGCACGCCCGGCGTGCGAACGCCGAACTGCGCACGCGCATGCGAGAGGCCGACAACTACTTCGGTGACATCGAGCAGGCAGCCGCCGACCTGCTCGCCGGCGTCGGGCACGCGGGCGGGCCGGTCTCGCGCACCTCCGTCGATCGGATGGCGGAGCACCTCGGGTTCTCGCTCGTGCACACCTCGGATCTGCCGAACTCGACGCGCACCGTCAGCGATCTGGCCAATCGCCGCATCTACCTGCCGCAGCCGGAGGCGGGCCAGCACGACGCGCGTTCGCTCGCGTTGCAGGCGCTCGGGCACCTCGTCCTCGGCCACGAGGTGCCGGCCGACTACGCCGAGTTCCTCTCCCAGCGCGTCGAGATCAACTACTTCGCCGCGGCCGTCCTCATGCCGGAGAAGGAGCTGGGGGCGCGGCTGCTCGAGGCCAAGGCGGCCAAGGACATCTCTATCGAGGACCTGCGCGACGCATACGGCGTCTCCTACGAGACGGCCGCGCACCGGTTCACGAACCTCGCGACGAAGGTGCTCGACATCCCCGTCCACTTCATGCGCATCAGCGCCGACGGCGTCATCTACAAGGCATACGAGAACGACGGCATCGTCTTCCCGGCGGACGCGACGGGCGCCATCGAGGGCCAGCGGGTGTGCAAGCACTGGACGGCGCGTGTCGTGTTCGACCAGCCCGATCTGTCGCGCTCGTACCAGCAATACACGGACACGCGCTCGGGCACGTACTGGTGCTCGGCGTTCGTCGATCGCACCTCGTCGGGCTTGTTCAGCGTCAACGTCGGCACGCCGTACCAGCACGTCAAGTGGTTCCGCGGGCGCGAGACGACGTCGCGCTCGCAGTCGCGATGCCCCGACCCGTCGTGCTGCACGCAGCCGCCGGGGGAGCTGACGGCGCGCTGGGGCGGGCACGCCTGGCCGAGCGCTCGCGTGCATTCGCACCTGCTCGCCGCGATGCCGCCCGGCACGTTTCCGGGCGTCGACGACACCGAGGTGTACCAGTTTCTCGAACGCCACGCGCGCGAGAGCTGACGTCCCTTCCTGATGTCGCCCGGGTTTTCGGGCGCCCGCGCCCGAGAACCCGGGCTACATCACGAGGGAACGCGGCGATTGGGCGTAGCTGGCGCCCTCTGGCAGAATGCCGGGGTACCCGTGTGTCTGCCACCGCAGATGCGCGCCTACCCCGAGTCACGGTTCCCCGCGAGGTTCGGTGTGCGTCCGTACAACGCTCGCCGTCACACCCCCTTCGGTCTTGCCGTGGTTCAAACGAACAGAAAGTGAGACCGCCACCATGGCAGTCAAGATTCGCCTCAAGCGCCTCGGCAAGATCCGTCAGCCCCAGTACCGCGTCGTCGTCATGGACAGCCGGACGAAGCGTGACGGCCGCGCGATCGAGGAGATCGGCAAGTACCACCCCAAGGAGGAGCCGAGCCTCATCGAGATCGACTCCGAGCGTGCGCAGTACTGGCTCTCCGTCGGCGCGCAGCCGACCGAGCAGGTCGCCGCGCTGCTCAAGATCACGGGTGACTGGCAGAAGTTCAAGGGCGAGCCGGGTGCCGAGGGCACGCTGAAGAAGGCCGAGCCGAAGGCCGACAAGAAGGCCCTCTACGAGGCCGCTCTCAAGGCTGCGCAGAACGCGACGGACTCCTCGAAGGACGGCGCCACCACGGCCAAGAAGAAGGCTGACGCCCCCAAGGCCGAGGCGCCCGCCGCCGAGGCCCCCGCCGCTGACGCTCCGGCTGTCGAGGCCGAGAAGACCGAAGAGGCCTGATCCTCGTGCTCGAAGAAGCACTGGAGCACCTCGTCAAGGGCATCGTTGACCACGACGGCGACGTCGTCGTGCGTCACAAGGACGGGCGCCGCGGCGAACTCCTCGAGGTTCGCGTGCACCCCGACGACCTGGGGCGCGTCATCGGCCGCTCCGGTCGCACCGCCTCCGCCCTTCGCACCGTGGTCTCCGCGCTGGCCGGCGGTCGCCCGGTTCGTGTCGACATCGTCGACACCGACCGCGCCCGCTGAGCTGTCGCACCGACGAAACCGCCTCCGCCGTCACGGTGGGGGCGGTTTCGTATTGCCGGGTGCGTCGGCCGGGCGAGCGGCCGGGGTGTGGTCGCGCCGCGAAGGGCTTGGGCGCGTCGGGCCGGCGGCGGACCTGCGGGGTGCGCCCGCGACACGGGCGCCAGGGCTGTGCTGGTGCGATGCGACAATAGGCGGCATGGATGACGTCGTCGTGGCACGGATCGGCAAGGCTCACGGGTTGAAGGGCGAGGTGACCGTGCAGCTGCACACGGATTCGCCGGAGCAGCGGTTCGTGCCCGGCGAAACGTTCGAGACGGAACCGGCCTCACGCGGCCCGCTGACCCTGCGCTCGGCGCGCGTTCACAACGGCATCCACCTGCTCGCCTTCGACGAGGCGCCCGATCGCACGGCCGCCGAAGGGTTGCGCGGCATCAAGCTGCTCGCCGAGGCCGACGACCTCGACGAGGACGACGCCTGGTACGAGGAGGACCTGCTCGGGTTCGACGTCGTCGTCGCCGGTGAGAAGGTCGGCGTCGTCAAGGCGCTCGAATCACGCGAGGTGCAGGATCTGCTCGTCGTCGACGGTGTCGAGGGCTACGACATCCTCGTGCCGTTCGTCGAGGAGATCGTGCCCGAGATCGACGAGGACGCGCGCGTCGTCGTCGTCACGCCCCCGCCTGGGCTGCTCGATCTCGCGCGTCCCGATGCGCCCGACGCCCCCGACGACAGCGCCGCGCTCGAGGCCACCGATCCGGCGGAGGCGAACTGAGCTCGTGCGCTGCGACATCATCTCGATCTTCCCTGAATACCTCGAACCGCTGAAGCTCAGCCTGCCCGGTCAGGCGCAGCGCAAGGGCCTGCTCGACGTGGCCGTGCACGACCTGCGCGACTTCTCGCACGACCGTCACCGCACCGTCGACGACACGCCCTACGGCGGTGGGGCCGGCATGGTGATGAAGCCGCAGCCGTGGTGGGAAGCGCTCGAGCATGTGCGCACCCTGGGCGACGGCACGCCGACGCTCATCGTCCCCGGCCCCGGTGGTGAGGTGTTGACGCAGCGGCTCGCGCGCGAACTCGCCGATGAGGACTGGCTGATCTTCGCGTGCGGCCGCTACGAGGGTATCGACGAACGTGTCTACGAGGCTGCGGCCGACGTCATGCCGGTGCGCGTCATCTCCCTCGGTGACTACGTGCTCAACGGGGGAGAGGTCGCCGTCCTCGCGATGATCGAGGCCGCGGCCCGGCTGCTGCCGGGGTTCATGGGCAACGCAGAGTCGCTCGTCGAGGAGTCGCACGAGGACGGTCTGCTCGAGTACCCCGTCTACACGAAACCCGCGACATGGCAGGGACGCGAGGTGCCGCCGGTGCTGCTCTCCGGCGATCACGGCAAGGTCGCCGCGTGGCGACACCAGCAGCGCCTCGAGCGGACGGCCGCGCGTCGTCCCGACCTGCTGCACGCCTCCTCGGCCCTGACGCCCGGTGGCGTCGACGATCGCTGGGGCGGCGCCCGGATCGCGAAGGCGACGCCCGCCGACGTCGGCGATCTGCTGACGTGCACGCACGCGTGCTGGCTGCGTGAGGGCATTCTCAACGACACGCTGACGATCCCCGCACAGCACGAGACGGTCGAATCGCTCACGGCGTCGCTGCATGAATGGGACACGTACGTCCTGCGTCATGACGGCCGGTTCATCGGTTCGGTGCGGGGCAAGCTCGTCGACGACACCTGGCACATCGGCCGGCTCATGGTGGTGCCCGACCTGCACGGACGCGGCCTGGGGCGCGCGTTGCTGGAGTTCATCCAGGAGGTCGCCCCGAGCGACGCGACGCGGTTCGAGCTGTTCACCGGAACCGGCAGCGAGCACAACCTCAAGCTCTACAAGAAGGCCGGGTTCCGCGGTGTCGTGCAGCCGAACGGCACGACGGTCGTGTTCACCAAGCGTCGCCGGGGGCGCTGAGCGTCGTACCGCGCCTCTCCATGTACCCACGTCCCTGCCTGCCTGGCGGGCAGGGGGGCGTCTTTCCCCGGGGCGCCGGGGCTGCGGATTTCCTCATGGCAGCCGATCCTGGCAGGATGGAACCTTGCGTCATGTCGCCATGAGTCCCCGCCGCAGGGGGAGTGACTCGTGCGGCAGGTACCCCCGGGGTTTCGATGTAGATCATCCCGGGCATCACCTCGCCGATCACGCGGGTCATGAGACTCGACATGCCGCACGTTCCGAACAGCTTTCCGGCCACCATGGCCGGAACTGACCGTGGCAACCTGCGCGTGCCACAGATACGAGAGATCGACATGAACAAGTTCGACGCGATCGAAGCGGCGAGCCTGCGCTCCGACGTCCCGGAATTCCGCGCCGGCGACACGCTCAACGTCCACGTCAAGGTCATCGAAGGCACGCGTTCGCGTGTCCAGGTGTTCAAGGGCGTCGTCATCCGTCGCCACGGCGGCGGCGTCGGCGAGACCTTCACCGTCCGCAAGGTGTCCTTCGGCGTCGGTGTGGAGCGCACGTTCCCCGTCCACACGCCCGTGATCGAGAAGATCGAGGTCGTGACGCGCGGTGATGTGCGCCGCGCCAAGCTGTACTACCTGCGCGACCTGCGCGGCAAGGCAGCCAAGATCAAGGAGAAGCGCGACGCGGTTCCCGCCAAGAAGGCCTGAGAACGCGCACAGCTCCCAGACGGCTCATGACGTCCATCGACGACGAGCGTCACCCCGAAGGCGCGACCCCCACGCGGGGCCGCGCCTTCGGCGCATCCCGGCGCACGCGTTCGCTGCGTCCTCGTTCGCTGCGGCGCGTGCTCGGGTGGGTGTTGTCGGGCGTCCTCGTCGCGCTGCTGCTCGTCCACGCGTTCGTCGCGGAGACGTTCACCGTGCCGTCGCGTTCGATGCAGCCGTCGTATCAGGTGGGGGATCGCATCGTGGTGGACAAGCTGCACGATCATCCACGGCGGGGTGACGTCATCGTCTTCTCCGGTGCCGACGTGTTCTACGAGCAGACACCGCGCGACGGGGTGCTCGGCGCACTCGACACCGCCGCGGGGTGGCTGGGGTTCCGCCCGAACGACCAGGACTACCTCAAGCGCGTCATCGGGGTCGGCGGAGACACGGTGAGCGTCGGCCACGACGGCAGGTTGCGCGTCGACGGGCGCGTCGTCGACGAGCCGTATCTGCCCCAGGGGCAGCGACGCGCCTCGGCGGAGCCGTTCTCGGTGCGGGTCCCAGCCGATCACCTGTTCGTCCTCGGTGACAACCGCGACTTCTCGGATGACTCCCGCGGCCACCTCGGTGACCCGGGTGGAGGGTTCGTCCCACTCGAATCGGTGATCGGCACCGTCGCCGAAACCTACTGGAGCGCACGATGAGACGGCACGATCGATGACGGGAACGCACGCATGACGAGTTCGACCCCGACCCTGCGCCTCGAACGTCAGCTGCTGCGCGCGGGGCACGCACTCGTCGCAGGCATGGACGAGGTAGGACGCGGTGCGCTCGCGGGCCCCGTCAGCGTGGGCGTCAGCGTCGTCGATGCGGCGACGTCGACGGTGCCGCAGGGTGTCAAGGACTCCAAGCTCGTGCCCGAGCCGAAGCGCCCCGATCTCGCGCGCCGCGTGCGGCGCTGGGCGCTCGACGGCGCCGTCGGCCACGCCTCGCCCGCCGAGATCGACGCGCTCGGCATGATGCGCGCGCTGCGCCTGGCCGGCACCCGCGCCCTCGCGCAGCTGAGCGTGCGCCCGGACGTCGTCATCCTCGACGGCAAGCACGACTGGCTGAGCGAGCCCGAGACGGTCGGACTGCTGGGCCTGCTCGAGCCGGAGAGCGCCCCGACGTGGCACGTCGTCACCCAGATCAAGGCCGACATGCGGTGCTCGTCGGTGGCCGGAGCCAGTTTGCTCGCCAAGGTGGAGCGTGATGCCATGATGGTCGACGCGGCCCGCGACCACCCGGTGTACGGCTGGGAGATCAACAAGGGATACTCCGCGCCCGACCACCTCGCGGCCATCGCCGCGCACGGCGCATGCGACCTGCATCGGCGCTCGTGGAAGACTTTCCGCGACACGGGCGCGGTGCCCGCCCCGACGAGCGACGAGGAGTGAGATCCCGATGAGTGCTGAGGATCTCGAACAGTACGAGAACGAGCAGGAACTGGCGCTGTACCGCGAATATCGCGACGTCGTCGGCCTGTTCCGCTACGTCGTGGAGACCGAGCGACGTTTCTACCTCTGCAACGCCGTCGACATGACGGTGCGCGGTGAGGGCGCCGACGTGTTCTTCGACGTGACGATGCAGGACGCGTGGGTGTGGGACATCTACCGCCCTGCGCGGTTCGTCAAGAACGTGCGCGTCGTGACGTTCAAGGACGTCAACGTCGAAGAACTCGCCAAGAACGACCTCGAGATCCCCGACGGGCCGGGCTTCACGAACTGAACCGCCCGGCCTGGACCCTATGGCGCTCGCGCTGTGCGCCGCCGCTCGCGTGGCGCCGGTGTCGACGGGCGGGTCGGCGGCCTGGCGCGTCTCGCTCCTGGGGACGGTGACGGCTGCAGGGGCTGATCGGACCGTGCTGCACCCTGTTCCACAGGGTGGCCTCCGGCGACGAGCGCTGAGGTGCCCGCACCCGCTTCGCTGGGGTGCGGAGGTGGTCACCATGACCGACAATTCGACGCGGCCACGCGCCGGGAGCACCACGACCGAGCACGAACTCGCCCGACCTGCCGGGCGGGCGCGACCCACGCGCGAGGCCCCGGCCGCGGCCCGTTCGACCCCCTCGACGGGCGCCGCATCACCGCCGGACCCGCGGCGCACGCTCGGCGCGCAGGGCGAGCGTCATGCCTGTGCCTACCTCGCCTCGCTCGGCTACGAGATCCTCGAGACGAACTGGCGATGCAGCGAGGGTGAGATCGACGTCGTCGCGCGTGACGGGCGCGAGATCGTCGTCGTCGAGGTGAAGACGCGACGCTCGCAACGCTTCGGGCCCGCGGTCGAGGCGGTGACGCACGAGAAGCACCTGCGTCTGCGCCGCCTGGCCTGCCTGTGGCTCCGCGAGCGCGAGGTGTCCGCCGCCGCGGTGCGCATCGACGTCATCGGCGTCGACGTGCTGGCCACCGGCGTCCGCGTCGACCATCGTCGGCGGGTGATCCTGTGAGCTTCGGGATGACGAAGGGCGTCGTCGTCTCCGGCATCGAGGGCACCGTCGTCGACGTCGAGGTGAGCGTCGGGCAGGGGTTGCCCCGCGTCATCATCTCCGGGATGCCGGACACGGCGATCTCGCAGTCGCCGAACCGTTTGCGCTCGGCGATGATCCAGTCGGAGCTCGCCTTTCCGGACACGCGCCTGACGATCAACCTCGCGCCCGCGTCGCTGCCCAAGGCCGGTGCCGGGCTCGACCTCGCGATCGGTGTGGCCGTGCTCGCCGCGACCCGGCAGGTGGGTCCTGCCGAGGCGGCCGGCGTCATGCACATCGGTGAGTTGGGGATGGACGGCACGGTGCGGCCCGTCCACGGTGTGCTCCCGGCCTGCCTCGCGGCGTTGGAGGCCGGGCAGCGGGAGGTGATCGTGCCGACGGCGAACGCGGCCGAGGCCGCTCTCGTGTGGGGGCTGAGAATCCACCCGGTGCGCTCGCTGTCGGACGTCGTGGCGTTCCACCGAGTCAGGGCCGAAGGACGCACTCTCGACCTGCCCTGGCCGGAGCCCGCCGCCGACGACGTCGAGGCCCCGCCCAGCGACGACATGCGCGACGTCGTCGGCCAGTACGAGGCGCGAACCGCCCTCGAGGTGGCGGCGGCCGGCGGGCACAACGTCTCGCTCATCGGACCGCCCGGTGCTGGCAAGACGCTGCTCGCGAGCCGGCTGCCGGGCATCCTGCCGCCCCTGACGCGGGAGGAGGCGATGGCCGTGACGAGCATCCAGTCCGTCATGGGCGTCTTCCGCGGCGGGCCGCTCGTCGAGAAACCTCCGTTCGTCGCGCCGCACCACGGCACGACGATGCCCGCCCTCATCGGCGGTGGGCCAGGGCGCCCACGGCCCGGGGCGGTGACGCAGGCACACGCCGGCGTCCTCTTCCTCGACGAGGCCCCCGAGTTTCGTCGCGAGGTGCTCGACAGCCTGCGCCAGCCACTCGAACGCGGCAGCGTGACGATCGCGCGGTCGGAGCAGGTCGTGCGCTATCCGTGCCGCTTCCAGCTCGTGCTTGCGAGCAACCCGTGCCCCTGCGGGCACTACATCGGCCGCGGCGCGGCCTGCACGTGCACGTCGAAGGCGCGCCGCACCTACCTCAAACGACTGTCCGGCCCGCTGCTCGATCGCATCGACGTCCACCTCCAGGTCAACGCGGTCACCCGCAGCGACCTCGCGGCCGGGCCGGGGGAAGCGAGCGCGAGCGTCGCCGACCGGGTCCTCGAGGTGCGCGAGCGATCCGCCGCCCGATGGGCGCCGCTCGGGCACCGCCTCAACGCTCAGGTTCCGGGCGCCGTGCTGCGTTCGTCACCCTGGGCGCTCGAGGCGGGCGACATCGCGGTGCTCGACCAGGCGCTCGACACCGGTTCCCTGACGTTGCGTGGCTACGACCGCATCCTGCGGCTCGCGTGGACGCTGTGCGACCTGCGTGGAGCGAACCGCCCCACCCGTGAGGACGTCTTCACGGCCCTCACCCTCAGAGAAGGACACCCCGAGTCATGACCGATCTCGACCCTGTTCCCGACGACGGCATCTCGGCGTTCGGCGCTGCGACGCTCGATGCCTCGATGCTCGATCCCCAAACCCGGCGCGCCGCGCCCCTGGGCGGGACGTTGTTCTCCGTCACCGAGTCGACAACCCTGGGGGCCTGCCTCGATCCCGGCCCTGCCCACGCGGCTGCGCGAGCGGATCGAGCGGGGGCGCGCGACGATGCGCCGGCCCCGGCCATGAGTGCGGGCGAGCGGGCGGCGCGCCTCGTGTGGGCCCACATCGCGGAACCGCGCGATCCCAAGGCTCACGCCCTCGTCGACGCCCTCGGGCACGAGGAGGCGCTCTCCGCCGTCGAGGAATCCCCTGACAAATGGGAGAACTTCACGACGCGGCTACGCGCCCTCGACCTCGACGAGCAACGCCGGCGCCTCGACGTCGTGGGAGCGCGGGTGCTCGTACCCGGCGACGAGGAGTGGCCCACCGGGCTCGACGAGCTACCCGAGACGCCGCACGCACTCTTCGTCATCGGGGAGGGGGATCTCGCCTGCGCCGCAGAACGTTCCGTCGCGCTCGTCGGGGCGCGCGCCGCGACGCACTACGGGCAGCGGATCGCGGCGCAGATCGCGCTGGGCGTCGGCGCGCACGGGGTGAGCGTCGTGTCCGGGGGAGCCTTCGGCATCGACGCCGCGGCGCACCGCGGGGCGCTCGCCGGAGACGCCGACACCGTCTGCGTCGTCGCGGGAGGCGTGGATCGCGTGTATCCCACGGCGCACGAAGAACTGTTCGCGCGCATCAGGGAGCGCGGCGTCATCGTCAGCGAGATGCCCCTGGGATTCGCGCCGATGCGCCAGCGTTTCCTTCATCGCAACCGGCTCATCGCCGCGCTAGCTCCCGGGACGGTCGTCGTCGAAGCGGGGCTGCGTTCCGGATCGCTCAGCACAGCCCGGCGAGCGGAGGAACTCAACCGCGTCGTCGGCGCGGTGCCCGGCCCGGTCACGTCAGCGGCGAGCGCCGGCTGCCACGAGCTCGTGCGTGACGGAGTCGCCGTGCTCGTCACCGGGGCGGAGGACGTCATGGAACTCGTCGGCTCCTACGGCCCGCGCGCCACGACACGTGACACGCTGCCCGTGCTCGCGCGGCCCGAGGACGCCGTCGGGCCGCGGGCGCGCCTGGTCTGGGACGCGCTGCCGCTGCGTGAGCCGACCTCCCTGGAACGTGTGGCGCGCACCGCGGGACGCCCGGAGCGCGAGGTCGTCTCAGCCCTCGGGGAGCTGCTCGCGGCCGGTCTGGCAGCGCGTGAGGACGGAGGGTGGCGCAAGGCGTGAACGGATCGCCCACCCACACAGCACCAGGGGATCGCGAACGCCACTTTCGCGGTCGTTCGTGGGAACGCCCCCGGCGCTGGACCAGGGACGACGCGCGCTTCCTGCGACGTGTGCTGCGAGCGGTGTGACGCGGCGGGACGTACTCTCGTCGGGTGAGTGGACCGAGCCAGCCACGTGGGCCGAGTGAACGGGTGATCGAGCAGTTCCTCGATCACCTGAGCGCCGAACGCGACCGTTCGACCAACACGGTGCGTGCCTACTCCGTCGACCTGGCGTCCCTGCGCCTCCACCTGACGGAGGCCGGCGTCGCCTCGTGGTCCGACCTCACCCTCAACGACCTGCGCAGCTGGCTGGCCGCGCAGAGCGAGGCGGGCAACTCGCGCAGCACCCTGGCTCGACGGGTGTCGACGGTCAAGACGTTCTGTCGTTGGGCGCGCCGCAGGGGCGTCATCGCGACCGACCCGTCGGTGCGACTCAGCGCGCCGCGCCGCATGACGTCACTGCCCGAGGTGTTGCGAGTCGATCAGGCCGCCGCGATCCTCGATGCGGCGGACGAGGCAGCGGCCGCGGCCGTCCCCGCCGCACGCGGCTGCGGTGAAACAGCCGCTGATGCCGGCTCCGCCACACGCCAGTCGGTTGAGGCGGCCGTCGACGTCGACTCCGAAGCGGGTGAGGCAGGGGCAGCGCCGACGGAGACCGTCTCGCCCCATCAGTCAGCACCGACACCTGCGGCCGGTCCCGAAGAGCGCGCCGTCAGGGCTCGGGACGCCGCCGTCCTCGAACTGCTCTACGCCTCCGGCATGCGCGTGGGCGAGCTGGCCTCCCTCGACGTGAGTGCGCTCGACGAGGCGAACCAGCTCGTGCGTGTCATGGGCAAGGGCCGCAAGGAACGGATGGTGCCGTACGGTCTGCCTGCGCGGGAGGCACTGGAACGGTGGCTGAGGTGCCGTGGGGCGCTCGCGGCCGATGGGGAGCGAGCCCTGTTCGTCGGGGTGCGGGGGCGTCGGATCGACCAACGCATCGTCCGGGAACTCGTCAACCGCGCGACAGCGTCCGTCGACGGCGCGCCGACGCTGTCGCCGCACGCTCTGCGACACAGTGCCGCCACGCACCTCGTCGAGGGCGGCGCCGACCTGCGCACCGTCCAGGAATACCTTGGCCATGCCTCGCTCGCGACGACGCAGATCTATACCCACGTCTCCGCCGAACGCCTCCGGGCCGGGTTCGAACAGGCCCACCCACGCGCGTGAGGCGCGCGTGTCGAGAAACCGCGTCTCTGGTGCCGCGGGGGCCAACCCAAGCCCCCTGACGTGTCGGCGCCGCCGACGAGGCCAGATGCTCACAGGGGCGGAAGAAGTACGGGGCGTCGGTGCGCGATGAGCGTCAGCGGGTCGCGGTAGCTCTTCGGCCCCACCTTGTAACCCCAGTGCAGGCATGCCGGCTCGCAGTGCCCGGGTTCGAGATCGGCCACGTGCTCGCCGCGATGCACGCTCGCCCCCTTGGACACCTGGTGACTGACAGGTTCGTAGGTCGTGTCGAACCCCTGGGGGTGACGGATCGTCAGCACGCCGCGCCCGGCGACACTGCCGCTGAAGGTGACGACCCCGTCAGAGGGCGCGACGACGGGTGCTCCCGGTGACGAGCGCAGGTCGACGCCGCGGTGACCGGCGCCCCACACGACCTCCGGCGGGTCGAAGCGACGCACGACCTCGTGCGGCGTGACCGGCCAGGCGAACCCGGCACTGGGCGCATCGTCCAGCGCGCCGACGCCGGCTCGGGCGAGCGCTTGCGCGGTGGTTGCTTTCTGGCTCGTGTCGACGCTCGCCTGAGTGAGAGCCTGCGTGATGGGCTCTCCCCGGTGCGTGCCGACGACCGCCATGGGCTCGAGCGACGGTTGCGGTGGTGCCGAACGTCGTGGCGGCAGCGGCGCAACGCCCCGGCGTTCGACCCTTGGCCCGGTGAGCCGCGGCCCGACGGGCATCGAGGCCCTCGGTTTCTCAGCCCCGCCCACCACCGAGGGGCCCACCACCGACGATCCCACCACCGACGGGCTCACCACGGCGAACCCCACGAGGCCGGCGGAACCCACGGCGAGCAGGGACGAGACGATGCGCAGGATGGCCATGTCGGCAGTCTGCAGCGCACACGCCGTGGGGCCGCGGCGTCAGCCCGAGACCCTGTGGACGGGCCTGCAGATCACGTCGTTCGCGCGCTGCGGCCGTACGTATCCACAAGCCGCTCGATCGCAGCGTCGATGACGGAGCGCTGCTTGCAGAACGCGAAGCGCAGCACACTCGTCATGCCGGAGGCGTCCGGATCGTCGCAGAACACCGACGCCGGAATCGCGACGACCCCCGCCTCCGTCGGCAGGCGCAGCGCGAACTCGGCTGCGTCGTCGACGCCGAGGGGCGCCACGTCGGCGAGGACGAAATAGCCGCCCTGTGGCGCAACGGCGTCGAACCCGGCGCGCGTCAGTCCGTCGACGAGCAGAGCACTGCGCGCCGCCATCTCGGCGCGCTGTTCGGCGAAGAACGCGTCGGGCAGGCACAGCCCGGCCGCGATGCCGTGCTGCAGCGGCGTGCCGCTCGCAAAGGTCAAGAACTGCTTGACGCTCGCCACCGCGGCGACGAGGTCGGCAGGGCCAGTGACCCACCCGATCTTCCACCCCGTCGTGCTGAACGTCTTACCACCCGAACTGATCGTCAGCGTGCGCTCGGGCATGCCGGGGGTGCTCGCGAAGGGCATGTGCTCGTGCGGCGCGAACGCGAGGTGTTCGTACACCTCGTCGCTGATGACGACGGCGTCGTGGCGCGCGGCGTGCTCGGCGATCGTCGCGCACTCCGCCGCGGTGAAGACCTTGCCGGTCGGATTGTGCGGCGTGTTGAGCAGGACGAGCGCGGTGCGCTCGCTGAACGCCGCGGCGAGGGCGTCCTCGTCGAGCGCGAAGTCGGGGAAACGTAGCGGCACCGTGCGCCGCACGCCGCCGGCACGCGCGATGTCAGCGGCGTAGGAGTCGTAGGTGGGTTCGAACACGACGACCTCGTCGCCGGGTTCGACGAACGCGAGGATCGCGCTCGCCAGCGCCTCCGTCGCTCCGACGGTGACGAGGACGTCGGTGTCGGGGGAGACCTCCAGCCCGTACCAGTGGTGCTGGTGCGCGGCGATCGCCTCGAGCAGCGTCCGCTCACCACGCGCCGGCGGGTACTGGTTCGCGCCGTCGGCGATGGCCTGGCGGGCCGCTGCGAGCACGGCCTCGGGGCCGTCGGCGTCGGGGAAGCCCTGGCCGAGATTGAGCGCGCCGGTCTCGGCCGCGAGCGCCGTCATGCGCGAGAAGATCGTCTGCCCGCCGGCGGGGCGGATGGCGCTGCGTCGGCCCGTACGGGGCGCGGGCGAGGTCTGCGGTGCTGGCGTCGTCGAGTCGCTCATCGCTCCAATCTAGGACCCCTGGCGGCGATTTCGGGTTGCCCCCTCGAGCCGGTAGGCTGGAGACACGTCTTGTGTGCCCTGATGCGCGTCGCCCACCTGATCGCACCTCCGGCTTCGAGTTCCGTCTCGAGAGCCGGGTCGAGCAGAGGTGATGTGTGGGCGGGCCGCGAGACGAATTCGCGTGGCCTCACGCCTCGTACATCCTGCTCTCGCAGGGCGTACGTCGCGGGCCCTCGCCCTTCGGTCCGTCGATCGTGAACCTCTGTGAGGGGAATGGCCGACGGTGGGTGATGGTCGGGCCGCCAGGGCAGCAATCCGGCTGCACGAACTGAAACCTCGACATGAAAGGGGACTTCGGCATGGCCGTCGTCACCATGCGCCAGCTCCTCGAGAGCGGCGTCCACTTCGGACACCAGACACGTCGTTGGAACCCGAAGATGAAGCGCTTCATCATGACGGAGCGCAACGGCATCTACATCATCGACCTCCAGCAGTCGCTGACCTACATCAACGACGCCTACGAGTTCGTCAAGCAGACGGTCGCCCACGGCGGCACGATCCTGTTCGTCGGCACGAAGAAGCAGGCTCAGGAGTCGATCGCCGAGCAGGCCACCCGCGTCGGCATGCCGTACATCAACCACCGTTGGCTCGGTGGCATGCTCACGAACTTCCAGACGATCAGCAAGCGCCTCGCGCGCCTGAAGGAGCTCGAGGCTCTCGACTTCGACGACGTTGCCGGCTCCGGCTACACGAAGAAGGAGCTGCTGCTCCTGTCGCGTGAGAAGGCGAAGCTCGAGCTCGTCCTCGGCGGCATCCGTGAGATGTCGAAGATCCCGTCGGCCGTCTGGATCGTCGACACGAAGAAGGAGCACCTCGCCGTCGACGAGGCGCGCAAGCTGGGCCTGCCGGTCATCGCGATCCTCGACACGAACTGCGACCCCGACGAGGTCGACTACAAGATCCCGGGCAACGACGACGCCATCCGTTCGGTCGGTATCCTCACCCGCGTGATCGCCGACGCCGTCGCCGAGGGCCTCGTCGCCCGATCGTCCGGCAAGTCGGCCGCCGAGCCGATGGCCGAGTGGGAGCGCGAGCTGCTCGCCTCCGACGCCGGCGCGAAGGCCGCCGCTGACACGGACACGGAGACGGGTCCGTCGTCGATCAAGAAGGCTGCTGACGAGACGGCTGCCGCTGACTCGACGAACGCTGACGAGGCCGCTGCCGTGGCCGAGGTCGACGAGAAGACGGCGACCGAGGTCGCCGACTCCCAGGCCTGAGAAACTGGCTCGACGTTCATGACGTCTTCACCCGGCGCCGGCACTGCTCGTGGCAGTGTCGGCGCCGGGGGAGCGTAAACCCCCTGCATTCTTTCGACTCAGAGGAGCGAAACACTCATGGCGAACTACACCGCCGCTGACATCAAGGCGCTGCGCGAAGCTACCGGCGCCGGCATGATGGACGTCAAGAAGGCACTCGACGAGGCTGACGGCGACAAGGCCAAGGCCACCGAGATCCTGCGCGTCAAGGGCCTCAAGGGCGTGACGAAGCGCGAGGGTCGTTCCGCTTCGAACGGCCTCGTCGCCGCGAAGGTCGAGAACGGCGTCGGCACGCTGGTCGAGGTCAACTGCGAGACCGACTTCGTCGCGAAGGGCGACAAGTTCATCGCCCTCGCCGAGCAGGTTCTCGACCAGGCTGTCGCGGTCGAGGCCGCTGACGCCGATGCGCTGCTGAAGAGCAACATGGGCGGCAAGACGGTCGCGGAGGTTCTCGACGAGGCCAACGCGACGATCGGCGAGAAGATCGAGGTGCGTCGTGTGGCGCGTCTCGAGGGCGAGAACGTGACGGCGTACCTGCACAAGACGAGCCCTGACCTGCCGGCGCAGATCGGTGTTCTCGTGGCACTCAAGGGTGGCGACGAGGCGACGGCTCGTGACATCGCGATGCACATCGCCGCGTTCTCCCCGTCGGTGCTGACGCGCGACGAGATCGACGCCGAGGTCGTGGAGAACGAGCGTCGTGTCGCTGAGGCCACGGCCAAGGAGGAGGGCAAGCCGGAGGCTGCTCTGCCGAAGATCATCGAGGGCCGTGTCAACGGGTACTTCAAGGAGAACGTGCTGCTGGAGCAGCCGTTCGCGAAGGACGCGAAGAAGACGGTCAAGAAGGTCGCTGATGAGGCAGGCGCGGAGGTTTCGGGCTTTGCGCGGTTCAAGGTCGGTGTGTGACCGAGCCGGAACCGGAGGTTGAGGCCCAGACGCGCGCAGCGCGTCCGGGCCTCGGCCGTAGGTGAGCGCGAAGTCAGACGCCAGAAAGAATGGCGTCTGGCACCGCTCGTTCAACTCACCGCATGGCGCCAGACGAGGCCCGGATCGCGCGCAGCGCGTCCGGGCCTCGCGGCGTGAGGTGGGGGCTCGTCACGTCGCTGGAGGGACTAGCGTGTGTCCATGAGTGGCTTCATGGTGGATCTGCCGGAGTGCGTGCGTCGCGTCGAGGGGGTCTCGGGCCTGCCGGCGCTGGAGGTGTTAGGGCCGCGGTCGTCGGGTGTCGTGCAGTTGCACGGCGGTCAGGTGACGAGTTTCGTGCCGCGTGGTGGGCGTGAGCTGTTGTGGCTGAGTCCCTTGGCACAGGCGGGTCCGTCGACGGCGATCCGCGGCGGCGTCCCGGTGTGTCTCCCGTGGTTCGGTGCGGGCCGTGACGGCGGGCTGTCGCCGTCGCACGGCCTGGCGCGTCGGGCGCGGTGGAGGCTGCACTCGGTGCGCGAGGAGGGCGAGGCGGTCATCGTCTCGCTCGTGGTCACTCCCGAGGCGGTCGCGCAGCTCGACGGCGCCGAGCACTGGCCGCCGGGGCTGTTCGCAACCCTCGAGATCACGTTCGGCGATGCTCTCGGGCTGCGCCTCGTCGTGCGCAACGAGGGCTCAGACCCGCTGACGTTCGAGGCAGCGCTGCACACGTATCTCGCGGTCGACGACGTGCGCACGGTGCGTGTCGAAGGGCTGACGGGTGCGTCGATGCTCGATCAGGCCAGCGGGGAGCGCTCACGCGTCGAGGGTGACCTGACGTTCGACGGCGAGGTCGACGCCGTGGTCACGGCGCCGAAACAGCCCATCACCGTCGTCCAGGGGCGGACGGAGGGGCGGACGCCGATCTACCGCATCGAGCGCGAGAATCTGCCGGATGCGGTCGTGTGGAACCCCGCCCAGCAGAAGACCGCCTCGCTCGCGGACGTGCCCGACGACGCGTGGCCGCGGTTCGTCTGTGTCGAGGCGGCCACGATCAAGGACGACGCCGTCACCCTCACCCCCGGGCAAGACACAGCACTGGGCGCGACGTACGCTCCGCTCGCAGACTGAAGTTTTTCGGCTGCCCTCAGCAGTGTGAAAAGATTGGCCGACTCATGCCCGACGAAGCGCCAGGAGGCGAAGTGAGCGACACCGACGCGAGCGAGAGGGTGAACGCCTCCCCGGCGATCCCCAGGTACGACCGAGTGCTGCTCAAGCTCTCCGGTGAGGTCTTCGGCGGCGGCAGCGTCGGCGTCGACCCCGACGTCGTGCGGGGCATCGCTCGCCAGATCGCGCCGGCCGTGCGCAGCGGCATCCAGGTCGCGGTCGTCGTCGGTGGCGGCAACTTCTTCCGCGGTGCCGAGCTGCAGCAGAAGGGCATGGATCGTGCGCGTGCCGACTACATCGGCATGCTCGGTACCGTCATGAACTGCCTGGCGCTGCAGGACTTCCTCGAGAAGGAGGGCATCGACACGCGCGTGCAGTCGGCCATCGAGATGACGCAGGTCGCCGAGCCGTACATCCCGCGCCGTGCGATCCGTCACATGGAGAAGGGCCGCGTCGTCATCTTCGGTGCCGGCGCGGGCATGCCGTACTTCTCGACCGACACCGTCTCCGCGCAGCGTGCGCTCGAGACGAAGTGCGACGCCGTGCTCGTCGCGAAGAACGGTGTCGACGGCGTCTACTCCGATGACCCGCGCAAGAACCCCGACGCGGTGAAGCTGGATGTCGTCACGCACGCCGACGCGTTGGCGCGCGGGCTCAAGATCGTCGACGCCGCAGCGTTCAGCCTGTGCATGGACAACAAGCTGCCGATGGTCGTGTTCGGCATGGAGGGTGAAGGCAACATCACCCGCGCCCTGCAGGGTGAGAAGATCGGCACGGTGGTCTCCGCGTCCTGACGCGGGGCCGAACGTGGCTGTTCCCGAGAACGTCCGAGAAACGAGAGCGAAACCATGGATATTGACGAGATCCTCCTCGAGGCCGAGGAGAAGATGGACAAGGCGATCGAGGCCACGAAGGAGGACTTCGCCTCCATCCGCACCGGCCGTGCGAACGCGGCGATGTTCAACCGCCTGACGGTCGACTACTACGGTGCGCCGACGCCGCTGCAGCAGCTCGCGTCGTTCCAGACGCCCGAGGCGCGCACGATCCTCATCATCCCGTTCGACAAGTCGGCCATCTCCGAGATCGAGAAGACGCTGCGCGACTCCGACCTCGGCGTCAACCCGAGCAACGACGGCAACCAGATCCGCTGCATCCTGCCTGCCCTCACCGAGGAGCGCCGCAAGGACTACATCAAGATGGCCAAGGACAAGGCCGAGAACGGCCGCGTCAGCGTGCGCAACGTGCGCCGCAAGGCGAACCAGGACATCGACAAGCTGGTCAAGGATAAGGAGGTCGGCGAGGACGACGGCGCCCGCGCCGAGAAGGACCTCGACGCCATGACGAAGAAGCGCGTCGACACCGTCGACGCGCTGCTCAAGGGCAAGGAGGCCGAGCTGCTCGAGGTCTGACCTCGACGCACGCTCGCATTCGGTATGCCCGCTTCGGCGCAGCCTTCGAGCCCACCCCCGCCGGGGGTGGGCTCGAAGGTCGTGTCCGAGACGCTCGCGCCCGCCCCCGCGAAGAAGAACAAGGCCGGGCGCGACCTCAAGGCCGCCATCACGGCCGCACTCGTGCTCGGCGTGCTCGTCCTCGCGTCTCTGCTCATCCGCAAGGAGGCGTTCGTCGTTCTCGCGACGGCGGCGTCCGTCGTCGGCACGCGCGAGCTGCTCATGGCGATGCCGCCGGCCAAGTTCCGCCCGCCGTGGATCCCCGCTCTCGCCTCGGCGGCCGTCATCCCCGTCGCGGCGTACCTGCTCGGGCCGTCGGCGATGCTCGCGGCGCTCGTCGGCAGCGTGCTCGTCTTCATCGTCTGGGGTGCGGCGAGCAACCGACTCGCGCCCGACACCGCGTCGGCGGCGCTCATCGCGCTGTACGTGCCGGCGCTCGTGTCGTTCGCGATGATGCTCCTGCATGCTGACGACGGCGTCAGCCGTATCATCACGTTCATCCTCGTGACGATCGGCAGCGACATCGGCGGCTACGTCGCCGGCGTGCTGTTCGGCAAGCACCCGATGGCGCCGACCGTCAGCCCCAAGAAGTCGTGGGAGGGCTTCGCCGGGTCGTGGCTGAGCTGCGTCGTCATCGGCGTGCTGACGGTGACACTCATCCTGCACGCGCCGTTCTGGGTCGGCATCCTGCTCGGCTCGCTCGTCGTCGTCGCGGCCACCGTCGGCGATCTGTGCGAGTCGATGATCAAGCGCGATCTCGGCATCAAGGACATGAGCAACCTCATCCCGGGTCACGGCGGTCTCATGGATCGTCTCGACTCGCTCGTTCTCGCGGCCCCCGTCACCTGGGCCGTTCTCACCGCGTTCGCCAGCTGAGGCGAGGAGTTCTTCCATTGAGCACCACCGAATCGACCACGACCGACCTGCCCGAGCCGACGACGAAGCGTCCCGTTCCGGGCCAGCTGACGTTCACCGCGCCGCGGCGCGGCAAGCCGCCGAAGCACCTGGCGGACTTCGACCTCGCCGGGCGTCAGGCGTTCGCGAAGGAGCTCGGGCTGCCCGCGTTCCGCGCCAAGCAGCTGTCGAACCACTACTTCGAACGCTTCGTCGCCGACCCTGCCGAGATGACGGACCTGCCGAAGAACGGGCGCGAGGAGATGGTCGCGCAGCTCATGCCGACGCTGTTGACGAGCATCAAGACGCTCGTCGCCGACGGCGGTAACACGCTCAAGCAGGTGCACCGCCTGTTCGACGGCGCGCTCGTCGAGAGCGTCATCATGCGCTACCCCGGCCGCGTCACGATGTGCATCTCCAGCCAGGCCGGCTGCGGCATGAACTGCCCGTTCTGCGCGACCGGGCAGGAAGGGCTGACGCGCAACCTCACGACGGCGGAGATCGTCGAGCAGGTCGTCGCCGGCGCGCGGTTGCTGCGCTCCGGCGAGCTGCCCGGCCTCGACGACGACGAGCGCGAGACGCCGCTGCGCGTCAGCAACGTCGTGTTCATGGGCATGGGGGAGGCGCTCGCCAACTACCGCCAGGCGATCGACGCGATCAAGCGGCTCGTCTCGCCCGCCCCGGAGGGGCTCGGCATGTCGGCTCGCGGCGTGACGATGTCGACGGTCGGTCTCGTGCCGGCCATCGACAAGCTCGCGGCCGAGGGCATTCCGGTGACGCTGGCGCTGTCGCTGCACGCGCCCGACGACGAACTGCGCAACGAGCTGGTGCCCATCAACACGCGCTGGAGCGTCGACGAGGCCCTCGATGCGGCGCATCGCTACTTCGAGGCGACGGGGCGTCGCGTCAGCATCGAGTACGCGCTCATCAAGGACATCAACGACCAGGGCTGGCGCGCGGATCTGCTCGCGAAGAAGCTCAACGCGCGTGGCAAGGGGTGGGTGCACGTCAACCCGATCCCGCTCAACCCGACGCCGGGCTCGAAGTGGACGGCGTCGCGCAAGGGCGTCGAGCAGAACTTCGTCGAGCGCCTACGCGCGGGCGGCATCCCGACGACGGTGCGCGACACGCGTGGTTCCGACATCGACGGAGCGTGCGGGCAGCTCGCCGCCAAGACGGCCTGACACGAGCAGCTCGCCCCGATCATCGCCCCAAATGCGTCATTCGTGATGCGTTTGGGGCGATGATGCGTCAAGCCTGAGGCTGCGATGAGCTCAGGCGCCCGTCAACACCGCGAACGCCTCCGCGGGCGTCTCGACGAGGTGGAGGTGGTCGGCGAAGCGTCGCCCCGCCGCGAGCGCGGTGAGCGCCGGCCAGACGGGGACGACGTCCGTCCACTGTGCGCGCCCGACGAGGACGAGGTGCGGCAGCGGCACGTCGTCGGCGGCGTAGTACAGCGGCGTGACACTCTGGAAGATCTCCTGCACGGTGCCCGCGGCGCCCTCGAGGACGATGATGCCGCCGCTGGCGCCGGCGAGCAGGTCGTCCTCGCGCAGGGCGTTGGAGAAGAACTTGGCGATGACGTCACCGAAGACGTTGGGCGGTTCGTGGCCGTAGAACCACGTCGGGATGCCGACGCTGCGCACGTCGTCACCCGCGCCATCAGCCACGCCCAGCAGCTCGCGCGCCGCGAAAGCGCTGTGCGCCCAGGCGTCGATGCTCGGACGGAACGACTCGACGCTCGCCAGGCACTCCAGCGCCGCGTCGAGGCCGCCGACGCGGTCAGCCGCGCCGAGGTTCGCAGCCTCCATCGCGCCGGGCCCGCCGCCGGTCAGGACGACGTGGCCGCCGCCGGCGAGATCGCGCGCCAACCGGGCGATCTCGGCGTACGCGGTACTCGTGCGTCCCATCGCGTGACCACCCATGATGCCGACGGTGCGTCGGCCCTCGAGGCTCTCGTGCAGGGCGTCGCGCATCGACTCGTCGTGCAGCCCGCGCATGGCGCCCGCATAGGCGTCATGCGCCACGCGGCAGTCACGCGACCAGCGATACGCCTGCGCGTCAGGGGTGTGCGCGTAGCCGCGCGTGAGGCCCGCGTAGAGCTCGCCGGCGGAGTAGAGCCGCGCGCGGTAGGGGTCGATCGGTAGGTGCGGATCGCTGGGAAACAGGATGGCGCCGCGGTCGGTCAACGTCCGGGCCGTGGACGCCGGCACGTGGCCGCCGAGCACGACGAGACCGTCGAATCGGTTCGGCAGAGCGATCAGCGCCTCGCCGGCAGCGCTGGCGAGGTCGACGCCCTGCAGCCGCAGACCGCTGACGGTTCCGCCGTCCTGCAGATGGGCGAGCAACTCGTCCGCCGAGTGGATCTCACGAAGCATGAGGCCAAGCGTGGCACACGGGCGATTCGTCGCCGAGCACGTCGGCGAACTCACCCGGAACCTCGCCATCACGAGGCAAGATGGGTGTATGACCGACGTCACGTTCGACCACGCCTCACTCCACGCGCGCAGCGACGACCCCGAGGGGTTCTGGCTCGAGGCCGCCAGCGGCGTCGACTGGATCACCCGACCCAAGCGGGCGCTCGACGCCTCGAGCGCCCCGCTGTACCGCTGGTTTCCCGACGCGCGGCTCAACACCTGCTACAACGCGCTCGACCGGCACGTCATCGCAGGCCGCGCCGATCAGCCGGCGCTCATCCACGACAGCGCCGTCACCGGCACGAGCCGCACGTACACCTACGCCGAACTGCTCGACGAGGTCGCCCGCCTCGCCGGGGTGCTCCAGGCGCTCGGGGTGGAGAAGGGCGACCGGGTCATCATCTACATGCCGATGATCGCGGAGGCCGTCATCTCGATGCTCGCCTGCGCGCGCATCGGGGCGGTGCACTCGGTTGTGTTCGGCGGCTTTGCGCCCACCGAGCTGGCCGCACGCATCGACGACGCCCAGCCCAAGGTCGTGCTGTCCGCGAGCTGCGGCGTCGAGCGCACCCGCGTCATCGGGTACAAGCCGATGCTCGACGCGGCACTCGCCCGCGCGTCGCACGAGGTGGGGCACTGCGTCATCGTGCAGCGCCCGCAGTGCGAGGCGAGCCTGGGGGAGAAGGACTTCGACTGGGCGCAGGTCATGGCGCCCGGTGCGGTGCAGCCCGCCGGCTGCGTCGCCGTCGCGGCCACCGACCCGCTCTACATCCTCTACACCTCCGGCACGACGGGGCGGCCGAAGGGCATCGTGCGTGACAACGGTGGCCACGCCGTGGCCCTGACGTGGTCGATGAAGCACGTCTACGGCATGGAGGCCGGTGACGTGTGGTTCACGGCCAGCGACGTCGGCTGGGAGGTCGGCCACTCCTACATCGTCTACGCGCCGCTGTTCGCGGGCCTGACGACGGTGCTGTACGAGGGCAAGCCCGTCGGCACCCCGGACGCGGGCGCGTTCTGGCGCATCGTCGAGCAGTACGGCGTCGCGGGCCTGCTCACGGCGCCGACGGCGATCCGCGCGATCAAGAAGGAGGATCCGGACGGCTCGTTGATCGCCGAGCACGACCTGTCGTCGTTGCGGACGCTCTTCCTCGCCGGTGAGCGCCTCGACCCCGACACCTACGCCTGGGCGCACGACAAGCTCGGGGTGCCGGTCGTCGACAACTGGTGGCAGACGGAGACGGGGTGGCCCATCGTCGCGAACCCGGTCGGCATCGAGTCGTTCGCGCCGAAGCCCGGATCGGCGACCAAGCCCCTGCCCGGCTACGACGTGCAGGTGCTCGCGCCCGACGGCTCGCCCGTCGAACCAGGCGTCGAGGGTGCCGTGTGCCTCAAGCTGCCGCTGCCGCCCGGTACGCTCGCGACGCTGTGGGGTGGCGACGAGCGCTACGTCAGCTCCTACCTGTCCGCGTTCGAGGGCTACTACCTCACCGGTGACGGCGGCTACATCGACGACGACGGGTACGTGTGGATCATGGGCCGCACCGACGACGTGCTCAACGTCGCGGGGCATCGCCTGTCGACGGGCGCCCTCGAGGCCGCGCTCGCGGGGCACCCCGCCGTCGCCGAGTGCGCCGTCATCGGGGTCGCCGACCAGCTCAAGGGCCAGGTGCCGCGGGCGCTCGTCGTGCTCAAGGCCGGGCGGGAGTACACCGACGACGAGTTGCTCACCGTCCGCGACGAACTCAAGGCGCGCGTGCGCGCCGAGGTCGGGGCGCTCGCCTCGCTCAGCGACGTCGACGTCGTCCAGGCCCTGCCGAAGACGCGATCGGGCAAGATCCTGCGCAAGACGATGCGCCAGATGGCCGACGGTGAGACGCCCCAGGTGCCCGGCACGATCGAGGATGCCAGCGTCCTCGACGCTCTCGGTGACGTGCTGCGCCACCACTCGTGACGTTCGCGACGCCGCGCGGCGTCGTCCGCGCCGGCTATGACGAGCTGGTGCTGCACCTCGGCGCGGCGGCTGCCGATCTCGGCGCATGCCGAGAACGGTTCATCCCCGGCACCGCATCGGTGCCGGGGACGAACGCTACGTCACTCGAACTCAGCCGAGCTTTCGAAATCAGCCGAGCTTCGTCACCTCGAGCGTCACGCCGTGCTGACGCAGGCGCTCGGCGTACGGCGCCCCGAGGGCAACGGCGGGCGTGAGAACGCCGCCGTCCGCCTCGCCGGGCAGCGTCGGCAGGTCGCCGAGCGCCAGCGTCACGGCCGCCTCGCCGAGCATGACGGCCGTCGCCTTGTAGCCCGGGTCGCCCTGCGAGGAGACGATCGAGCGGTAGCGGGCGCCGCTCGTCGTCGTCGAGCGGATGTCCATGCGGAAGAAGCCCTCCTCGCGCGCTTCCTCGCTCGGGCCGCTGCCCGGCGCGGGGACGACGCGTTCGAGCAGCGGGCGCAGACGCTTGACGCCCATCGCGCCGAAGCCCGCCCCCAGCGCACCCGCGACGGCGTACGCCATCGCGCGACCCTTGACGCCCTTGCCGGCCTTCATCACCTCGCGGTAGCGGAAACCCGAGCCGTACGCGTGGCCGAGCAGCGCGTTGCTGCGGCGCACGATGCGCGTGTTGTAGGAGGCCATGAGGAACGGCGCGACCCACGCGTCGACGTCGTCGGAGTACCACACCGACAGCGAGTCCTTGAACTCGCCGTTCGGCTCGCGCGAGCGGTCGGGGGAGAGGGAGAACTTGTCGCCGGCGATCTTGCGGCGAGCGGGGTCGTCCGCGATGTCGTCGGCCTGCTGCATCGCCGAGGCGATCGTCCCGCCGCTCATGCCGCCCTTCATCGACGCGTACTCGGTCGTCGCCGTGAGCTCCCCGTCACCGGCTTCACGCGCCGTCTGGGCGAGCAGGAAGACGCCGAGGTCGGAGGGCACCGAGTCGTAGCCGCACGAGTTGACGATGCGTGCGCCGTTCGCGCGGGCCGTCGCGTCGTAGCGGTCGATGCAGTCGTGGGCGAAGAGCACCTCGCCGGTGAGGTCGACGTAGTGGGTGCCGGCCTCGGCACAGGCGCCGACGAGCGGCAGGCCGTGGCGCGCGTACGGGCCGACGGTGGAGATGACGACGCGTGCCCGGTTCGCGAGGGCGTGCAGCGACGCCTCGTCGCCGGAGTCGGCTGTCACGATGCCCCAACCGGCGGCGGCTGCGGCCTCGGTGCTCAGGTCGTCGCGCACCTTCTCGACCTTCGAGGCGGTGCGTCCGGCGAGGGCGATGCGGATGTCATTCGGCGCGTGCTCGGCGAGGTGCTTCGCGACGAGCCGGCCGACGAACCCGGTTGCGCCGTAGAGGACGATGTCGAATTCTCGCGTCGTATCAGTCATGCTCCGCAGGCTACCGGTGAGTCACCTGCGCTGCCCACATACCTGAGGGGGGCCTCGATTACTCGTGTGGCCACATTGTGTGCGAATCTGTCCGCATGATGGATGGTGTGGCATGGCGCTGAGTGCATTCGAACTGTACTCGATCGGTATCGGACCCTCGTCGTCCCACACCGTCGGTCCCATGCGAGCCGCGGGGCGGTTCCTCGAATCCCTGCGCGAGGCAGGGCTCTTCGACGACGTCGCGCGCGTCCAGGTCGAACTGTGCGGGTCGCTCGGGCAGACCGGCCACGGGCACGGCTCCGACAAGGCGGTCGTCCTCGGCCTGATGGGTGAGGACCCGGAGACGGTCGACACCGACACCGCGGACGCGCGTTTCCACGCGGTCAAGGAGACCCACCGCCTTCTGCTCGGCGGCCTGCGCGAGGTGCCCCTTGACGGCGACGACCTCGTCCTGCACCGCCGCAAGACGCTGCCCGGGCACCCGAACGGCATGATCGCTCGGGCGCTCGGCGCTGACGGATCGGTGCTGCTCGAGCGCGTCTACTACTCCGTCGGAGGCGGGTTCGTCGTCGACGAGGACGCGCTCGGCGCCGACCGTGTCGTGCAAGACACGACGCCCGTCGAGTTCCCGTTCAACACGGGCAAGGAACTGCTCGAGATCTGTGCGCGCACGGGTCTGCCGATCAGCGAGGTCATGATGCGCAACGAGCTGTCGTGGCGCACCGAGGAGGAGGTGCGCTCGGGCATGCTGCACCTGTGGTCGGTCATGGATCAGTGCATCACCAACGGTTTCTCGACCGAGGGCACCCTCCCCGGCGGGCTCAAGGTGCCGCGCCGCGCCCCCGCCATCCACCGTGCGCTGCAGCAGCAGGTCGAGCCCGGCTACCCGATCGACCCGCTCGATGTCATGGACTGGGTCAACCTGTTCGCCATGGCCGTCAACGAGGAGAACGCCGCGGGCGGCCGCGTCGTCACCGCGCCGACGAACGGTGCGGCCGGCATCATCCCCGCCGTCCTCAAGTACTACGTCAAGTTCGTCCCCGGCGCCGATGAGGACGGCATCGTCCGGTTCCTGCTGACGGCTGCGGCCATCGGCATCCTGTTCAAGGAGAACGCCTCCATCTCGGGCGCCGAGGTCGGCTGCCAGGGCGAGGTCGGTTCGGCGTGCGCGATGGCGTCCGGTGCGTTGTGCGAGGTCATCGGCGGCAACCCCGAGCAGGTCGAGAACGCCGCCGAGATCGGCATCGAGCACAACCTCGGCCTGACGTGCGACCCCGTCGGCGGGCTCGTGCAGATCCCGTGCATCGAACGCAACGCGATCGCCTCGATGAAGGCGATCAACGCCGCTCGCCTGTCGCGTCGCGGTGACGGCAAGCACACCGTCAGCCTCGACCAGGCGATGAAGACGATGCGCGAGACCGGCCGAGACATGAGCGTCAAGTACAAGGAGACGGCACGCGGCGGGCTGGCCGTCAACGTCATCGAGTGCTGACGTCCGGGCGAGCGGCGGCCGTCACCGCGTCTCACTGAGGCGCTGAGTGGCGACGCCTCGCGTCGTGAGCGATGGTTCGTCGCAGCGGGCTCGGGGGCGGTTGTCAGGCGTCTCGTACACAATGGGGGGCGTGACCACCCAGCGCACCGTCTCCCTGCTCGGCTCCACCGGTTCGATCGGCACCCAGGCGTGCCAGATCGCGCGGAACAACCCCGAGCGCTTCCGCATCGTCGCGCTCAGCTCCGGCGGGCGTGACCTCGAGCTCGTCGCGCGTCAGGCCGTCGAGTTCGACGTCGAGCTCGTCGGTATCGCCTCCGGTGACGCGGCGCGGCTCGAGACGCTCATCGCCGATGCGGCGTCGGGCGCAGGCAAGCAGGTTGTCAGCCGCGTCGTCAGTGGTGACGACGCGTCGGTGCAGGTCGCGAGCGTCGGTGCGGACGTCGTGCTCAACGGCGTCACCGGCTCGATCGGTCTGCGCCCGACGATCGCAGCGCTCGAGGCGGGCAGCACGCTGGCGCTCGCGAACAAGGAGTCGCTCATCGTCGGTGGCCCGATCGTCAAGCGTCTCGAAAGGCCCGGGCAGATCGTGCCCGTCGACTCGGAGCACTCGGCCATCGCGCAGGCGCTCACCTCCGGTACGCACGACGAGGTGCGCAAACTCGTCGTCACCGCCAGTGGAGGGCCGTTTCGCGGCATGAGCCGCGCCGAGCTGGCCGGCGTCACACCCGCACAAGCCCTGAAGCACCCCAACTTCGCGATGGGCAAGGTCATCACCACCAACTCGGCGACGCTCGTCAACAAGGGCCTCGAGGTGATCGAGGCGCACCTGCTGTTCGACATCCCGATCGATCGTGTCGAGACGGTCGTGCACCCGCAGCAGTACATCCACTCGATGGTGGAGTTCGTCGACGGCGCCGTCGTCGCGCAGCTCGGCCTGCCGACGATGCTCGTGCCGATCGCGATGGGCCTCGACTGGCCGCACCGCATCGCGGGCGTGGAGACACCGATCGACTGGACGAAGGCGATGGACTGGCGGTTCGAACCTCTCGACGACGAGGCGTTCCCCGCCGTTCGCCTCGCCCGTCAGGTGGGTGAGGCCGGCTCGACGTACCCGGCCGTCTACAACGCGGCCAACGAAGAGTGCGTCGAGGCCTTCCACGACGGGCGCATCGGCTTCCTCGACATCGTCGACACCGTCGAGAAGGTCGTCGACCAGCACGCGCCCGAGAGCGGCGAACCTGACGTCGACGCCGTCCTCGCCGCAGAGACATGGGCGCGCCGCACCGCGCACACGCTGATCGAGAAGGGGCTGCGCTGATGCTGTTCGTCCTCGGGGTGCTGTTCATGATCGTCGGCGTGGCTGCCTCGATCGCGCTGCACGAGATGGGGCACATGGTGCCCGCGAAGAAGTTCGGCGTCCGCGTGCCGCAGTACATGATCGGCTTCGGCCCGACGCTGTGGTCGAAGAAGCGCGGCGAGACCGAGTACGGCGTCAAAGGCATCCCGCTCGGCGGTTACGTGCGCATGATCGGCATGTACCCGCCGAAGGCGGGCGACCCGGACGGCTCCGTGCGCGCCTCGTCGACCGGTCGGTTCAGCCAGCTCGCCGACGAGGTGCGTGAGCAGACCTTCGAGGAGCTGCGCCCCGGTGACGAGAACCGCGTCTTCTACAAGCTCAAGACGTGGCAAAAGGTCACCGTCATGTTCGGTGGGCCGTTCATGAACCTCGTCATCGCTGCGGTCGTCATGACCGTCATGGTGTGCGGCGTCGGCCTGCCGAAGCTCACCGGCACGAAGGTGACGTCGCTGACGACGTGCCTGACGAAGGTCGAACCCGGTCAGAAGTGCCCGACGGGGCAGGAGGCGCCGGCGGCCTCGAGCGGGTTGAAGCTCGATGACGTCATCATCTCGGTCGCGGGGCAGAAGGTGAACAGCAACCTCGAGGCGACCCGCGTCATCCGCGCGCACGGCGGCGAGAAGATCCCGTTCGTCGTCGAGCGTAAAGGCCGGCAGCAGACGCTGCAGGTCACGCCGAAGACGACGAAGGTGGCGAAGCTCGACGCCGACGGCAACCCCGTCACCGACGCGGGTGGCCAGAACGTCATGATCGACGCCGGGTACGTCGGGCTGTCGATCGGTCAGTACACGTTGCAGCGTCAGGGCCCGGGTGCTGTCCCCGGCATGCTCGGCACGAGCATCAAGCAGACGGCGGGCGTCGTGCTGCACATCCCGGAGAAGATGAAGGGCGTCGCGCAGGCGGCGTTCAGCGACGAGGCGCGCGATCCGAACGGGCCGATCTCCGTCGTCGGGGTGACGCGCATCGCGGGCGACGTCGCCGAGTCGTCGAAGGTCGAACTCGGCCAGAAGGTGCTGCTGCTGCTCAACCTGCTCGCCTCCCTCAACCTCGCGTTGTTCGTGTTCAACCTCATCCCGCTGCTGCCCCTCGACGGCGGCCACATCGCGGGTGCGCTGTGGGAGGCGATCAAGCGGCCCATCGCGCGGGCGCGCGGCGTCGCCGGCCCCGTCTACGTCGACGTGACGAAGGCGCTGCCGGTCGCGTACGCCGTCTCGCTCGTCCTCATCGGGATGTCGGTGCTGCTCATCTACGCCGACGTCGTGAAACCCATCACCATCCGATGAGTCTCGGCCCGGCCCAGGGCGTCGCGCGGCAGTCGTAGGATGGGCTCATGTCGGTTTCTCTCGGTATGCCCTCGGCGCCCGCGCCGGTCATCGCTCCTCGTCGCAAGACGCGCAAGATCAAGGTCGGCAAGGTCGAGGTCGGGGGAGACGCCCCCATCTCGGTGCAGTCGATGACGACGACGCCGACGACCGACATCAACGCCACGCTTCAGCAGATCGCCGAGCTGACGGCCACCGGGTGCGACATCGTCCGTGTCGCGTGCCCGAGCCAGGACGACGCGGAGGCGCTGCCCGCCATCGCTCGCAAGGCGCAGATCCCCGTCATCGCCGACATCCACTTCCAGCCGAAGTACGTCTACGCGGCGATCGAGGCGGGGTGTGCGGGTGTGCGCGTCAACCCGGGCAACATCCGCAAGTTCGACGACCAGGTCAAGCAGATCGCCAAGGAGGCGAAGGACGCCGGGGTCTCCATCCGCATCGGCGTCAACGCCGGTTCGCTCGACAAGCGGCTGCTCGAGAAGTACGGCAAGCCGACGGCCGAGGCGCTCGTCGAGTCGGCCGTATGGGAGGCGTCGCTGTTCGAGGAGCACGACTTCCACGACTTCAAGATCTCCGTCAAGCACAACGACCCCGTCGTCATGGTGCGCGCCTACGAGATGCTCTCCGAGCGCGGCGACTGGCCGCTGCACCTCGGTGTCACCGAGGCCGGGCCCGCATTCCAGGGCACGATCAAGTCGGCGACGGCGTTCGGCGCGCTGCTGAGCCGCGGCATCGGCGACACGATCCGCGTCAGCCTCTCGGCTCCGCCGGTCGAGGAGGTCAAGGTCGGCAACATGATCCTGCAGTCGCTCAACCTCAAGCCGCGCAAGCTCGAGATCGTGAGCTGCCCGAGCTGTGGGCGCGCGCAGGTCGACGTCTACACCCTCGCCGAGCAGGTGACGAAGGGCCTCGAGGGCATGGAGGTGCCGCTGCGCGTCGCCGTCATGGGCTGCGTCGTCAACGGCCCCGGTGAGGCGCGCGAGGCCGACCTCGGCGTCGCCTCCGGCAACGGCAAGGGCCAGATCTTCGTCAAGGGTGAGGTCATCAAGACGGTGCCGGAGAGCCAGATCGTCGAGACGCTCATCGAGGAGGCCATGCGCATCGCCGAGGAGATGGGCGAGGACGCGGGCGCCGACGGCGCCGGCCCCACCGTCTCGGTCGGCTGACGCCGGCATGCTGCGACGTTCGGGGGTGCGAGCCCTCGACGCCGGCGACCGCGCCGCCGCGCGGGCGTTGTGCGACCTCGACCCGGTGACGAACGTCTTCGTCGCCGCCCGCCTCGACGAGGGCGCGCTCGGTTCGACGAGCGCTGCCTTCGGTCTCGACGGTGACGTTGGCCAGCCACTCGCGGCAGGGGCGGACGCTTCGGGGTTCGATGCCGACGGGCTGGGTCGAGGCGGCGCTCGCTCGCTCGAGTCCAGTCAACGGCCGCTGCGCTCGATGCTGTGGGCGTCGGCGAATCTGGTCCCCGTCGAGGCGAGCCCTGACGATCTGGAACGCTACGCGGCCCGCGTCAAGTGTGCGCGACGCCGCGTCAGTTCGCTGTTCGGGCCGGCCGAGCAGGTGCTGCCGCTGTGGCAGCTCGTGTCGCGTTCGTACGCGCCGGCGCGCTCGTTCCGCCCCGAGCAGCCGCTCATGGTCGCCTCGCGGGAGGCGCGCGCGCGTCAGGGCATCGAGCCCGAACCGCGCGTGCGCGTCGCCCGGCTCGACGAGGTCGACGCCATCGTGCCCGCGGCCGCGGCGATGTTCACCGAGGAGATCGGCTATGCGCCCTACGTCGGCAGTGCCGCGGCCTACCGCGCCGGGGTGCAGCGCCTCGTCATGGGTGGGCGCACCTTCGTCCTCATGGACGGTGCGCGCGTACGGTTCAAGGCCGACGTCGGATCGCTCGCCTCGGGCGTGGCACAGATTCAGGGTGTGTGGATCGACCCCGCCTGGCGCGGCCGCGGGCTCGCCGCACCGTGCATGGCGCGCGTCGTCGACCTCGTCGAGGCGGAGCTCGCGCCCACCGTCAGCCTCTACGTCAACGGGTACAACACCCCCGCGCTGCGCGCGTACGAACGCGCCGGGTTCGAACGCGTCGGGACGTTCGCGACCGTCATCCTCTGATGCGGCGGCGCCGGCACAGAGGCGTCGCGGTGGCACCGCTTCTGGATGGGACGAGCGCCCTGCCCCCGCACTTCGACCCGTTTCAACGGCGTTGTCAGGGCGATGTGATGGGGTGGGGGCATGAATCCTGTCACCGGTCTTCGTGAACTTCCGCCCCTGATGCGCGGGCTCGTCGGCGCGTACGTCGTCTCCGGCGTGACGCACCTCGTGCGCCCGCAGGTGTTCGAGCCGACCATTCCGCCGCAGCTACCCAAGGCGCGCGAACTCGTCTACCTCAGCGGTGTCGCCGAACTCGTCTGCGCCGCGGGTCTCGTCAACCCTGCGACGCGCCGAGCCGCGGGTTACGCCTCTGCCGCCCTGCTCGTCGCCGTGCTGCCCGCGAACGTCGAGATGGCGCGTCAGGCGCAGGCGAGCGTCCGACGCCGCTCCACGCCGGGCAAGCAGGCGCGCCTCGCCGGCATGCTCGCGCGGGTCCCGGCGCAGTGGCCGCTCATCAAGGCGAGCCTCGACATCGCTCGCCGCTGACGAGGGTTCGCAAGGCCGACCGTGCGCCGTGCGTGGGTCGCCGTCACTGTGGGTGACGGTTCGCGCCGGACTGATGGGCCCGCGCCGCATTGGCGGGCCCGCGCCGTGCGGTCGGCGTCGACTCCTGCGCGCAGACGCCGCCCGGGCACCGGGCCGGCGATCTACAGTGGCGTCATGACTGACGTGTTCGCGCTCACACCAACCAATCAGGCCGACGTCATGGCCGGGTTCGACGCCGTCGACGCCGACGAGGCGCTCAAGGACGCGGCGAGCGCGTTCGCCTCGCACGAGCATGCCGACGTTCTCGGCCCCCTGCGCGAGCTCGGTGTCATGGCCGGCAGCGAGGAGGCTCGCGAACACGGCATGGCTGCGAACACGTTCACGCCGCGGCATCACGCCGTCGACCGGTTCGGCGCGCGTACCGACGCCGTCGAGTTCCACCCGTCCTGGCACTGGCTCATGCGCCGCGGCGTCGAGTTCGGTCTCGCGGGCGCGCCCTGGCAGGACGCGTCGGCGGACGCTCACCTGCGGCGGGCAGCGGGCTTCATCACGTGGTCCGGCGTCGAGCCCGGGCACGTCTGTCCGCTGACGATGACCTATGCCGCCGTCCCCGCCCTGCGCGCGGACGAGGCCCTGACGCAGCGTTACGCCGACGGCCTCGCGGCGAGCGTCTACGAGCCCGGCGATCTGCCCGCGGCGAGCAAGGATGGGCTGCTCGCGGGGATGGGGATGACGGAGAAGCAGGGCGGCTCCGACGTGCGCACCAACGTCACCGAGGCCACCCCGGCCGGTTTCGACGACGACGGCGCCGCCGTCTACTCGCTGCGCGGGCACAAGTGGTTCACGAGCGCGCCGACGAACGATCTGTTCCTCGTCCTCGCGCAGGCTCCCGGCGGGCTGACCTGCTTCGTCGTGCCGCGCGTGCACCCTGACGGCACTCGCAACGCGCTGCGCATCGTCCGGCTCAAGGACAAGCTCGGCAACCGCTCCAACGCGAGCAGCGAACTCGAGTTCCACGACGCCTACGCCACCCGCCTCGGTGACGAGGGTGCCGGCGTGCGCACGATCATCGAGATGGTGAGCGCGACGCGGCTCGACTGCGTCCTCGGCTCGGCCGGGCTCATGCGTCGCGCGACGAGCGAGGCGGCCTGGTACACCGCGCGCCGTCAGGCCTTCGGCGGCGTCCTCGCCGACAAGCCCGCGATGCAGAACGTCCTCGCCGATCTCGCGATCGAGTCGGAGGCCGCGACGGCGCTCGGCATGCGCCTCGCGGCGAGCGTCGACCGTATCGAATCAGGCGATCCCGGCTGCGAGCACGAGCGCGCGTTCCGTCGCTTCGCACTGCCGCTCGCGAAGTTCTGGGTGTGCAAGCGCACGCCGATGCACGTCGCCGAGGCCCTCGAATGCCTCGGCGGCAACGGGTACGTCGAGGAGTCGGGCATGCCGCTGCTGTTCCGCGAGTCGCCGCTCAACTCGATCTGGGAGGGCTCGGGCAGCGTCAACGCCCTCGACGTCCTGCGCGCCCTGACGCGTTCGCCGGAGGCGTTCGAGGCCTTCAGCCGCGAGCTCGACGTGACCCGCGGCGACCACCCCGGGCTCGACGTCGCGACGAAACAGGTGCTCGCCGACGTCGTGTCGTTGACGCCCGACGACGCGGAGTACCGCGCCCGCGACATCAGCGCTCGAATGGCCGTCGTCCTCCAGGCGAGCCTGCTGCTGCGCAGCGCGCCGTCGAGCGTCAGCGACGCGTTCATCGCGAGCCGCGTGCAGGGGGAGTGGGGCGGCGTGTTCGGCACCCTCGGCACGTCGGCCGCGAGCGCCGCCATCGCCCGACGCGCGACGCCGCGGCCCTGACCCCCTGGCGGTCAGTCGAACAGCCCGCCGAGGCCGCCCTGCTCGTTCGTCGAGGGCATGAGCTTGGCGGCCCACTCAGCGAACGCCTGCGGGTTGCGTGACTGCAGGAGCACGCGCCCGGGCCTGACGAAGTCGAAACGAGCCCTTCACCGGACTTCATCGACTGGATCGAGCGTCCTTCGACCGCCCGACGCGTTGTGAACTGCATCCCCAGGTCGTAGGCGATGACGTGCCCGGTATGGATGACGTCACGCTCGCCCGGAGCGAGGTCCGTGGCGTCGACCGCGCCGTAGACGCTGAGGCCCTGACCGCTGGCCTCGAGGCCGAAGCCGCCCTCGCCGCCGAAGAGGTTCTTCATGCCACCGAACTGCGAGGTGACCTCCATGCCCTCACTGCTGGCCATCCAGTTGCCGCTGATGACGAAGCAGGGGCGATCGGGCTGGGTCTCGAGCGGCAACATGTCGCCGGGCAGGACGCCGGCGATGTCGACCCACCCGCCCTCGGCGGGGGCGGTGTACGTCGTCGAGAAGAAGGACTCACCGCAGAGCACGGAGCGCTTGAGCCCCTTCATGATGCCGCCGCTCGCGGCCTTGCTGGAGATCTGCACGCCGGGCGAGTGCGCAGGAGACGGGAGACGGCGAAGGACGGATTGTGACGCAGTCGAATCTGCATGGATCTCAGGAAGGCCTCGCGGCCCGAGCATCGGGTGGATGCGGGCCGTGCACGCCCTGGGCGGGCCGGGATATTGTGGGGCCGAGTCACGCGGAGCGACCGCGACACGACCCGAGGAGAGACCGTGGCCCAGCGCATGTCCAACCTGTTCCTGCGAACGCTTCGCGAGGATCCGGCGGACGCCGAGCTGCCGGGCCACAAGCTGCTCGTGCGCGCCGGCTACATCCGACGCGCCGCGCCCGGCGTGTACACGTGGTTGCCGCTCGGGCTCAAGGTGCTGCGTAACGTCGAGACCATCGTCCGCGAGGAGATGGAGGCCATCGGCGCGCAGGAGCTGAGCTTCCCCGCGCTGCTGCCGCGCGAACCCTATGAGGCGACGAACCGCTGGGACGAGTACGGCCCCAACCTGTTCCGCCTGCAGGACCGCAAGGGCGTCGACATGCTCCTCGGCCCGACGCACGAGGAGATGTTCACCATCACGGTGAAGGACATGTTCTCGAGCTACAAGGACCTGCCGACGACGCTGTTCCAGATCCAGACGAAGTACCGCGACGAGGCCCGCCCGCGCGCCGGCCTGCTGCGCGGGCGCGAGTTCATCATGAAGGACTCGTACTCCTTCGATCACACGAAGCAGGGCCTTGAGGAGAGCTACGCCAAGCACCGCGGCGCGTACGTCAAGATCTTCGACCGCCTCGGCTTCGAGTACGTCGTCGTCCACGCCGACTCGGGTGCGATGGGCGGTTCGGCATCGGAGGAGTTCCTCGCCGTCAGCCGCCACGGTGAGGACACGTTCGTCCGCTCGCCCGGCGGTTTCGCGGCGAACGTCGAGGCCGTCGTCGTGCCGCAGGCCGAGCCCGTCGAGGTGAGCGTCGGCCCTGCACACATCGAGGACACCCCCGAGACCCCGACCATCGAGACGCTCGTCGCGGCCCTCAACGCGAATCACCCGCGCGACGACGGACGCGAGTGGACGGCTGCCGACACGCTGAAGAACGTCATCGTCATGCTCGTCCACCCCGACGGCACGCGCGAACCGCTTGCGATCGGCGTGCCCGGCGATCGCGAGGTCGACGCCAAGCGCCTCGAGGCTCAGGTCGCTCCGGCTGACGTCGAGGCGTTCGAGGAGAAGGACTTCGCCGCCTACCCGATGCTCGCGAAGGGCTACATCGGCCCGGGCGTGCTCGGCGAGGAAAAGGCCTCCGGCATCCGTTACCTGCTCGACCCCAGCATCGCCGAGGGCTCGGCGTGGGTGACGGGCGCCGACGTCAGCGGCAAGCACGTCATCGACCTCGTCCACGGCCGCGATTTCACCGCCGACGGCACGATCCAGGCGGCGCAGATCAAGGAGGGCGACCCGGCCCCCGACGGTTCGGGCCCCCTGACGCTCGCGCGCGGCATCGAGATGGGTCACATCTTCCAGCTCGGCACGAAGTATGCCGAGGCGCTCGGGCTCAAGGTGCTCGACGAGAACGGCAAGCTCGTGACGGTGACGATGGGCTCCTACGGCATCGGCGTCTCCCGCGCCGTCGCCGCCATCGCTGAGGACAACCTCGACGACAAGGGTCTCATCTGGCCGCGTCACATCGCGCCGTTCGACGTCCACGTCGTTGCCACGGGCAAGGACGCCGCGGTCTTCGAGAAGGCGGAGCAGGTCGTCGCCGACCTCGAGTCGGCCGGGCTCGGCGTCCTGTTCGACGACCGTCCGAAGGTCAGCCCCGGCGTGAAGTTCAAGGACGCCGAGCTCATCGGCGTCCCGACGATCGTCGTGCTCGGGCGTGGCCTCGCCGACGGCACGATCGAGGTCAAGGACCGCCGCTCGGGCACCTCGCGTGACGTCGGCGTCGACGAGGTGGCGGCCGAGGTGCTCTCCGAAGTGCGCGGCGCCTGATCCCACCCTGCGTCACGAGAGCCACCACGGCCCGACGTGGTGGCTCTCGCGCGTCGAACGGCCGCCGCCCCGGTCACGAGCGGCGCGGGCGCGACGGTCGCGGACTGAGAGACGTTTGCGGGCACGCGGCGCGCGGCCCAGGATGACGGGGTGAACGACCCGGGAACCCTGACCCTCACCCTGCTGGCGCTCGCGGCGGCCTGTGCGGGATGGGTCGACGCCGTCGTCGGCGGGGGTGGGCTCGTGCAGTTGCCGGCCCTCATGGTCGCGTTTCCGCACGCCGCGCCGGCCCAACTGCTCGCGACGAACAAGCTGGGTTCGATCTGTGGCACGTCGGTGAGCTCGGCGACGTACCTTCGGCGGGTGCGTCCCGATCTGCGCACCGCGCTGCCGCTCGCCGTGATGGCGTTCGCCGGCTCGATGGCGGGTGCGGCGCTCGCCAGTCACATCCCGCGCAGCGCGTTCAACCCGATCATCCTCGTCGTCCTCGTCGCCGTCGGCACGTACACGCTGTTCAAGCCCTCGATGGGGCAGCTCGAGAACCTGCGGCACGCGGGCAGCCGGCGCCATTACGCGACGGCGGGTGCCATCGGCCTGGGCGTCGGCCTGTACGACGGCGCGCTCGGCCCGGGGACGGGCTCGTTCTTCGTCTTCGCGCTCGTCAGCCTGCTCGGCTACCGCTTCCTCGAGGCCTCCGCCAAGGCCAAGCTCGCCAACTTCGCGACGAACCTCGCCGCCCTCGTCGTGTTCATCCCGGCAGGTGCGGTGGCCTGGCGTGTCGGCCTCGTGCTCGGCGTCGCGAACCTCGCGGGCGGCTATCTCGGCGCCCGGACCGCCGTCTCGAAGGGGGCCGGGTTCGTGCGCGCCGTGTTCGTCGTCGTCGTGGGGGCCTTCGTCGTCAAGCTCAGCTACGACACCGCCGCGCAGTTCGGCGTGCTCTGACGCTCAGCCGCGCCCGGCGCCTCACCGGCTACCACGGCTCGAGCGTCCGGCGGCCTCGGCGGGTGCCGTCACCCGTCAGGACACCGGCTTGGCGTCGCAGCCGAACGCACCCATCGTCGCGGTCGTCTTGGCGTAGGATGCTGGGTTCTGCGACGGGGTGGCCAGCTCGACGACGCGCGTCTTCTGGTCCTGATAGGTGGGCTGGTACGTCATCGATTGGCTGATCTTGCCGTCCGCGTCGCGCGTGAAGGTGACGCTCGCGTACGCGCCGTCCGCCGTGCCCGGCAGATATGCGGCCTGCTGACCGGAGAACAGGTTGCCGAGGGCGTAGGAGACGTATCGTCCGTCGATCTTCTGGCACGGCTGCACGATGTGCGGATGGTTGCCGATGATCCAGTCGACCTGCCCGGAGCGCAGCAACGCGTCCGCATACTTCTTCTGCTCCGCCGAGACAGGCTTGTACTCGATGCCCCAGTGCATCGAGACGACGACGATGTCGGCGCCCTGCTTGCGCGCTTCGGCGGCGTCGGCCTGGATGCCTTCCGGGGTGCGCACCGAGTACAGGTTGTCCTTCAGCCAGGGCGCATCCCTGGGAGTGCCGATCTGGTCGCCGTTGATGCGGTTGTCGAGGGTGTAGCTGTACGACAGCTGCGCGACCTTGAACCCCTTGGCCTCGTAGAACACGGGCTGGCCCTTCTCGCCGGCGGACGCGGCCGGGCCGGCCGCCTGCAGACCGTTCGCGGCCATGACGCTGCGCGTGCTCGCCAGCCCTGAGAGGCCGCGGTCGTAGGCGTGGTTGTTGGCCGTCGAGCACCCGTCGAACCCGATGGACTTCACCGTCGTCACGAACTCGTGGGGCGCGTTGAAGCTCAGCTCGCGCGCCAGGTTCGTGTCGTCACGCGACAGCGGGTTCTCCATCTGGCAGATGCGTAGATCGCCCGCCTTCGTGACGGAGGAGATCTGGCCGAAGAACTGATCGAAGCGGTACCCCGTGCCGCCTGCGGCACGACGGGCCATCTGCGTGATCGACGGGTGGACGATGAGGTCGCCCGACGCGCCGATCGTGATGCTGCCCGGCTTGTTCTTGACCGGCTCCGGGGGAGCGAGCGAAGAGCTCGCCGAGGGGCTCGCACTCCCACCGGAACTGCTCGACGCGCCGGCCTTCGATGACGCCCCGGAGCTCGAAGCGCCGCCCGTGTCGTGCGAGCTGCCCGAACAGGCCGTGAGAGCGAGCAGTGAGATCAGTGGTGCGGCGGCGGCCGCGCGTCCCCAAATGCGCATGGGACGAGTTTATTCCCGGCAGGCCTGCTCAGGTCGTGAGGCCCGGGAACGGCGACACGCTGCCCCCACCGAAGCGCACCGTGCGGGCCGCGCTCGACCACGCGAGCAGCAGCCCGTTGACATCATCGGCGCTGCGCGTGCCCGTCGCCGCGACGGCGCACGCCGACATCACAGCCGCGGCCGCCTTGCCCCCATCGGCGCGGGCCGCGGCGAGCGAGTCGTAGCGGCGCGCGGGCGCAGCGGGGCTCGCGGAAGCAGACGATGACGACGACGGCGACCCCGATGACGCCGACGATTCCGCGAGCGAGCGCACGGCGTAGAGGTCGTCGAGCAGGTCGGGGACGTCGCCGCGATCGTCGGGATCGGTGCGCGCCGCCCACCACTCGAGCGCGTGGATCGTCACCGCGTTCGCCTCGAGCAGCGCCGACGACGAGGGCACCGACGCCGTCGCGGACCACGGCACGGAAACGCCACCCGGCAGCGAGCTGAGCCCGCGCGCGGCGATCGACAGGGCGAGAGGCCTCGATGTCGACGAAACCTTCTGCAGGCTCGCGCACAGCGCGGGGGAGGCCCAGTCGCTCTCGGCGCGGGTCCACGCCGTCGCGGCGGGGCTGCTGCTCGCCGAGGGCGACGACGCCGGGACGCTCGCGCGGGAGCTCTTTCCGGACGCCGACGCTGATGGCGACGCAGACGCTGACGCCGACACGCTGGGCGCGGCAGTGGCGCTGACGCTGGGCAGCGACGTCGCGCCGATGCCGCGCAGCGTCGCGTCGAGTCGTTTGAGTTCGGCGACGTGGGCGCCGCGCGCGTCGGCGGCCTCCCGGCGGTGGTTCGTCTCCTGGCTCGCCGCGCTCATCGCGACCACGAGGTGACGACGCACAGCCTCGAGGGGGCCCGAATCGGGCGCCGGTGCCGCCGTCGGCCCCGGCAGGGGCGCGTCCTTCTCCACGCGCAGCCTGCAGGCGCTCGTGGCGGTGAGGACGACGGCGGCGAGCGCGGTGCGGCGGGTGAGACGAGCGTCGGGCATGGGCACAGTCTCGCACGCACTGACCGCGCGTTCCGGCGGGCGGTGACGCCACGCGCACCGTGGGCGCGTCAGGCTCACCGTGCCTTCCCACAGGATGAACATCGCGTTATCCATCATTTGCAGTTTTGCTGAACCGAAGACAAGGTTATGTACCTCGAGCCCGAGAGAAACGACGAAGGAGCGGACGATGACGACGACGAGTGAACGTCCCCGCGCCACGCAGCGCACGGCCAAGCCCGAGGGGCAGTGGGCCAAGGGCGAGTTCGACCCGCTCAACCCGAACGAGGTCTTCAAGGCCGAGGACGCGCCCCTCAACGTGCGCGCCCGCATCCTCGAGCAGTATGCCCGCGAGGGCTTCGACAGCATCCCGGGTACCGATCTGCGCGGCCGTATGCGCTGGATGGGCCTGTACACCCAGCGCAAGCAGGGCATCGACGGCGGCAAGACGGCGACGCTGGCGCCCGAGGAGCTCGATGACGAGTACTTCATGATGCGCGTGCGCATCGACGGCGGGCAGCTCTCGCGCGAGCAGCTGCGGGTGCTCGCGAGCATCTCCACCGATTTCGCGCGCAGCACGGCCGACATCACCGACCGCAACAACATCCAGTACCACTGGATCGCGATCGAGGACGTGCCAGAGATCTGGCGCCGTCTCGAGGCCGTCGGTCTCGATACGCTCGAGGCCTGCGGTGACTGCACGCGCACCACGCTCGGTTCGCCGGTGGCCGGCGTGCACCCCGACGAGGTGATCGACGCGACCCCCGCGATCGAGTTCATCAAGGCCAACTACGTGGGCGACCCTGATCTCGCGAACCTGCCGCGCAAGTTCAAGTCGTCGATCGCGTGGCTGCCCGACGCCGCCCCTGAGATCAACGACATCAGCTTCGTCGGCGTCGTCCACCCCGACCACGGCCCCGGCTTCGATCTGCAGATCGGGGGAGGGCTGTCGACGAAGGCGTTCTTCGCGCTGCGCCTCGGTGCTTGGGTGCCGCTCGAAGAGGTGCCCGAGGTCTGGCTCGCGACCGTCAAGCTGTTCCGCGATCACGGCTACCGCCGGCTGCGCAACCGCGCGCGTCTCAAGTACCTCGTCGAGGACTGGGGCGCCGACAAGACGCGTGAGGTGCTGGAGCGCGAGTACCTCGGGCGCCCCCTGCTCGACGGGCCCGCCGCGCCCACGCCGAAGCACACGATCGACCACGTGGGTGTGCATCGTCAGAAGGACGGACGCAACCTCGTCGGGTTCGCGCCGATCGCAGGGCGCACGAGCGGTGCGGCGCTCGCGGGCGTCGCCGACGCGATGGAGGCCGCCGGCAGCGACCGGCTGCGCCTGACCGCCTACCAGAAGCTCGTCGTCCTCGACGTGCCCGACGACGCCGTCGAGCCGCTGCTCGAGACGATGCGGCCGCTCGGCTTCGACGGGCGTCCGTCGCCGTGGCGCCGCGCGACGATGGCGTGCACGGGCCTGGAGTTCTGCAAGCTTGCCATCGTCGAGACGAAGCAGCGAGCCCACGACCTCGTCGCCGAGCTCGAGGAGCGTCTCGGTCACCTCGACGACCAGCTCGAGCACCCCATCGCGATCCATCTCAACGGTTGCCCGAACAGTTGCGCCCGCATCCAGGTGGCGGACATCGGTCTCAAGGGCCAGATCATCACCGACGCGGCCGGTGAGCAGGTGCCCGGCTACCAGGTCCACCTCGGTGGTGGCCTGGGCGAGGACCTCGTCGTCGGGCGCAAGCTGCGCGCCCACAAGGTCGCCGCGAGCGAGCTGGGCGACTACGTCGAACGCGTCGTGACGCGGTACGTCGCCGCACGCGAGAGCGGCGAGAGCTTCGGCGACTGGGCCCGCCGCGCCGACGAGGAGGAGCTGCGATGACCCAGGTCGTGCGCGAGCCCGACGAGCTGCGTCGGATCGCCATTCGGGCCGCCGGCGAGCTCGACGGTGCACCGGCGGATGCCGTGCTCGATTGGGCGGCCGCGGAGTTCGGGGAACGCTTCGCCGTGGCCACCTCCATGCAGGACGCCGTGCTGACGCATCTCGCGTCCCGCAGCCTGCCGGGCGTCGACGTGCTCTTCCTCGATACCGGGTACCACTTCGAAGAGACGCTGCAGACCCGCGACGCGGTCGCCTCGACGTACGACGTCACGGTGCGCACCCTCGAACCGTCCCAGAGTGTCGCGGAGCAGGATGCGACGTACGGCGCGAACCTCTTCGAACGCGACCCCGATCTGTGCTGCGCGCTGCGCAAGACCCACCCGCTCGACGAGGCCCTCGACGGCTACGAGGCGTGGGCCACCGGGGTGCGTCGCAGCGAGGCGATCACGCGGCGCGACACACCGGTCGTCAGCTTCGACGAGCGCCGCGAACGCATCAAGGTCGCGCCGATCGTCGCGTGGAGCGACGCCGACGTCGAGGCCTACATCGCCGAGCACGCCATCGTCACGAACCCGCTGCTCACCCAGGGCTACCCCTCGATCGGGTGCGCCACCTGCACCCGCCGGGTGGCGCCGGGCGAGGACGCCCGCGCCGGACGCTGGGCGGGCCGCGACAAGGTCGAATGCGGGATCAACACATGAGCGCCGCGACCGTGTGGCTCACGGGCCTGTCCGGAGCGGGCAAGTCGACGCTCGCCGAGCGCCTCGTCGCCGCCCTGCGCGAGCGGGGCGAACGCGTCGAACTGCTCGACGGCGACGAACTGCGCACCTCCCTCAGCGCCGGCCTCGGGTTCTCCCGGGCGGACCGGAACACCCACGTGACGCGCGTCGGTTTCGTCGCCGACCTGCTCGCCCGCAACGGTGTGTGGGCGATCGTGCCGGTCATCGCCCCGTACGCCGATGCACGCGCCGAGAACCGCGCACGCCACGAACGCAGCGGTAGTCGCTACCTCGAGGTCTTCGTCGCAACGTCGCTCGAGGAGTGCGCGCGACGCGACGTCAAGGGCCTGTACGCCCGGGCCGAGGCCGGCGAACTCACCGGAATGACAGGCCTCGACGACCCCTACGAGGTTCCGACCGACCCCGAATTGCGTCTCGAGACCCAGGGCCGCTCGATCGAGGAATCCCTCGCCGAGATCCTGCGTCTCATCGACGAGGAGAGGACACCCGCATGACCGAGACGATGACGCCACCGGACGTCTCCACGAACCCCGCCGGCGAGCTGTCGACGTTGCGGGCACTCGAGGCCGAGGCCATCGAGATCATCCGCGAGGTCGTCGCCGAGTTCGAACGCCCTGCGCTGCTGTTCAGCGGCGGCAAGGACTCGGCAGTGCTGCTGCACGTCGCACTCAAGGCACTCGCTCCCGCGCCGTTGCCGCTGACGCTGCTGCACGTCGACACCGGCCACAACCTGCCCGAGGTCATCGCCTTTCGCGACGAGGTCGTCGAGCGTCACGGCCTGCGGCTGCACGTCGCGGCCGTCGAGGACTGGATCGCCGACGGGCGTCTCGTCGAGCGTCCCGACGGCACCCGCAATCCGCTGCAGACCGTGCCGCTCGTCGACACCATCGAGACCGAGCGCTTCGACGCGCTGCTCGGTGGGGCGCGCCGTGACGAGGACAGGGCGCGCGCGAAGGAACGCATCTTCTCGGTGCGCAGCGCCATGGGAGGGTGGGACCCGCGCGGGCAGCGTCCGGAGCTGTGGAACCTCTACAACGGCCGACACGCCCCCGGGGAGAACACCCGGGTCTTCCCGTTGAGCAACTGGACCGAACTGGACGTCTGGCGCTACATCGAGGCCGAGGACGTCGCGCTGCCACCCATCTACTACGCCCACGAACGGGACGTATTCCTGCGCGACGGGATGTGGTTGACACCTGGGCCGTGGTTCGGCCCACGTGACGACGAACCGCTCGTCACCAGGACGGTTCGCTACCGAACCGTCGGTGACGGCTCCTGCACGGGCGCCGTCGCCTCCGAGGCGCGGACGACGAGCGACATCATCGCCGAGGTCGCAGCCAGCCATCTGAGCGAACGCGGTGCCACCCGCGCCGACGACCGCCTGTCCGAGGCAGCGATGGAAGACCGCAAGCGAGAAGGGTACTTCTAGAGATGACGACAACCACAGCACAGCCACCCGCGCCGCATAGCGCGCGCAACGGGCTCGGCCAACTCCGTCTGGTCGTCGCCGGGAGCGTCGACGACGGCAAGTCCACCCTCGTCGGCCGGCTCCTGCACGACACGAAGAACATCCTGGCCGACACCTACGACTCGATGGTGGCCGCGAGCACCTCGCGCGGCGCCGAGCAGGTCGACCTTGCTCTCCTGACGGACGGGCTGCGCGCCGAGCGCGAACAGGGCATCACGATCGACGTGGCGTACCGGTACTTCTCCACGCCCCGGCGCACCTTCGTCCTCGCCGACACCCCGGGGCACGTGCAGTACACGCGCAACATGGTCACTGGCGCCTCCACCGCTGACGCAGCCGTCGTCCTCGTGGACGCGCGACACGGGGTCAGCGACCAGACGCGTCGTCACGCCGCGTTGATGGCGCTGCTGCGTGTTCCGCACGTCATCTTCGCCGTCAACAAGATGGATGCCCTCGAGTGGTCGCGCTCGCGGTTCGACGAGGTCCGGACCCAGGCGATCGACCTGGCCGACAGGGTGGGCCTCAGCGATCCCCGCGTCGTCGCGCTATCTGCGCTGACGGGCGAGGGGGTCGTCGCTCCGGCCCCCGACGGGTACGACCACCCGCCGCTGCTCGACCTGCTCGAGTCGCTACCCGTCCGCGATGACCTGCGGGCCGAGTCGTTCCGCATGCCGGTCCAGCTCGTCATCCGGCCTCGCACCGCCGAGCATCCGGATTATCGCGGTCTCGCCGGCCGCATCGCCTCCGGCGTCCTGCACGTCGGTGACCGTGTGCGCGCGGTGTCCTCGGGCCTGACGAGCCGAGTCGTCGCGATCGACACTCCGGTGGGCTCGCGTGAGGTGGCCGTAGCGGGCGAGTCAGTGACGGTGCGTCTGGGCGACGAACTTGACGTCGCTCGTGGTGAGGTCCTGTCGCTCGTGGCCGACCCCGATCAACCGGTTGCCGACTCCGAGGTGAGCGGAGTGCTCGCGTGGCTCGCGGCTGCGGACGGGCGTGTCCGTCAGCGCGTCCTCGTCAAGGCGGGCACCAAGGTGGTGCGCGCGGTCGTCGACGACATCACGCATCTGTGGGACGTCGAGACGAGCACGTGGCACGCAGCCGGCCCTGAAGCAGTGATGACGCTCAACACGATCGGACGAGTCCGTCTGCGTCTGGCCGAGCCCGTGGTGCTCGACCCGTACGACAGCCACCGGGCGACCGGCGCGTTCCTCGTCATCGATCCCGCGAGCGGCGCCACGCTCGGGGCCGGCATGTCGGGTGCGGGGCTCGGTTCGGGTGCGGACGACGACGCCGCGCAGCTCGAATCCGAAGAGGATTGGCTGGCTGGCTGACATGTGCGACGATCACGCACCTGTCGATGCCGTACACCGATCCCGGGCCCGATCACCCCAGATCGGGCGCCGGACGCTCCTCGGCGCCGGCCTCGCCGCCCCCTTCATGACACCGGCCCTGTCGGGGTGCGGGGCGGCTGAGGCGAGCCCGCATCGCCTGCGATTGGGGCACTTCTCGAACCTGACCCACGGCGTGGCCCTCGCAGGCATGGCCCGCGGAACGTTCGCGCGCCACCTGGGCAGCACGGCCATCGAGCGGCAGGTCTTCGACAACGGGCCCGCCGCCGTCCAGGCCATGCTCGCCGGCGCGATCGACGTCGCCTACCTCGGCCCGAACCCGGCGATCACGGCGTGGGTGCGGACGAAGGGCGCCGGAGTGCGCCTCCTCGCCGGAGCAGCGGAGAACGGCGCTGCGCTCGTTGCTCGTCCCGGAGTGAAGAAGATCGACGATCTGCGTGGGTGCAGCGTCTCCACGCCGCAGATCGGCGGCACCCAGGACGTAGCCCTCAAGACACTGCTCGCCGAGCACCACCTGACGACGGGGCCGGGAGCGGACGAGGTGGAGACCGTGTGGATGGCCAACTCACAGACTCTCGATCAGTTCCGCCAGGGGCGCCTCGACGCCAGCTACCAGGCCGAGCCATGGGTCTCTCGCCTCGTCGTCGAAGCCGGCGCGCACGTGCTCGTCGACGAACGCACCCAGTGGCCCGACCACCGATTCGTGACGACGTGCCTGCTCGTCACCCAGGAGTACCTCGAACGCGCGCCTGCTCAGGTGGAGCAGCTCCTGGCGGCCCACGTCGAGACCGTGGAATGGATCAACAGCCATCGGGGCGCCGCGAGTGTGCTGCTCAACGCCGAGATCGGCAAGCTCAGCGGCAAGAAGTTGAAGCGATCGGTCGCCGAGCGGGCCATGGACAACGTGCAGTTCTCCTGGGATCCGTTGATGGCAAACATCGCGCAGGTCGCCGAACACACGTGGCGAACGGGCGGCATCGACGTCCGTCCCGACCTGCGCGGGTTGGCGGACCTCGACCCGCTCCGGCAGGTCCTTGCTGCACGCGCCCTGCCTGCGATCACCGACGCCGGTCTCGGCGTGCACAGAAAGGGCTGACATGACGTTCGACACCACCACGGCAGGCGAGCGACACCCGATCGCCCCGCCGAGCGACGCACGCTCGACGGCACAGCCGGCCGCCGTCGACATCCGCGGTCTGCACAAGGTCTTCGGCCAGGGCGACGACGCCGTCGAGGCGATCGGCGGGCTCGACCTGAGGGTCGAACAGGGGGAGTTCGTCAGCGTTCTCGGCGCCTCCGGCTGCGGCAAGTCGACCCTGCTGTCGATCATCGCCGGGCTCGAACCCGCCAGCGCGGGCGACGTGCACGTCGACGGCCCTCAACCGGCGCTGATGTTTCAGGATTCCGCGCTCTTCCCGTGGCTGAGCGTCGGCGAGAACGTCGAGGCTCCCCTGCGATTCAGGGGCGTGCCCTCCGCCGAACGCCGCCAGCGGGCGCAGGAGCTGCTCGCGACGGTGCGGCTCGACGGCGCAGTGGATCGACGCCCCCACGAACTGTCCGGAGGCCAACGCCAACGCGTCGCCCTCGCGCGCGCACTCGCCCAGAACGCGCGCCTGCTGCTCATGGACGAACCATTCGCCGCCCTCGACGCCATGACGCGCGACCTGCTCCACGGGGAACTTAGCGACGTGTGGCATCGCGACGGCATGGCCGTCATCTTCGTCACCCACAACGTGCGTGAAGCAGTGCGTCTCGGCCAACGTGTCGTCCTGCTCTCTTCGCGCCCGGGACGCGTCAGCCAGTCGTGGGACGTCGACCTGCCACAGCCGCGTGCCATCGAGGACGCAGGCGTCGGTGAGCTGTCCCGCGAGATCACCTCGCGCCTGCGAGAGGAGATCAGTCGTCATGCCCACGCCTGAGTTCGACATGCGCGAGGAGGATCCGTTCGAGGCCAGTGCCCGACGGCACCGCTCGCCCGGCCCCACGAGATCGATGATCAGTGACGACGACGTCACCTCCGGACTAGACGCGCTCGAACAGGCTCAGGCGCGGCGCCGACGCCGCGTCGACCCGCTGTCCGTGCTAGCGCCGCTGGGTGCGCTCGCGATCGTGGTCCTCGCCTGGCAGGTTCTCGTGTGGGCACACGTCAAACCGGCCTGGGTGCTCCCTCCGGTCACCGACATCGCTCGGGCCCTGTGGACCTCCCTCACCTCGGGGGAGGCGCTCGACGCGATCTGGGTCAGCCTGCGACGCGGCGCGGTGGGCTTCGCGCTCTCTCTCGTGCTCGGCACGACACTCGGGCTCGTCGTCGGCCGCGCGAGACTGGCGCGGCGCGCCTTCCGACCGCTGCTCGCAGCGATGCAGTCCCTGCCGTCGGTCGCGTGGGTGCCCTTCGCCGTCATGATGTTCTACCTCAGCGACACGACGATGTACGCCGTGATCCTGCTGTCCGCAGTGCCCTCGATCGCCATGGGATTGATCGGCGGGTTGGATCAGGTCCCGCCCCTGTTCGAACGAGCCGGCCGGGCCCTCGGAGCGAGTCGCACGCAACTCGTGCGTCACGTCCTGCTGCCGGCGGCCATGCCGACCTATCTCGGCGGCATCAAGCAGGGCTGGGCGTTCGCCTGGCGTTCCCTCATGGCCGCCGAGCTCATCGTGCAGTCGCCCAAGCTCGGATTCGGTCTCGGTTCGATGCTCAACCAGGGGCAGGCGAACTCGGACATGCCAGCCGTGATGGCCGCGATCGCTCTCGTGCTCGTCGTCGGGTTGGCCGTGGAGGTGCTGCTCTTCGGCCCGATCGAGCGGCGCATGCTGCACCGTCGGGGCCTCGCGCCGTCGTAGGGCTGACCTGCGGCGAGCCGGGACGCTCCGGTCTCGGGCGACGACGGCTCCTCACGCGTCACGATAGACTCAGGGGCGATGCGCAGGCACGACGCCTGCGCATTCGTCACCTCACGGCTCGTGCCGCGGGCGACGGGTGCACGGCACGGCGACAACTCCAGGAGGCGCGAGTGAGCAACTCGGAACAGACGATCATCGACACGATTCTGCCGAAGCTCGAACCACTGGGTCTCCTCGTCGAGGACGTCACCGTCGTACCTGCCGGCAAGCGCCGCCTCGTGCGCGTGCTCGTCGACCGCGACGTCGCCCTCGAGAAGGCGGTCGAGGAATCGATCGAGCCCGTCACGCTCGACGAGGTCACGGACGCCACGCGCGTCATCGACGCAGAACTCGAGGCGAGCGACGTCATGGGCGAACAGCCCTACGTCCTCGAGGTCAGCTCACCCGGCACCGACCGTCCGCTGACGCTGCCGCGCCACTTCGCGCGCAACGTCGGCCGCCTCGTCACCGTCACCCTCGACGACGAGTCGAGGGTCGCCGGTCGCATCACCCGCGCCGACGACCAGACGGTGGAGGTGACGCCCGAGCGGGGCGGCAAGAAGGCGGGGGCGGCCACTGACGCCGAGCCCGCCCGACTCAATTACACATCGATCACCGGCGCCAAGGTGCAGGTGGAATTCACGCGCGGCGACGCCGCCGACGCCGTGGGAGAGGACGTCTGATGGACATCGACATGGCTGCACTGCGCGCCCTGGAGCGGGAGCGCGAGATTCCGATGGACGTCATCGTCCCCGCCATCGAGCAGGCGCTGCTGCTCGCGTACCAGAAGGAGGAGGGCTCCTACCGCCGGGCGCGCGTCGAGCTCGACCGCCGCACGGGTCATGTCGTCGTGTGGGCGCGCGAGGACGGCGAGAAGCAGGAGGACGGCACCTGGAGCGAGCCCGGCCCCGAGTTCGACGACACCCCCAAGAACTTCGGCCGGGTCGCCGCGGGTACGGCCCGTCAGGTCATCATGCAGCGCATGCGTGACGTCGAGGACGAGGCCATCCTCGGTGACTTCATCGGCAAGGAAGGCGACATCGTCTCCGGCACGATCCAGCAGAGCCTCGACTCGCGGTTCGTCAAGGTCGACTTCGGCACCGTGGAGGGCATCCTGCCGACCGCGGAGCAGGTGCCGGGGGAGACCTACCGTCACGGCGAGCGTCTGCGCTGCTACGTCGTGTCCGTGCGCCGCGGCCCGAAGGGCCCGCAGATCTCGCTGTCGCGCACCCACCCCAACCTCGTGCGCAAGCTGTTCGCGATGGAGGTGCCCGAGATCGCCGACGGTAGCGTCGAGATCGCCGCGCTCGCGCGCGAGGCGGGTCACCGCACCAAGATCGCGGTGCACGCCACGAAGCCCGGCATCAACGCCAAGGGCGCCTGTATCGGCCCGATGGGTCAGCGCGTGCGCGCCGTCATGAGCGAGCTGCAGGGCGAGAAGATCGACATCGTCGACTACTCGCGCCAGCCCGATGAGTTCATCGCCGCGGCCCTGTCGCCCTCGCGCGTCGAGTCGGTCGAGGTCGTCGACCCGAAGGCCCGAGCCGCCCGCGTCGTCGTGCCCGACTTCCAGCTCAGCCTCGCCATCGGCAAGGAGGGCCAGAACGCCCGTCTCGCGGCGAAGCTGACGGGGTGGCGCATCGACATCCGGCCCGACACCGCGCTCGCCGACGGCGGGCGTGACGACGAGTCGGCCCGCTGAGCGCGCGCCCTCAGACGTCTCGCGCGCACCCCGGCCACCGAGCGTGGCCGGGGTGCGCGCATTTCGTCGCGGAGCTGTGCGGGGGTAGGGTAGGGCTTGAACGGTGACAGATGTGAAGGTGGGGTGCGTGTGAACGTGCCGATCCCGAACGTCGAGCTCTCCCGGCCCGCAGAACCGCAGCGAACCTGCATCGGGTGCCGGGGCAAGGGCGGCCGTTCCGTTTTGCTGCGCATCGCAGTGAGCGAGGACGGCGCCAGCCTGGTGCTCGACTCGCGCAAGGCGATGCCCGGTCGAGGAGCCTGGCTCCACGCCGACACGACGTGCCTCGAACAGGCCACCAAGCGTCGGGCATGGGCACGAGCACTTCGTCTGCACACCGCGGTCCACACCGCGGCGCTGCAGGAACACGTGGCGGCCGAGATCGCCCGCCTGCCGTCGCCCGACGGCGAACACACCATGACCGAAAGCGGGTTTGACGCGATGAGCAACCGATGAGTTCTCACCGATGAACACCTACCCCTCGGCGGTCGGCTGATCCTCCGGGCAAGCAATTGCTCGAAGCCTTGGCCGCCCGTCACCATCTGACAGGAGAAACGTGGCCAAGGTTCGAGTCCACGAGCTCGCCAAGGAGCTCGGAGTCGAGAGCAAGGAACTGCTCGCGCACCTCAAGGCGCAGGGCGAGTTCGTGAAGTCCGCCAGTTCGACGATCGAAGCGCCCGTCGTGCGCAAGATCAAGGAGAACCCCCCGAAGCCGACGAAGGCCGGTGGCGACGCCGCCGACGTGCCGTCGAGCTCCCCGAAGCCGGCTGGCGGTTCGTCCGCCAAGCCCGGCGCCCCCAAGCCGGGCCCGAAGGCGCCTGCTCCCAAGGCTGCCCCCGCCGATGCCGCACCCGCGGCGCCGTCGAAGCCGGCCGAGAGCGCCACCCCGAAGCCTGCGGCCAAGACCGAGTCGGTCGCTGCCCCGGCAGCACCCGCCGCGGCGACGCCGTCCGCGCCCAAGCCCGCTGCGGCCGCACCGTCGGCACCGAAGCCCGCTGCTGCGCGCCCCGGCCCCAAGCCCGGGCCAGCCGCGAAGCCGGCGAGCACGTCGGGTCCGTCGCGTGGCGAGCGTTCGGAGCGCCCCGAGCGTTCTGGCAACCGTCCCGGCCCGCGCCCCGGCGCACCGCGTCCGGGCAACAACCCGTTCAGCTCCAACCAGGGCATGGGCCGTGGTGGCGAGCGTCGTGGCGGCGAGCGCACCGAGCGCCGTGACGGCGGTGAGCGTCGCGAGGGCGGCGCACGCCCCGGCAACAACCCGTTCGCGCCGAGCCAGGGCATGCCGCGTCCCGGCGGCAACCGTGGCCCCGCAGGCTCCGGTGGCCCCCGTCCCGCGGGTGCGGCAGGTCCGCGCCCCGGCGGTTCCGCCGGTGCCGGAGGCCCCCGTACCGGTGGTCCGCGCCCCAACCCGGGCATGATGCCGTCGCAGGCGGCCGTGCCGCGTCCCGGTGAGCGTCCCGCCCGTGGTGGCGGTGGCGGTCGTCCCGGTGCGGGTGGTCGTCCCGGCGGCGGCGGTTTCGCCGGTCGTCCCGGTGGCGGCGGTCGTGGCCCCGGTGGCCGCGGCGGCACCCAGGGTGCGTTCGGTCGCGGTGGCAGCAAGGTGCGCGGCCGCAAGAGCAAGCGCGCGAAGCGTCAAGAGTTCGAGCAGATGCAGGCGCCGTCGATCGGTGGCGTGAGCGTTCCTCGCGGCAACGGTTCGACGATCATCCAGGTGCGTCGCGGTGCGTCGCTGACGGACTTCGCCGACAAGATCGACGCGAACCCCGCATCGCTCGTCACCGTGCTGTTCCACCTCGGTGAGATGGCGACGGCGACGCAGTCGCTGGACGAGGACACGTTCCAGCTGCTCGGCGCCGAGCTCGGCTACGACATCCGTGTCGTCTCCCCGGAGGAGGAGGAGCGCGAGCTCTTCGGCCAGTTCAACATCGACCTCGACGCCGAGGCCGAGGGCGAGAGCGACGACGTGCTCGAGCAGCGTCCGCCGGTCGTCACCGTCATGGGTCACGTCGACCACGGAAAGACGCGCCTGCTCGACGCGATCCGCAACGCGGACGTCGCGCAGGGCGAGGCCGGCGGCATCACCCAGCACATCGGTGCCTACCAGGTCCACAAGGAGCACGAGGGCGTCGACCGTCCGATCACGTTCATCGACACCCCGGGTCACGAGGCGTTCACCGCCATGCGTGCCCGCGGTGCGAAGGTCACCGACATCGCGATCCTCGTGGTCGCCGCCGATGACGGCGTGATGCCGCAGACGATCGAGGCGCTCAACCACGCCCAGGCGGCGAACGTGCCGATCGTCGTCGCGGTCAACAAGATCGACGTCGACGGCGCGAACCCGGCGAAGGTGCGTCAGCAGCTCACCGAGTACAACCTCATCGCCGAGGAGTACGGCGGCGACACGATGTTTGTCGACGTCTCGGCCCGCCAGGGTCAGAACATCGACTCGCTGCTCGAGGCCGTGCTGCTCACCGCCGACGCGGCGCTCGACCTGCGTGCGAACCCGAACAAGGACGCCCGTGGTGTCGCGATCGAGGCCAACCTCGACCGTGGTCGCGGTGCCGTCGCGACGGTTCTCGTGCAGTCCGGTACGTTGCGCGTCGGTGACGCCATCGTCACGGGTCAGGCCTACGGACGCGTTCGCGCCATGCTCGACGAGCACGGCCAGAACGTCGCCGAAGCGGGCCCGAGCCGCCCGGTGCTCGTCACCGGTCTTGCCTCGGTGCCGCGCGCCGGTGACACGTTCATCGTCGCTCCGGACGACCGCACGGCCCGTCAGATCGCCGAGAAGCGTGAAGCGGCCGACCGTCAGGCCTCGCTGGCCAAGGCGCGCAAGCGCATCAGCCTCGAGGACCTCAACGAGCACCTTGCGGCGGGCAAGGTCGAGACCCTCAACCTCATCCTCAAGGGTGACGTGTCGGGTTCGGTCGAAGCCCTCGAGGACGCGTTGCTCCAGATCGACGTGGGCGACGACGTCGACCTGCGGATCATCGACCGTGGTGTCGGCGCGATCACGATGAACAACATCAACCTCGCCGTCGCCTCAGACGCCATCATCGTCGGCTTCAATGTTCGCGCCGAAGGCCAGAACGCGGAGTACGCCGAGAAGGAAGGCGTCGAGATCCGTTACTACTCGGTCATCTACCAGGCGATCGAGGAGATCGAGCTCGCCCTCAAGGGCATGCTCAAGCCGGAATACGAGGAGCGCGAGACGGGCTCCGCCGAGATCCGCGAGATCTTCCGCTCGTCCAAGTTCGGCAACATCGCCGGATCGATGGTCAGGAGCGGCGAGATCAAGCGTGGCGCCAAGGCGCGCATCACGCGCGACGGTGTCGTCATCGTCGAAGGCCTCGAGATCGCCGGTCTGCGACGCTTCAAGGACGACGTCACCGAGGTCCGCGAGGGCTTCGAGTGCGGTATCAACCTCGGTTCGCACAACGACGTCCAGACGGGCGACCTCATCACCACGTACGAGATGGTGGAGATCCCCCGAGCCTGACGCTTCGCCGTGTCCGAGGCGATGACCTCATCGCCTCGGACACATGGTCGGATGCGACCCCGCTCGAACCCCGCACACCGGGGTTCGAGCGGGGTCGCCGTCGTGTATGGCGTGAGTCAGCCGTGGCACCGGGCCACGGCGCTGCGCGGCGCCATGCGGCATCGGCCGTGCGCGGCAGATCGTGCAGAATGGGGCCCGTGACTCTTGACGCTCCCGTGCTGAACCCCGATGTCTCGACCCCGCCCGACGTGGCGCCGGACGGGCGCCTGCTGCTGCTCGCGCCGTCGTCGAACCGCGTGTACGCGGGGGACGCGGCGCGCCTCAACGCTGCGGAGATCACGCTGCTCGCGGGTGCGCTCGGCATCGAGGCGAGCGTCGAACCCGTCACCGTGGCAGGGGTCGACTACCTCGCCGTCGCCGGTGACGACGACCGGCTCGACCGCGTCGTCTCCGAGGCCAGCGGCGCGTTCGCGCTCTTCGGCGCGCGCGACGGGCTGCTGAGCCCGACCCCGCTGGAGCGACGCAGGCTCTACACCGATGACGTCGTCACGATCCAGAAGTACCAGGGCAAGACGAACGAGCAGTTCACGCACCTGCTGCTCAACGTCACCGCGGCGCTGAGCAAGCGTCCCGCACAGCTGCTCGACGGCACGCTGCACGTCCTCGACCCCATGTGCGGGCGCGGCACGACGCTCAACACGTGTCTGCTGCGCGGCCTCGACATCACCGGCATCGAGGTCGACAAGGGCGACTTCGAGCAGTACCAGGCGTTCATCACGACGTGGCTGCGCACGCACCGCCTCAAGCACGAGATCGACGCGACACAGATCCGTCGCAGCGGCCGCACGTACGGTCGCGCCCTCGAGCTAGAGACGGCTCCCAGCAAGGAGGACTGGAAGGCGGGGCGCACCCAGCAGGTGACGTACCTGTCGATGGACACCACCAAGCTGCCGGACGTCATGCGCCGCGCCAGCGTCGACGTCGTCGTCACCGACCTGCCCTACGGCGTGCAGCACGGCAGCCACGGTAGCAATGGCGAGCGGCTCGCCCGTTCACCGTTGCGCCTGCTCGATCGCGCGCTGCCCGGCTGGCACGACGCGCTGCGCACCGGCGGCACGATCGGCCTCGCGTACAACCGTCACGTCGCCGGGCCCGAGGCGATGGCAGAAGCGCTCGAGGCTCACGGCTTCACCGTCGTGCACGGCCACGGCGTGGACGGCCCGACGCAGGGGCACGTCGCCGCCGACGCCTTCCGTCACCGCGTCGACGCCTCGATCGATCGCGACATCGTCGTCGCGCGCAAGGGCTGAGCGGTACATACGGGACACCCTGATCGGTAACGGCCGCGCCCGGCTGCGTCGTCGAGCCGCCGCCTGCGCCCATCGCCTAGGGTTGGGGCAGTTCACTTCAGCATCAGGAGGCATCCATGGCCGACCAGGCCCGCGCCCGCAAGGTCGCCGACCGCATCAAGTCCCTCGTCGCCGAGTACGTCGAGTTCCGTCTCAAGGACGAGCGCGTCGGCTTCCTCACGATCACCGACGTGCGCGTCACCGGCGACCTGCAGAACGCGTCCGTGTTCTACACCGTCTTCGGCAGCGACGAGGAGCGCGCCGCGACGGCCGAAGCGCTCGCCGACAACAAGGGCCGCATCCGCAGCCACGTCGGCAAGGGCCTCGGCATCCGTCTCACGCCGACGCTCGAGTTCATCGCCGACGCGATCCCCGAGGGCGCCGCACACCTCGAGGACGTGCTCGCCCAGACGCGCGCCCGCGACGAGGAACTGGCCCGTAACCGCTCTACCGCCGCCTACGCGGGCGAGGCGGACCCGTACAAGAAGCCGGCCGAACCCGCCGACGAGGCGTGAGCGAGTCCGCTGCCCAGCAGCGCCCCCGCCGCGAGGCGCGTCCGCAGACGCCCGACGGGCTCGTCCTCGTCGACAAGCCCGCCGGATGGACCTCGCACGACGTCGTCGGCCGCATGCGGCGCCTCGCGAACACGCGCCGCGTCGGCCACGCCGGCACACTCGACCCGATGGCGACGGGCGTGCTCGTGCTCGGCGTCAACAAGGCGACGAAGCTGCTGACGTTCCTCGTCGGGTGCGACAAGGAGTACACCGCGACGATTCGCCTCGGCCAGACGACGATCACCGACGACGCGGAGGGCGGCGTCACGGCCTCGACGCCGTTGACGCGCGCGGAGCTGAGCGACGAGGCCCTCGCGGCGGCCGTCGCCTCGCTCAGCGGCGACATCGAGCAGGTGCCGAGCAGCGTCAGCGCGATCAAGGTCGACGGTAAGCGCTCCTACGCCCGCGTGCGTGGGGGAGAGGACGTCGCCCTCGCCGCGCGTTCCGTCACCGTCAGCCGCTTCGAGGTGCTCGACGTGCGTGAGGCGAGCACGGACGACGGCATGCCCGTGGTCGACCTCGACGTCGTCGTCGAGGTGACCTCCGGTACCTACGTGCGCGCCCTCGCGCGCGATCTCGGCGCCGCGCTCGGCGTCGGCGGGCACCTCACAGCGCTGCGGCGCACCCGCGTCGGCGCGTTCACCCTCGAGGATGCGGCGACGCTGGAGACGATCGCCGAGCAGGCCGGGGACGGCGGCGTCCCGCGCGTCATCCCGATGGCGCAGGCCGCGGCGGATTCCTTCGTCGTCCACGATCTCGATGTCGAGGAAGAACGCGCCCTCGGGTACGGCCAGCGGATCGCCTCGGCGCACCGCGGGGAGGAGACGGTCGCGGCGATCGCGCCCGACGGGCGTCTCGCCGCGATCCTCGACGAGCGAGCCGCCACCGCGAAGTCGCGCGTCACCTTCCCGGCCTGAGCCTGCAGGCAGCACGCGCCGCGGTCACCACCCGCGGCGCCCGCGACGCACGCCACGCTCACCCAGGTGCGAAGCTGTCGCACCGGGCGGTAAGGTGACGCTGCAACGCACGACGAGACGAAGGATGGGCGATGAGCCGTCTGACCGGCTGGTGGCACGGGTTCAACGCCCACGAGAAGCGCTCGATCCTCGGCATGGCGGGTTTCGTCGCGCTGCTGCACGTCGTGGGGTGGGGGGTGCTCGCGTTCGTCGTCGAACCGCAGAACCTGCAGATCACCTCGGACGGGCACAAGCAGCTGTTCGGCATCGGCCTCGGCCTCACCGCCTATACCCTCGGCATGCGTCACGCCTTCGACGCCGACCACATCGCGGCCATCGACAACACGACGCGCAAGCTGCTCACCGACCGTCGCGAGAACAAGCCCGTGTCGGTCGGTTTCTGGTTCTCCCTCGGCCACTCGAGCGTCGTGTTCACGATGTGTCTGCTGCTCGCGCTCGGGATCAAGGCCATCGCCGGGCCGGTGAAGGACGACGACTCGACGCTGCACCAGTGGCTCGGCGTCTTCGGCCCGACGGTCTCCGGCGTCTTCCTGTGGGTCATCGGCATCCTCAACTTCATGAGTCTCATCGGCATCGTGCGCGTCTGGCGCGGGGCGCGTGAAGGCCGCCTCGACGAGCAAGCGCTCGAGGGGCATCTCGATGGCCGCGGATTCTTCGCCCGCATCCTGCGGGGCGCGACGAAGTCGATCACGAAGCCGGTGCAGATGTACCCGACAGGGTTCCTGTTCGGCCTCGGCTTCGACACGGCCACCGAGATCTCGCTGCTCGTCCTCGCGAGCGGGGCGGCGGCCTTCGCGCTGCCGTGGTACGCGATCCTCACCCTGCCGATCATCTTCGCCGCCGGCATGAGCCTGCTCGACTCGATCGACGGCATCTTCATGTCCCGCGCCTACGAATGGGCCTTCGCCAAACCGCTGCGACGGCTCTACTACAACGCGACCGTGACGGGCCTGTCGGTGTTCGTCGCCCTCGTCATCGGCACGATCGAACTGGCCGGCGTCGTGAGCGACAAGTGGAACATCACGAGCGGCCCGGTCGCCTGGCTGGGTTCGATCCCGCTCGACTCGGTCGGGTACGTCATCGTCGCGCTCTTCGTGCTGACGTGGGCCGGCGCGCTCGCCGTGTGGCGTCTCGCACGCATGGACGAGCGAGAGCTGTCCACGGGCGGATAAGGTGGCGTCGTGCTGCGCCTGACTGATCCCCACGACCTGCCCGCCGACTTCGGGCCCACCGTCGTCACACTCGGAAACTTCGACGGCGTCCACCGCGGCCACGCCGCCGTGATGCAGCGCGTCGCGGAAGAGGCTCACGCCCGTGGGCTCAAGAGCGTCGCTGTGACGTTCGAGCCGCACCCCCTCGCCGTCCTCGCGCCCGACAAGGCGCCCGAGATGCTGACGGGCATGAAGGACCGGCTGTTCCTGCTCGAACAGCTCGGCCTCGACGCCGTCGTCGTCATGCCGTTCACCCGCGAGCTCGCCGCGCAGACGCCGCGCGAGTTCGTCGAGGCGACGTTCGTCGACGCCCTGCATGCGCGCTGCGTCGTCGTCGGCAAGGACACTCGCTTCGGCGTGAAGAACTCCGGCGACATCACGACGCTGAGCGAGCTGGGGGGCGAGTTCGGTTTCGACGTCATCGCCCTCGACGACGTCGGCCCGGGCGTGCGCTGGTCGTCCTCGCAGGTACGCGAACTCATCGCGGGCGGCAAGGTCGATGAGGCCGCCGAGGTACTCGGGCGCAACCACTGCGTCGTCGGGGAGGTCGTCAAGGGCTTCCAGCGCGGGCGCGAACTCGGTTTCCCGACGGCCAACCTCGCGCGGGACGCCGAGGGCGTCGTCCCCGCTGACGGTGTGTACGCGGGGTGGCTCGTGCGTCGCTCGCTCGCCCAGGACGACCCCGAATACCGCTTGCCCGCCGCCATCAGCGTCGGCACGAACCCGACGTTCGACATCCCCGAGCGCACGGTCGAGGCGTACGTCCTCGACCGCACCGACCTCGACCTGTACGGCGAGATCGTCGCCGTCGAGTTCGTGCAGCACCTGCGCGGCAACGTAAAATTCGACTCGATCGAGGCACTGATCGAGCAGATGACGCGCGACGTCGAGGCGGCACGCGACCTGCTCGCGCCTGCGTGAACGCAGCGCGACGCGAGCCGCGACGCGTCCTCGCCGACCTCGCACGCCTCGACCTCGGCCTGCTGACGGCGGCGGCCGGCCTCACCGTCATCGGCATCCTGCTGACGTGGTCGGCCACCGCACACGTCTCCGGCACCGCCTTCGCCGTGCGCGGCGTCATCAACGCCGTCATCGGAGTGGGCCTCGCGGCGCTCATCATGCGCCTCGATCCGCGGACGTTGCGCGCGCTCGCCCCGGCGATCTACCTCGTCGCGTTGCTCGCCCTCCTCGCCGTCCTGACACCGCTCGGCAGCACGATCAACGGTTCGCGCTCGTGGATCGAAGTGCCCGGCTTCTCGATCCAGCCGTCGGAGATGGCGAAGGTCGCGCTCGCCGTGGCGCTCGCGTCCGTCCTCGCCGACCGCGACGACCCGCGCCCCCTCGGCCTGCGGCAGCTGCGGTTGCCGCTCGCCGTCGTCGCCGTGCCCCTGGCGCTCATCATGCTGCAACCCGACTTCGGCTCAGCCGTCGTCCTCACCCTGCTCGCGGTCTCGGCGCTGCTCGTCCCCGGGGTGCGACGGCGGGTGCTGCTCGGCGCGGGCACCGCGCTCGCGGGAGTCGTCGCCGTCGCCCTGTTCACCCCCGTGCTCGCGCCGTATCAGCGCGACCGGCTGCTCGCGTTCGTCGACCCCACCGCCGACCCGAGTGGCATCGGCTACCAGGTGGCGCAGGTCAAGACGGCCATCGGTTCCGGGGGGTTGTTCGGTCAGGGCTTGTTCGAGGGACGCTCGACGCAGGGCGGGTTCATCCCGTTCCAGTACACCGACTTCGTATTCTCCGTCGCGGGGGAGGAGCTCGGGTTCGTCGGGGCCGTGGGCGTCATCTCGCTGGAGCTGTTCGTCGTCGTCCGCATGCTGCACGTGGCGCGCCGCTCGGAGGACGATTTCGCGCGCCTCGTCTGCGTCGCGCTCGCCGGATGGTTCCTCGTCCAGACGCTCGAGAACCTCGGGATGAACCTCGGTCTCATGCCCGTCACGGGGGTGCCGCTGCCGTTCGTCTCGTACGGTGGATCGAGCATGTTTTCGTGCTGGGCCGCCATCGGGCTCATCGGAAACGTCCAAATGACCCGCCGCTCTCGCCTAGGGTGAGGGCTACACCGAAGAAAACTGGCGAGTAACCACTCTGCCGAGTTGCGACTGGAGGCGCCTACCCATGGTCATGAACATCGCCGACGAGAAGTTCGAGCGCGATCTCATCGACAACCGAGCCCACAGCGTCGCGCATCTGTTCATCGACCGCGTCGCGAAGTCGGGCCAGGACGAGGCGTACCGCTTCCCGCAGGGCGGCGCCTGGAAGTCGATGACGTGGGCGCAGACCGACACGCACGCCCGTCAGATCGCGGCGGGCCTCGTCGCGCTCGGCGTGGACGCTGAGGACCGCGTCGCCATCGCCTCCTCGACCCGCTTGGAGTGGGTCCTCGCGGACCTGGGCAACATGCTCGCCGGCGCGGCGACGACGACCGTGTACCCGACGAGCCAGCTCGCCGACGTCGTCCACATCCTCACCGACTCGGGCTCGCGCGTCGTGTTCGCCGAGGACACCGATCAGGTCGAGAAGCTGCGTAGCGGGCGCGAGCAGATCCCCGACGTCGTCAAGGTCGTCGTCTTCGACGGCGAGGGTGACGGCGAGTGGGTCATGACGCTCGACGAGCTGCGCGAGCTCGGCCGCACCCGTCTCGAGGAGACGCCCGACGTCATCGACGACCGCGTCGCCGGCATCAAGCCGCAGCACCTCGCGACCCTCATCTACACCTCGGGCACGACGGGCAAGGCGAAGGGTGTGCGCCTGTCGCACGACTGCTGGACGTACGAGGCGTCCGCCGTCGACTCGACCGGTCTGCTCAACGCGGGTGACGTGCAGTACCTGTGGCTGCCCTTGTCGCACGTGTTCGGCAAGATGCTGCTGTGCCTGCCGATCCAGGTCGGTTTCCCGACGGTCGTCGACGGTCGCGTCGACAAGATCATCGACAACCTGCCCGAGACGCAGCCGACGTGGATGGGCGCCGCGCCGCGCATCTTCGAGAAGGTGTACGGCAAGATCAACACGATGATGGAGGCCGACGGCGGCGCGAAACTCAAGCTGTACCGCTGGGCCGTGGAGGTCGGCACGAAGGTGGCCAACGAGCGCGCCGACGGCCGCGAGCCGTCCGGGCGTCTCGCGATCGAGTACAAGTTGGCCGACAAGATCATCCTGTCGAAGATCCGCGCCCGCTTCGGCGGTCACGTGCGCTACTTCATCTCCGGTTCGGCGGCGCTCAACAAGGACATCGCGCTGTGGTTCTCCGCGATCGGTCTGCCGATCCTCGAGGGCTACGGCCTGTCGGAGTCGTCGGCGGCGGCGAGCGTCAACCGTCCCTACCTCGGCGCGAACCAGGTCGGCACCGTCGGTTGGCCGCTGCCGGGCACCGAGTTCAAGCTCGGTGAGGACGACGAACTGCTCGTCAAGGGTCCCGGCGTCATGCAGGGCTACTGGAACCTCGAGCGCGAGACCGCCGAGGTGCTGACGGACGGCTGGTTCCACACCGGTGACATCGGTGAGATCGCCGAGTCGGGCCACATCCGCATCACCGACCGCAAGAAAGATCTGTTCAAGACCTCGAACGGCAAGTACGTCTCGCCCGGCGCCATCGAGGCGATGTTCAAGGGCGTGTGCCCCTACGCCTCGAACCTCGTCGTCGAGGGCGATGGCCGCAAGTTCGTCTCCGCGATCATCACGCTCGACGAGGACGCCATCGCCGAGTGGGCCGAGAAGAACGGCATGGCCGGCAAGAGCTACCGCGACGTCGTGACGAGCGACGCGTGCCGGGAGATGGTGCAGGGCTACGTCGACGAGATGAACCTGCGGCTCAACCGCTGGGAGCAGATCAAGCGTTTCATCATCCTGCCGCGCGACCTGTCGGTCGAGGAGGGTGAGATCACCCCCAGCATGAAGATCAAGCGCCGCGTCGTCGTCAAGAAGTTCAAGGACGACCTGGACGAGCTCTACACCGACTGACGCCCGCCCGCCGCGCGGGCCGACGAACGGGGCATTCGAGCCGATGACGCTCGGGTGCCCCGTTCGCGTGCCCGCACGCGCGCCGAGTCCGCGCAGGTCACGTGTGCCTCAGGTCATCACCACCCTTCGTCTCGCGATAGTGTGAGGGGCGTCAAGTCCCTTTGCCGCTTACATCGGCTCGCACTCAGCGATCGGAGGTTGTCCATGTCCAGTGCCCAGCTGCTCACGTCCACCCGTGAGGTCAAGGCCGTCGTCGGGGAGCCCGAGGTCGTCGAGGACACCACCGCGTGGAGCGGGCTCAAGGCCGCATGCGAGGCCATCGCCGCGATGCAGGTCAAGGACGGCTCTCTCGCCCCCGAGGCTGACGCCGGCGCCGCAGGCGCCGAGCTCGAGCGCGCCGTGACGGCGATCGAGGCGCTCGCGCCGTCGTTCCCGCACGACGCCGCCTACCTCGACGCGCTCGTCGTCGACCTGCACCGGTGGGCCGACGACGGTTTCGGCGTGCCCGACTTCCTCGACTCGCTCGTCGCATTCGACCCGCAGAACCAGCGCGAGGACGGCGTTCGCCACCTCGTCGTGTTCCCGATGTACACCCAGAACGGTTCGCCGAACCGTCACCTCGAGGCCGTCCTCGTCGAGGTGATCTGGCCGGAGTTCATCGACACCCTCGAGCGCGAGTACGAGAACCCGCTGTTCGTGCCGCTGCGCTTCGTCGACTTCACCTCCGGCTACGACACGAACTCGGCCGTGCTGTTCCCCGAGACCGTCGCGACGCGTGAGACGCCCGTCTTCACCTGGGGTGCGATCTTCCAGGACCGTGAGGCAGCGCGCTACCGGCGCGTCGTCAGCGAAGCCGCGCGCATCACGAAGCTCGAACTGCCGAGCGGGGCGCAGGCGATGCTCGAGGATCAGTCGCTCACCGAGGCGACCTTCATCATGTGGGATCTCATCCACGACCGCAGCCACATGCGCGGCGATCTCCCGTTCGACCCGTTCATGATCAAGCAGCGCATGCCGTACTTCCTCTACTCGCTCGAGGAGTTGCGCTGCGACCTCACGGCGTTCCGTCACTGCGTCGACCTCGAGCGTCGTCTCGGCGAGCGCGTCGTCGCGGGGGAGAACCTGACCGCCGTGGAGCGTGACACGCTGACGCATGCGCGCGGCGTGCAGTACGCCGTCCTGCTCGACCGCATCTTCCGGTTCGCGCTCACCGGCGGCCGTGTGCGCAACTACGACGGTCTCGGCGGGCAGCTGCTGTTCGCGTGGCTGCACCAGCGTGGCGTGATGAACTGGACGGACTCGAAGCTCACGGTCGAGTGGTCGCGCCTGCCCGCCTGCATCATCGAACTCGCCGACGCCGTCGACGAGCTGTACTGGCGCTCGATCGACCGCCCCAAGGTCGCGCACTGGCTCGCGGCGTACGAGCTGATCCGTTCCGTTCTGACGCCGCACCCGGCGTCGGTGTGGGCGCGCGGGCTGCCCGACGAGGTGCTCGCGGGGCCGCCGAAGGGCTACACCGACGCGGTGCTCGACGACGAGTTCCCGCTGTCGATGTTCTTCGAGGCGCTCGAGCGCAAGATGGCGCCCGTCATCGCCTCGACGCGAGGCATCACGGGCCGCGATGACTGAGGAGACGACGATGAAGCACGAACCGTTCGAGGCGCTGCACGACACCGCGCGGCGCGACTTCGCGTCCGACAACTACGCGGGGATGCACCCCCGCGTCGTCGAGGCGCTCGCCGCGGCCAACGGCGGCCACCAGGGCGCCTACGGTGCGGACGACTACACGCAGCGGCTGCAGGAGGTCGTGCGGGGCCACTTCGGTGACGACGCGATCGCCTACCCGGTCTTCAACGGCACGGGCGCGAACGTCCTCGCGCTGCAGTCGATGCTGCCGCGCTGGGGCGCCGTCATCGCCGCGACGACGGCGCACATCCATGTCGACGAGGGTGGCGCGCCGGAGCGCACCGGCGGGCTCAAGCTGCTCACGGTCGAGACCGAGGACGGCAAGCTCACCCCAGAACTCATCGACCGCGAGGCATGGGGTTTCGGGGACGAGCACCGCGCCCAGGCCGGCGTCGTGTCGATCACGCAGTCGAGCGAACTGGGTACGCTCTACACGCCCGACGAGATCGCCGCGATCGCCGAACACTCGCACCGATTGGGGCTGAAGGTGCACCTCGACGGCGCGCGGTTGTCGAACGCCGCCGCCGCGCTGGAGGTGCCGCTGCGCGCCATCACGACGGACGCCGGCGTCGACGCCATCAGCCTCGGTGGCACGAAGAACGGCGCGATGCTCGCCGAGGCCGTCGTGGCGCTGACGCCCGAGGCGTGTGCGGGGCTCGGGTTCTCGCGCAAGTTCCTCATGCAGCTGACGTCGAAGATGCGCTTCGTCTCCGCGCAGTTGCTCGCGCTCTACGACGGTGAGCTGTGGCGCGAGAACGCGACGCAGGCCAACGCTGCGGCGCGGCGCCTGCGGGCCGGGATCGAGGCCGAGCAGGCGCGCGGTGCGCTCGGTGAGGTCGCGTTCACGCAGCCGACGCAGGTCAACGCCGTCTTCGCGACGCTGCCGGCCGACGTCGCGAACCGACTGCGCGAGAGCTACCGGTTCTACGACTGGGACGAGGCGCGCGGCGAGGTGCGCTGGATGTGCTCGTTCGACACCCGCGACGAGGACGTCGACGCGTTCGTCGCCGCGCTCGTGGCGGCGTCACGCCGTGGAGGTGAGACGGGCAGCGCCTGAGCGGGCGCCCCGGCGACGATTGGGCGCTCGTCCTGGGCCGAACTACCCTGGTGGACATGTCTGGTGAGTCTGTCTTCCACGATCTCGAGCCGCTGCTGGAGCAGGTGAACAAGCCGATCCAGTACGTCGGTGGCGAGCTCAACGCCCAGGTCAAGGACTGGAACTGCGGCGGCTACGGCCCCGACGGACAGGAGCTGACGACGCGCTGGGCCCTCATGTACCCCGACGCCTACGAGGTCGGCGTGCCCAACCAGGGCGTCATGATCCTGTACGAAGTGCTCAACGAGCGTGACGACGCGCTCGCCGAGCGCACCTACTCCATGTGGCCGGACATGGAGGCGAAGATGCGTGAGGCGGGCGTGCCGCAGTTCACCGTCGACGGCCACCGCAGCGTGCGCGACTTCGACGTGCTCGGCATGTCGTTCTCGACCGAGCTCGGCTACACGAACATGCTGACGGCGCTCGACCTCGGCGGAATCCCCCTGCACGCCGACGAGCGCACGATCGACGACCCGATCGTCCTCGCGGGCGGGCACTCAGCGTTCAACCCCGAGCCGATCGCCGACTTCATCGACGCCGCCGTCATCGGTGACGGCGAAGAGGCCGTCCTGCTCATCACCGACATCATCAAGGAGTGGAAGCTCGCCGAGCGCCCCGGCGGGCGTCGCGGGCTGCTGCTCGAACTCGCGCGCACGGGCAGCGTCTACGTGCCGTCGATGTACGAGGTCGACTACCTGCCCGACGGGCGCATCCAGCGTGTCGTGCTGAGCGAGGAGGCGCACGGTGTGCCGTGGCGCGTCGCGAAGCACACCGTCATGGATCTCGACGAGTGGCCTTACCCGAAGCAGCCGCTCGTGCCGATGGCCGAGTCCGTCCACGAGCGGATGAGCGTCGAGATCTTCCGCGGCTGCACGCGTGGTTGCCGTTTCTGCCAGGCCGGCATGATCACGCGCCCCGTGCGCGAGCGTTCGATCACAGGCATCGGCGAGATGGTCGAGGAGGGCCTCGCCGCGACCGGCTTCGAGGAGGTGGGCCTGCTCTCGCTGAGCTCCGCCGACCACACCGAGATCGCCGAGATCTCCAAGGGCCTCGCCGACCGCTACGAGGGCACGCAGACGGGTCTGTCGCTGCCGTCGACGCGCGTCGACGCGTTCAACATCGACCTCGCCAACGAGCTGACGCGCAACGGCCGCCGCTCGGGTCTGACGTTCGCGCCCGAGGGCGGCAGCGAGCGCATCCGCAAGGTCATCAACAAGATGGTCTCCGAGGACGACCTCATCAACACCGTTGCCGCCGCATACGGCGCGGGCTGGCGTCAGGTGAAGCTGTACTTCATGTGCGGCCTGCCCACCGAGACCGACGAGGACGTCCTGCAGATCGCCGACATGGCGCGCCGCGTCATCGAGACCGGGCGCCAGGTGAGCGGCCGTAAGGACATCCGCTGCACCGTCTCCATCGGCGGGTTCGTGCCGAAGCCGCACACGCCGTTCCAGTGGTGCGCTCAGCTGTCGGCCGAGGCAACGGACGAGCGGCTCAAGAAGCTCAAGGACGCCATCCGAGCCGACAAGAAGTTCGGTTCGAGCATCGGCATGCGCTACCACGACGGCAAGCCCGGCATCGTCGAGGGCCTGCTGAGCCGCGGCGACCGCCGCGTCGGCGCCGTCATCGAGGCCGTGTGGCGTGACGGCGGTCGCTTCGACGGCTGGAGCGAGCACTTCAGCTACGAGCGCTGGATGGAGCAGGCCGACGCGGTCTTCGCCGCCTCCGAGCACCCGATCGACGTCGACTGGTACACGACGCGTGAGCGCGGCGAGCTCGAGGTGCTGCCCTGGGATCACCTCGACTCCGGTCTCGACAAGGACTGGCTGTGGCAGGACTGGCAGGATGCCCTCTCCGAGGAAGAAGTCGACGACTGCCGCTGGACGCCGTGCTTCGACTGCGGCGTGTGCCCGCAGATGGACACCGACATCCAGATCGGCCCCACGGGCAAGACGCTGCTGCCGCTCACCGTCCTCGGTGAGGGTGCGAAGAAGTTGGCCGCCGCGGACCACGCGCACTGACGTGGGCGCGGCTTCATGACGATGCGACTCGTCTCGACGGGGCGCCGGTGAGACGCCGATGAGCCCACGACGTGCTCGCCGCGGCGTCCACAGGCGCGATGCGCGCGTCGACATGCTGCGCGGGCTCGCCCTCGTGTCGATGTTCGTCGCCCACTGCGCCCCGGACGACGGCCCGTTCCGACTGGCGGCGTTGACCGAGTTTGCGACGGCGCCGTTGTTCGCGCTTCTCATCGGCATCAGCGCGATGCTCGCGGACCGGGGCAACGCCGGGCTGACCGTCGCGTTCGTCCGGGCCGGGGTGCGCGCGGCCGTGCTCGTCGCGCTCGGGTTGTGGATCGAGCCGTGGGGTGCGCAGGTCGACGTCGTCCTCGTCTACCTCGCCCTGCCGACGCTGCTCGCGCCCCTGCTGGCGCGGCTGCCCGACACGGTGCTGCTCGGGATCGCCACGATGTCGTGGGCTGCCGCACCCGCCCTGCTGAGCTGGGGCCGCACCCGCAGCACCGAGGCTCTCGTCGCCGGCGACGGCGTGGGCCACCGTTTGTGGGACGTCGTGGTCGCGGGGCCGCACTACCGCCTGACGACGCTGCTCGTCTTCACCTGCCTCGGCATCGTGCTGTGGCGCTGGACGCGCGCCGTCCCCGCGTGGAGCGCGGGCCTGGCGGGCCTCGTCGCACTCGCAGGGGCCGCGTTGCTCATGGCGGCGAAGACGTCGGGGCGCCTCGCGTTCGAACCGTACGACGGCAGTCACCTCGAGATCGTGCTCGAGGCGCTGCTCGTCGGGGGATTCGCGCTCGCCTGGTTCGCCGTCGTGCCGGAGCGCTTCTGCCTGCCGGCGCTCGCCGCCGCGGGGTCGATGACGTTGAGTGTCTACGTCCTGCAGATCGCCTACCTCGCCTGGTACGTGCGTGAGCTGCATCCCGGCGAACGCGACGACGCGTGGGGCAACGTCGGCGTCCTGTGCGTCGGCGCCCTCGTGTTGCCGATGGCGTGGCGCTCGCTGGTCTCGCGCGAACCGTGGTCGCGTGGGCCCCTCGAGGGCGCGACGGCCGCCGTCACCCGCGGCATCCGCTGAATCGCGTGCCTCGTCGTGCCGGCGAGCCGGCGAGCCAAGTGACGATGCGGTGATCCGCGCGCCCTTGCGTCGACGGTAGGCTCGTGCTCGTGGCACGTCAGCGAGTTCCCGAAGGTCCGCCCCCCGCACCCGCCGTCCAGAAGGTCTCGGTGAGGTACGCCAAGCGCGGACGTCTGCGTTTCTCCTCAACGCGTGACTTCCAGCGCGCCCTCGAGCGTGCCGTGCGTCGCGCGGGGGTGCCGATGGCGTTCTCCGCAGGCTTCCACCCGCACCCGCGTATCTCGTACGCGAACGCCGCGCCGACGGGGGCCGCCTCCGAGGCCGAGTACTTCCAGCTGCAGTTGACGCAGCAGTGCGACCTCGAGGCGCTGCGCGCAGCGCTCGACGAATCGTTGCCGCATGACATGGCCGTGCTGCGCGTCGTCGAGGCCGCACCGGGAGCGCTCGCCGACCTGCTCCAGGCCAGCGTGTGGCAGCTCGACTTCGAAGGCGTCACGCTCGAGACGATCACCGACGCCGTGGCGACGTTCATGGATCGCGCCGAGCTGCTCGTCACCCGCATGACGAAGTCGGGTGCGCGCGAGTTCGACGTGCGTCAGGCCGTCCTCGCCTCCGACGTCGTGCTCGTGCGCGCCGGCGATGCCGACGGGCGTGACCTCGTGCGCTGGACGATGACGATCCAGCACACGACGCCCGCGGTGCGCCCCATCGACGTCATGACCGGTCTCACCGAGCTGACGGGCCTGCAGGTGCCGCGTTCGCCGCTCATGACGCGTCTCGCGCAAGGCGTCCTCGAAGCCGACGGCCGCGTCATCGACCCGTTCGACGCCTGAGACCTCCATCCGAACGCAGCCCCCGGGCGGGAGGCGTCGGTCGGGAGGCGCAGCGTGGGGGAGGCGCTGTGACGCCATGTGGACACGAGGCCGCCGGCCTGCCGACACCCGTGCGATGACTGTGCGATAATGCGGATGGAACGTGCAGGTCTCACAGAGCCTGCCGCTCCCGCAGAACCTTCCGACCGCGCCGTCGGAGCGCAGGTGATGCGGCGCGAGCCGCAGCCGGTGCACCGCGAATCGCGCGAGGGTGGCCGACGCATCGTCATGCGAAGCCGCCGACCGAGAAGCTCTGCGGCGTGACGTCCGGTGCCGCGCGCAGCGCGAGCCGACGAGCCACGTAGAAGACGACTTCCGTCCTGCGGACACGAACGATCGCAGGCGATACGAACGATCCGCGCCGCGGCGCGTGCAAGGCCCAGGTGGTCTTTCTGTGGCACACGTCGTGCCGACGAAGAAGGAGGGCCCCGTGGCCCCCGAAAATCTTGAATTCCCCTTCGCCAGCCCGTTCGCGGCCGGCAGCCCCTTCACAGCGCCGCAGGCCGAGCCCGCGCAGGACGCTGACACGAGCGACGAGGTCGAGGCCATCGACGGTGACGAGGACGTCACCGATGGCGACTCGGGCCAGGGCGCGCCCGCCGGCGCCGCGTTCGGCCTCGTGTTCCAGGCCGCCGACCCGATGACGCGCGTGCCCCGCCGCTCGCGCCGCGCCGATGACGAGTCGCCGCGTGACGAGGCACCCGCCGGCCGCGCAGGTGGCGACGACGACACCGACGACGAGGCCGACGAGCAGCCGCGCCCCGCGCGTTCGCGCAGCCGCCGCCGTCGCGGTGACGACGCGCAGCACGACGAGAATGGCGACGCGTCGTCCGACGACGCCGCTCAGGGCTCGCGCGAGGACGCGGACGAGGTGGGCGAGAAGCAGTCCGCCGACACCGACGACAACCACGACGAGAACGACGACGAGCTGACCCCGCGTCGGCGCCGTCGCGGCGGACGTGGCCGTCGCGGCAACAAGGGTGACGACGCCCGCGACGGTTCGCAGGCTCAGCACGACGACGCCGACGGCCGCGACTCCGGTTCCAAGGGCGGCGACGCGAAGCACGACGACGCGGCGCAGGGCGACGGCTCGAAGCGCGACGGCAACGCCGCGCAGGACGACAGCTCGAAGCACGACGACGACGCCCAGGACGACGCGGGGTCGCGCAAGCGCACGCGCCGTCGCCGTCGCAGCGGCTCGGGTCAGGGCTCGGACGGCGACGACGCGAACACCGTGACGAAGGTGCGCGAGCCGCGTCGCGCGAAGGACGAGATCACCTCCATCAAGGGCTCGGTGCGCCTCGAGGCGAAGAAGCAGCGCCGACGCGAGGGCCGTGAGGCGGGGCGCCGCCGCACCGTCATCACCGAGGCCGAGTTCCTCGCACGCCGCGAGAGCGTCGAGCGCGTCATGGTCGTGCGCGAGCAGGAGGGGCGCACTCAGATCGGCGTCCTCGAGGACGGGGTGCTCGCCGAGCACTACGTCTCGCGTCAGGAGCAGGCGAGCTCGATGGCGGGCAACGTCTACCTCGGCCGGGTGCAGAACGTGCTGCCGTCGATGGAGGCGGCGTTCGTCGACATCGGCCGCGGGCGCAACGCCGTCCTGTACGCCGGCGAGGTCAACTGGGACGCCGCCGGTCTCGACAACCAGCCCAAGCGCATCGAGCACGCCCTCAAGGCGGGCGAGGGCGTCCTCGTCCAGGTGACGAAGGACCCGATCGGCCACAAGGGCGCCCGCCTGACGTCGCAGATCTCGCTGCCGGGACGCTTCGTCGTCTTCGTGCCGGGCAACTCGATGACGGGCATCAGCCGCAAGCTGCCCGACACCGAGCGCGCGCGTCTCAAGCGCATCCTCAAGGAGGTCGTGCCGGCCGACGCGGGCGTCATCGTCCGCACCGCCGCCGAGGGTGCTTCCGAGGAGGAATTGCGCGCCGACGTCGAGCGCCTCATGAAGATGTGGGAGCGCATCCAGGCGAAGGCCGAGACGGCCAACGCGCCGTCGCTGCTGCACGGCGAACCGGATCTGACGGTCCGCGTCATCCGCGACGTATTCAACGAGGACTTCGCGAAGATGGTCGTCTCCGGCGAGCGTGCCTGGAACGAGGTGCACACGTACATCTCCGAGGTCGCGCCCGACCTCGTCGAGCGCCTCGAGAAGTGGGAGGGCGACGAAGACGTCTTCGCCGAGCACCGCATCGACGAGCAGCTCGCCAAGGCCATGGACCGCAAGGTGTGGTTGCCGTCGGGCGGTTCGCTCGTCATCGACCGCACCGAGGCGATGACGGTCGTCGACGTCAACACCGGCAAGTTCGTCGGCTCCGGGGGCAACCTCGAGGAGACCGTGACGAAGAACAACATCGAGGCGGCCGAGGAGATCGTGCGTCAGCTGCGCCTGCGCGACATCGGCGGCATCATCGTCGTCGACTTCATCGACATGGTGCTCGAGGCGAACCGCGAGCTCGTCGTGCGTCGCCTGCTCGAGTGCCTGGGCCGCGACCGCACGAAGCACCAGGTCGCCGAGGTCACCTCGCTCGGCCTCGTGCAGATGACGCGCAAGCGCGTCGGCGCGGGCCTCGTCGAGGTCTTCTCCGAGACGTGCGAGTCGTGCCAGGGGCGCGGCATCGTCATCCACGACCACCCGGTCGAGAACCGCGACATCAACGGCAATGACACGAACCGCAAGGGTCGTGGCGGGCGCGGTGGTCGTGGTGGCCGCGACACCTCGGGCAACGGTTCGCACGGTTCGAGCGGCGGCTCGAACGGCGGTCAGCACCAGGGTCGTCAGGACGAGGCGGGCGAGTCGAAGGCGGAGCGCGACAACGGTTTCGCGCAGATCGCCGCGGCCGCGCACGCCGCAGCGATCTCCGCGGGCGACAAGTCGGCGACGTCGAAGCCCGTCTCCACCGCGTCTGACGACGACGCCGTCATGACGGTGTCGCCGCAGGACGGCGCCGGCTCGGCTGAGGCTGCTCCCGAGACAAGTGCGCCCAAGAAGTCGGGCACGCGCCGCTCCGGTCGCGTCAAGCCGCGCTCGGAGCGCGTCGCCCAGGCTGCTGCCGACGCCTCGACGGACGCGGGCGACGTGACGAGCGCGCCTGCGGCGAACGAGGGTGCCGCTGCCGACATCGCGACGAACGGCACGGCGGTGAGCGGTTCGGCTCCTGCCGACGCGGGCAGCGCTGCCACTGCGACGGCGTCGACGGCGCAGGCCCCGACGGCGCGTCGTCGCGGTTCGCGTCGCGCGGCGGCGTCGACGGGTGCGCCCGCACGAGCCGGTGAGGCGAGCGTCATGACGGTGCCGGCGGCATCGGCATCGACCGCACCGTCCGAGGCATTTGAGTCGGGCACGTCGACCTCGGCTACGCCGTCGACTTCGGCGGCACTGGCGAGCTCCGGCACGGATACGGCATCGACCGACGGCCCGACGCTGGGTGCCGCATCGACGTCGGATGCTCCGGCGAACGCCACGTCATCGGCAGTCGTCACCTCGTCGGCCGGCACGACGCCGGCGCCGACGAAGCGTCCGCGTCGCCGCGCCGGTTCGAGCGCGGGTGCGCCCGTCACTCTGCAGCCGGTCGACCTCAGCGCGCCGGCGTCGTCGTCGGCCCCGTTGACGAAGGTCGCAGGGGAGGCCGGCTCGGCGTCGAACTCGACGGGTTCGACCACGACGGGCGACACGACCACCGCGAACGACACGGCCACGGCCCACAACACGGCTACGGCGAGCAGCACGTCTGACGCGGCGTCGGCTGCTGCTGGTGAGCGGAAGGCTCCGGCGCGCAAGAAGCGTGCTCGCGTCAGCTCGCCAGCCGGGGCACCCGCGCCGAAGGCAGCGAGCGACGACTGATCGATCACGCGGGGCGCGCACCACGTCGTCCACGATGATCTTGGGGGCCGAAACTCCGCATTGCGGAGTTTCGGCCCCCAACCGTCGTCGTGAGGGCTGCAGTCCCGCATGGCGGGGTCCAGACCTCAAGCGTCGTGGTGAGGGAAGCCGCGCCGACAGCGGGCGGGCCATCAGGACGATTTGGGCCCCGCACCCGCCGCCAGGTATTCTTTACCTTTGGTGCGCCCACCGCGCCCGATGTCCCGTCACCGCCAGCCTGCGCCTCGTGCGTGTGCGCGGCGAAACCGGGGTAGCTATCGGCCGGTCAGACAGAGCGAGCGTGCCATGACGAAAGAGAGTCCAACGTGTACGCGATTGTTCGCGCGGGTGGTCGCCAGGAGAAGGTCTCCGTCGGCGATGTCCTCCTCATCGACAAGGTCTCGGCGCAGCCGGGCGAGAGCATCGAGCTGAAGCCGCTCATGCTGGTCGACGGTGCCGACATCACGGTCGAGGCCGACAAGCTGGCCGGTGTCAAGGTGGCCGCCGAGGTCGTCAAGGCCGCCAAGGGCCCGAAGATCACCATCATGAAGTACAAGAACAAGACGGGTTACCGCAAGCGCCAGGGCCACCGTCAGCCGCTGACGCAGATCAAGGTCACCAAGATCGGCTGAGCCCCGCGCTCATCCCTGATCTTCCACAGATTTCGAAAGAGGCTCTGACATGGCACACAAGAAGGGTGCATCCTCGACCCGCAACGGTCGTGACTCCAATGCACAGCGACTCGGCGTGAAGCGCTTCGGCGGCCAGGTCGTCGGCACGGGCGAGATCATCGTCCGCCAGCGCGGCACGCACTTCCACCCCGGCGAGAACGTCGGCCGTGGCGGCGACGACACGCTTTTCGCCCTCGCCCCGGGCGCCGTCAAGTTCGGCGAGCGCAAGGGCCGCAAGGTCGTCGACATCGTCGTCGAGCCGGAGATCACGGCCTGATCGCTCACGCGATCATCTGATCACCCCGCGTGAGGGGGTGAGCCCGCGCGTCGCGGCTCACCCCCTCACGTGCGTCTCGGAACGCTCATAGAATCAACGTGGTGACGCATCGACGCGGCACCGCATCACGGCGGCACCACGGGCCTCACGGGCCCGGCCGCGCCACGCGCCTCGCGCGCGCCGAAAGGAATCACCCATGGCAACCAACTTCGTCGACCGCGTCGTCCTCAACGTGACGGCCGGCAACGGTGGGCACGGCGTCGCCTCCGTGCATCGTGAGAAGTTCAAGCCGCTCGGTGGCCCGGACGGCGGCAACGGCGGGCACGGCGGTGACGTCGTCCTCGAGGTCGACCCGCAGGTGACGACGCTGCTCGAGTACCACAAGAGCCCGCACCGCAGCGCGCAGAACGGCAAGCCGGGTGCCGGTGACGAACGCAACGGCGCCGACGGCGACGACCTCGTCCTGCCCGTGCCGGAGGGCACCGTCGTCAAGGATCGCGACGGCACGATCCTCGCCGACCTCGTCGGTTTCGGCAGCCGTTACGTCGCGGCCGCCGGTGGCCGCGGCGGCCTCGGCAACAAGGCCCTCGCGAGCCAGCGGCGCAAGGCGCCCGGTTTCGCGCTGCTCGGCGAGCCGGGGGAGAGCAACGACATCGTGCTCGAGCTGAAGACGCTCGCCGACGTCGCCCTCATCGGTTTCCCGAGCGCCGGCAAGAGCTCGCTCGTTTCCGTCGTCAGCGCCGCGAAGCCGAAGATCGCCGACTACCCGTTCACGACGCTCGTGCCCAATCTCGGTGTCGTGACGGCTGGTTCGCAGCGTTTCACGATCGCCGACGTGCCCGGTCTCATCCCCGGCGCGAGCCAGGGCAAGGGCCTCGGCCTGGAGTTCCTGCGTCACGTCGAGCGCTGCTCGGTCCTCGTCCACGTCATCGACTGCGCGACGCTCGAGCCGGGCCGTGACCCGATGAGCGACCTCGACACGATCGAGCACGAACTGAGCGAGTACGTCGCCGACGAATCCCTCGGCGGCAAGCCCCTTTCCGAGCGCACCCGCATCGTCGTGCTCAACAAGGCCGACGTGCCGGACGCCCGCGAACTCGCCGAGATGGTCAAGCCCGACCTCGAAGCACGCGGCCTCGAGGTGTTCATCGTCTCCGCCGTTGCGCACCAGGGCCTCAAGGAGCTGACGTTCGCGCTCGCCAAGCACGTCGAGCAGGCGCGTCAGGAGGTCGAGTCGGCCGTGCCGGCGCGCGTCATCGTGCGTCCGAAGGCCATGGACGACGCCGGGTTCCGCATCGTGAAGGAGGGTGGCACGCACGGCACGCTGTTCCGTATCGTCGGGGATCGCCCGACGCGCTGGGTGCGCCAGACCGACTTCAGCAACGACGAGGCCGTCGGCTACCTCGCCGATCGTCTCAACCGACTCGGTATCGAGGAGGAGTTGTTCAAGGCGGGCGCGGTGCCCGGCTCGACCGTCCTCATCGGTCCCGGCGACAACGCTGTCGTCTTCGACTGGGAGCCCACCCTGCAGGCCGGCGCCGAACTGCTCGGCGCCCGCGGCACCGACCTACGCCTCGAGGAGGCGTCGCGTCCGTCGCGCGCCGAGAAGCGCGACGAGTTCCACAACCGCAAGGACGGTCAGCGTCTGGCGCGCGAAGAGCTCGCGGCCGAACGTCAGGCCGGAGTCTGGACCGAGCACGAGAGCTACCGCACCGAGGAGTGACGCGCCCCGCGCGTCGGTGCAGCAAGGAGTCGCCCGATGAACGCAGACGCCACGACGACCATGCCCGACGAGCACGCCACGCGTGCGGCTGACGTGCGCGACGAGCACGATCATGCCGAGCACGCCCCGCAGACGCCCCCGACGACCCCTGCCGTCGACGGCGACGCGGTGCGCGCGCAGGTCCGCGAAGCCAAGCGCGTCGTCGTCAAGGTGGGGTCGAGTTCGATCACCCACACGAGCGGCGGCATCAACCACGAGGCGCTGACGGAGCTCGTCGGGGTGCTGGCCGAGCGTCGGCACGCGGGCAAGGAGGTGCTGCTCGTCTCCTCCGGAGCCATCTCTGCGGGGATGGGCCAGCTCGGCATGCCGACGCGCCCGACGGAGCTGCCGCAGGCGCAGGCCGCAGCTGCCGTCGGGCAGGGACAGCTCATGTCCGCGTACTCGCTGCTGTTCCAGGGTCTCGGGCTGACGATGGGGCAGGTGCTGCTGACGACGGAGGACGTCACCCGCCGCGCCACGTACCTCAACGGCCGCTCGACGCTGCAGACGCTGCTCGAGTTCGGCGCGGTGCCCGTCATCAACGAGAACGACACGGTCGCGACGCAGGAGATCCGCTTCGGTGACAACGACCGGCTCGCGGCGCTCGTCGCACACCTCGTCGACGCCGACGCGCTCATCCTGCTCTCGGACGTCGACGCCCTCTATGACGGTCCGCCGAGCCGCGAGGGCACCTCGCGGATCCCGTTCGTCGCGGACGTCGCCGCGATGGATGACGTCGAGATCGGCGGCACCGGATCCGGTGTCGGCACCGGGGGCATGCGGACGAAGGTCGACGCGGCGCGCATCGCAACCGCAGCCGGCATCCCGACGATGCTGACGTCGATGCCGAACGCGCGCCACGCGCTGCTCGGCGAGCAGGTGGGCACGGCATTTGCGCCGACAGGTCGTCGTCGCAGCGCGCGACGCCTGTGGCTCGCGCACGCGACGCACCCGGCCGGGCGCCTCGTGCTCGACGATGGCGCAGTCGAGGCCGTGCGGACGAAGGGGCGCTCGCTGCTTCACGCGGGTGTCATCGAGGCGCAGGGGCGATTCCTCGCAGGCGACGCCGTCGACCTCGCCGACCGTCACGGCCACGTGTTCGCGCGCGGGCTCGTCAACTACGACGTCTCCGACGTGCACCGTGCCATGGGGCGCACGACTCGCGATCTGAGCGACGCCATCGGCCCGGCTTTCGAGCGCAGCCTCGTCCACCGCGATCATCTGGTGCTGCTGCCCTGAGCCACTTGTTCGGCCCGGGGGAGTAAAGTGAGCCTTGCCTATGATCGCCGCGTCCCGCGACGATGCGAGTGCTCCGAAGGTGAGGCCCATGACGACTCTCGACCTGCTGCGGCCCGGCTCCCACGCCACCGTCGTCGGATTCGATGCGTCCCGGTGCGCCGACGCCGTCCTGTGTCGCCTGCGCGAGCTCGGCTTCCGCGAGGGTGAACAGATCGAGGTCGTGCGCCGTGCGCCGATGGGCGATCCGATGGTCTTCCGTGTCTGCGACTACGAACTCTGCCTGCGTCGGCGTGACGCGGGTGCCATCCGCGTCGACGTCCTGTGAGCTGCCACGCCCCCGATGACGTCGCGACAGCGGACGCCGCGACGAGCACCCGCGTCGCGCTGCTGGGCGCGCCGAACGCCGGCAAGTCAAGCCTCTTCAACCGACTCACCGGTCTGCGCGCGAAGACGGGCAACTACCCGGGCGTGACGGTGTCGCGTTCGTTCGGAGACGTGCGCGCGGGCGAGACGAACCTCGTCCTCGAGGACCTGCCGGGCACCTACAGCCTCGAGGCCGTGAGCCCCGACGAGCAGGTCGTCGTCGATGCCCTCGCCGGCCGACTCGACGGCGTGCCGGCACCCGACGCGCTCATCGTCGTCGCCGACGCCACCACGTTGCGGCGCTCGCTGCCCTTCGTCGCGCGCGCGATCGCGTTGGGCAAGCCGACGATGCTGGCCCTCACGATGATCGACGAACTGCACGCGCGCGGCGGCCACCTCGACGTCGCAGCCCTCGAGCGGGCTCTCGGCTTGCCGGTGCGGGCCGTCATGGCGGCGACGGGCGTGGGGGTCGACGACATCCGCACCCTGCTCGCCGACGTCCCCGCCTGGACGCGGCCCGTCGTCAGCCCGCCGACGCAGGATGCGCAGCTCGCGCCGTGGTCGCGTTCGGTGCTCGCGGCCGCCGAGTACATGCCCGCCGGGCAGGACACGCGCTCGCGGCGCATCGACGCGGTGCTGCTGCACCCGGTCGCCGGTCTCGCCGTGTTCTTCGCGACGATGTTCCTGTTCTTCCAGGCCATCTTCACCGTCGCTGCGCCGCTGCAGGATCTCGTCGAGCAGGGGTTCGCGTGGCTCGGCGCCCAGGCGCAACACATCCCGAACGACACGCTCGCCTCACTCGTCGGCAACGGCATCATCGGTGGTGTCGGCGCGACGCTCGTCTTCGTGCCGCAGATCATGCTGCTGTTCCTCGTCCTGTCACTGCTCGAGAACGTCGGGTACTTGTCGCGCGCGGCGTTCCTCATGGACCGGATCATGGCCGCCACGGGGCTGGAGGGCCGCGCGTTCGTCGCGATGCTCAGCTCGTTCGCATGCGCGGTGCCAGGCATCATGGCGACGCGCACCATCCCGTCGTCACGCAACCGCATCGCGACGATCATCACTGCGCCGCTCATGACGTGCTCGGCGCGCCTGCCTGTCTACGTGTTGCTGACGTCGCTGCTCGTCGAACCGGGGCAGCGGTACGGGCCGTTCAACGCGCAGGGCCTCGTGCTCTTCGGGTTGTACGTGCTCGGCGGGCTGTCGGCCCTCGTCGCGGTCGCCGTGTTCAAGGCGACGGCGCTGCGCGATGCGTCGCTGCCGTTCTACATGGAGATGCCGCCGTACCGCTTCCCGTCGATCCGCAACGTCGTGACGACGATGTGGCACTCGGTGCGTATGTTCCTGCGCAAGGCCGGCGGCATCATCCTGACGACGACGGTCGCGCTGTGGGTGCTGCTCAACTTCCCGGCCCGCGGCGCCGAGACCGCCGGGATGGGCGACACCGAGAAGGCCGCGTACGTCATCGACCACTCGTATGCCGCCTCGATCGGGCGGTTCATCGAGCCGATCTTCGCGCCGCTCGGGTTCGACTGGCACATCTGCGTCGGGCTGCTCGGCGCGACGAGTGCGCGCGAGGTCTTCGTCGCGACGCTCGGGCAGGTGGCGAGCGCGACCGACCCCGAGGACCCGCGCGCGGCGCTCATGAAGATGACGTTCAGCGACGGCCCGCACGCCGGGCAGCTCGTCTTCACGACGGCGACGGTCGTCGCGCTGCTCGTGTTCTTCGTCTACGCCCTGCAGTGCGTCTCGACCATCGCGATCATGCGTCGCGAGACGAACACGTGGCGCTGGCCGGCGATCGCGTGGGCGTACATGTTCGTCCTCGCATGGGGCATGGCGTTCCTCGCTCGCCACATCGTGCTCGCGCTCACATGAGCGACCTCGCCCTGCACCCGGAGGCAACACCCGATCCAGACGTCGTGCGGTGGCGCTTCTCCGGAGCGCGGTGCGACGTCCCGCTCGGAGCGCTCGCGGCGTGGCCCGAGGCGCTGACGCGCGCGGGCGCCGGCGACATGGTCAGCGAACCGGGCGCGCTCGTCGTCAGGCTGCGCGCGCCGCACACGTGGGCGAGTGACGGAGCAGCCGTGCGCGACGCGCTGAGCGACGTGCTTGCTGACACGTCGAGCCGATTCGTTGCGCGTGAGCCCGGCGGCGTCGAGCCGAGCGATGCCTCGAGCAACGCCGACGGGGACGCCGTGGGCGAATTCGACGAGGGCGCTGCCGACGACACCGAGATCGCCGAGCAGGCCCGAGTGGTCGTCGCGGACGTCGCCGAGCAAGTGGCGCACTCGCACGGCGGCGACATCACGCTGATCGGCGTCGAGCGCGGCGTCGTCACCGTCAGCCTCACGGGCGCGTGCGACGGCTGCCCCGCGGCGGCGATGACGCTGCACCGGCGCATCGAGGACGAGCTGCGCGCGCGGGTCGGCGGGGTGCGCGAGGTGCGTGCCCACACCGTGAAGAAGCGCTCGGGCGGACTGGAGCGAGGCGGGCGTGCGCTCCTACAGTGGGCGCATGAGCGACGTCGCTGAAGAAACCCGTCACCGCATCGAGACCGCCGGTCGCGCGGCGCGCGCCGCGTCGAAACGCCTCGCGCTGCTCTCGCGCGCCGAGAAGGATACCGCGCTGCTGACGCTCGCCGACGCCGTCGAGGCCGCGTCCGCGACGATCGTCGCGGCGAACGAGGAGGACCTGGCGCGGGGCGCTGCGGGCGGCATGAGCGAGAGCCTGCAGGATCGGCTGCGGATGACGCCCGAACGCGTCACCCAGGTCGCGCAGGCGCTGCGCGACGTCGCGGCGCTGCCCGACCCCGTCGGCGAGGTGACGCGCGGCAACACTCTCGCCAACGGCTTGCAGATCAAGCAGGTGCGCGTGCCGATGGGGGTCGTCGGCATGATCTACGAGGCGCGCCCCAACGTCACCGTCGACGCAGCGGGGCTCGGATTGAAGAGCGGCAACGCGATGATCCTGCGCGGCGGCTCGGCCGCGGCGGCGACGAACGCCGCGATCGTCGAGGCACTGCGCGCCTCGTACGAACAGCAGGGACTCCCCGCCGATGCGGTGCAGTTGCTCGACGGCGGCCACGACGACGTGACGGCGCTCATCACCGCGCGCGGTCTCGTCGATCTCGTCATCCCGCGCGGTGGGGCCGCGCTCATCGAGGCGGTCGTCACCGGTTCGAGCGTGCCGGTCATCGAGACGGGCACGGGCAACGTCCATGTCTACGTCGATCGCGCGGCGGATCTCGACATGGCGCTCGACATCACCGTGAACTCCAAGACGCACCGGCCGAGCGTGTGCAACGCGGCCGAGAGTCTGCTCGTGCACGCCGACGTCGCCGAGACGTTTCTGCCCCGCGTGCTCACCGAGCTCGCCCAGCGCGGTGTCGTCCTGCACGCCGACGAACGCGCCGCTGCCCTCGCCGGTGGCGTCGCGACCCAGCCCGTCACGGATGAGGCGTGGGGCACCGAGTTCCACGGCCTCGAGATGTCGGTCGGTGTCGTGGACAGCCTCGAGGGGGCGATCGCCCACATCGATGGCTACTCGACGCATCACACCGACTGCATCGTCACCGAGGACCGCGCGGCAGCGCGCACGTTCGCCGCGCAGGTCGACTCGGCCGTCGTCATGATCAACGCCTCGACGCGTTTCACCGACGGCGGCGAGTTCGGCTTCGGCGCCGAGATCGGCATCTCGACGCAGAAGCTGCACGCACGCGGCCCGATGGCGCTCGCGGAGCTGACGACGACGAAGTGGATCGTCGACGGCGACGGCCAGATCCGCTGACGTCACTCGCGCCGCATCCTGACGACGGTCCCGACGTTTCGGGGTGACGCTCGGCGCCTGAAGCGCGTTCGTCGCGGCCCGGCGCCCCATCGCCCGGCGCCCGGAGCGTCATGACGCCTGGGCGAGCACCTCGAACCCGGGTTCGGCGACGGGGTGTGTTCCGTCTGCGCGGGAACCACTCTGTGTCTCGACGCCGGAGCGAGCATCATCGCCCGTGCCCTGGCCCCCGGCCTCGAACGAGTCGTAGGCGACGTAGTGGGTCGGGCGTGCCTGGGCCGTTTGGAACAGGCGGCCCACGTACTCGCCGAGCACGCCGAGGCACAGCAGCTGCAGCGCGCCGAAGCCGCTGACGACGACGATCGTGGACGCCCATCCGGTGATCGAGTGACCCGTCAGCTTCGAGACGACGGCGAATGCGGCCACCGCGAAGGCGAGGACGAAGCCGGCGAGACCGAACCACGTCGCGAGGCGCAGCGGAGCGCTGGAGACGCCCGTCACGGAGTCGAGCGTCAGCCTGATCATCTTGCTCAACGGGTACTTCGACTCGCCGGCGGCCCGCTCGTCGCGGCGGTAGCCGACGTCGGCCGACGGAAAGCCCAGGGCCGGCACGACGAGGCGCAGCACCCGGTTGGTCTCCGGCAGCGCGAGGACGGCGTCGACGGTCGTGCGCGACATGAGTCGGAAGTCGCCGGCGTTCATTGCCCCACGCGCGCCGAGGCGATGCATGAGTGCGTAGAACGCCTCGGCGGTGACGCGCTTGAAGGCGGTGTCGGTGCTGCGGTCGGTGCGCACGCCGTAGACGACGTCGACGTGTTCTCGCTCGGCCACCTCGAGCATCTGGGCGATCACCTCGGGTGGATCCTGCAGATCGGCGTCGATCGTCACCATCCAGCGTCCCCGGGCTCGGGCGAGGCCCGCGCTGATCGCCGCCTGGTGCCCCGAGTTCGCGCGCAGCTGGATGAGACGCACCTGCGGCCACGTCCGACGCATCGCGTGCAGGAGCGACGCGGTCGCGTCGCGGGATCCGTCGTCGACGCACACGACCTCGTACGGCACCTCGAGCCCGTCGAGGACGGGGCGCAGGCGTTCGGCGAACAGGGGCAGGACCTCCTGCTCGTCGTACATCGGGACGACGACGGACAGGTGGGGTGCGCCGTTGGGGAGGGTGTCGAAGCTGGGGTGGGAGGTCATGGCTACCTTCTCGGCGGATCGGCTCGTGCGCGGTGGCACCGTGTCGATCGAGACGTTAGGAAGGGTCGCTGTCATCGGGCTGTGCTGAGGCAGTATCCTTGCTTTCATGACGTCGTTCGTTTCGCTTGTCGCCGCTGTGGATGTTCCGGAGCTCGAGGAGAACCACATCGCCATGCCGCCGTGGGCCTTCGGTCTGATGGCCCTGTGCATCTTCGGCCTGTTGTTCGCGCTGCTGTGGGCCTTCCGCAACACCGCGGCCCGCTACGGTGCCCCCAAGGGCCACGGCCCCGCCGGTGTGCGAGGTGGGGGTCAGAACCAGGGTGTGAACCACTGACATCACGAATCGGGGTCATGGGCGGCACGTTCGACCCCATTCACCACGGTCACCTCGTCGCGGCGAGTGAGGTTCAAAGCCTCCTCGACCTCGACGAGGTGATCTTCGTGCCCACGGGTCAGCCGTGGCAGAAGGCCGGACGAGATGTCGCGCCGGCCGAGCACCGTTATCTCATGACGGTCATCGCGACGGCGTCTAACCCGCGCTTCAGCGTGAGCCGCGTCGACGTCGACCGTCAGGGCCCGACGTATACGCGCGACACGTTGACGGACCTCAAGCGGCTGCGTCCCGATTCGGAGTTGTTCTTCATCACAGGGGCCGACGCGCTCGCGCAGATCCTGTCGTGGAAGGGCGTCGACGAGCTGTGGGAGCTGGCGCACTTCATCGGCGTCACGCGCCCCGGGCACGAGCTCAGTGACGCGGGGCTGCCGCACGATCGCGTCACCCTGCTCGAGATCCCGGCCATGGCGATCAGCTCGACCGACTGCCGTGACCGGGTGCGTGCGAGCAAACCCGTGTGGTACCTCGTGCCCGACGGCGTCGTGCAGTACATCCACAAGTACCAGCTTTATGGGCCCCGAGCGGGCTCCCTCCAGGAGGACTGAGTGTCCGCAACAGACCGTTCCCTCGAGCTGACGCGAGCTGCCGCCCAGGCCGCCGCGGACAAGCTCGCCACGTCGATCACCGCGATCGACGTGAGTGATCAGCTCGCCATCACCGACACGTTCGTGATCGCCTCCGCGGAGAGCGAGCGTCAGGTCAACGCCATCGTCGACGCCGTCGAGGAGGCGCTGCTGCCGCTCGGCGCGAAGCCTCAGCGACGTGAGGGCCGCGCCTCCGGGCGTTGGGTGCTCATCGACTTCGGTGACATCGTCCTGCAGGCCTTCCACGAGGAGGACCGCGAGTTCTACGACCTCGAGCGCCTGTGGCAGGACTGCCCCGTCATCGAACTCGAGCTCGACGAGCCCGCCGACGCGTGACGCCGACGTCCCCCGAGAATGACCCGCTGCGGCGGGTCATTCTCTTGCGTCATGGGCGCACGGCGTGGAACGAGCAGGGGCGCTGGCAGGGCCGCCTGGACGTGCCGATCGACGACGTGGGGCTCCGCCAGGCCGAGCGTGCCGCGGCGCTGCTCGTGCGCGACGGTTCGATCACGCGCCTCGTGACGTCGCCGGCGCGGCGCGCGGCGCAGACCACGTCCGTGCTCAAGGGTGCATTCGACCTGGCCGGTCGGCCGCTCGTGCGCACCGACGACGCTCGGCTCGTCGAGATCGACATGGGCGCGTGGGCCGGTCTGACGCACGCGGAGGTCGCGGCGCGCTGGCCCGACGCGTCGGCCGCGATCGCGCGTGGCGACGACCTCCGGCGCGGTGACGACGGCGAGACGCTCGCCGAGGCGACGGCACGCGTCGAGGCGGGCGTGCGTGATGCCGTGTCGTCGGCAACCCCGGGGGAGAGTGTGCTCGTCGTGACGCACGGCGCCGTCATCCGCGGGGTGGCGGGTGCGTTGGCGGGGCTGACGCCGCAGACCGTGCGCACGTCGTTCCGGAGCATCGACAACTGCCACTGGGTGACGCTCGTCGAGCGTCGCGACGGTGGTTGGGCCATCGAACGCTGGAACGCGGGGGAGTGAGCCTGCGGGCTCGTGGGCTCTGTGGTGCGGCCGCGTCTTGCCGTGTCGGCGGATCGGCATTCATGTCTCGGTTTCCGGGCTTGGTGCTCGCGGCGGAGTGGGGGTGGGGCAACCTCGTGAAGGGGCCGTCGGCGCCGCGTCAGGCGTGACATGATCAGGGCGGATCGCACGCGGACGAGGAGAGAGGCTCAAGTGAGCGAGCACGGCAGCAGCACGTCGATGGAGCGATGGTTGGGGATCGAGGGTGGTTCTCGACCGATGGGGCGCCCGGAGTGGCTTCGCGTTCTCGCGGCTCTCGCGCTCGGGTTGGTGGCCTTCGTCGCCGTCATTCTCGTGGCGCGGTCCCTCCTTCCTGACAGCGTCCTCGACCACGCGTTCGGGGCGTGGTTGCCGCCCATCCTCGGTGGTGTCGGGATGGGCTTGGCCTCACCGGCGATCAACCGTCTCGTGGGTGTGCCCGTGGCGGGCCGTGCGGACGAGGCCCGTCGCGGGGACGAGGTGCGGCGATGAGTCGGCACGCGGGGCGCGAGCGCAAGCGGATGTCGCCGCGCGCGTTCGGGCGGCTCATGAACTTCTACCCGCCGCTGGTGGGCATGGGGTTGCGGGTGAAGTCGTTCTCGGACGACTGGAGCGAAGCGCGCGTCGAACTCAAGCTCAATCGGATGAATCGCAACCAGAACGGCACGGCGTTCGGTGGGTCGATCAACGCGATGACGGATGCGTTCTTCCCGTTGCTGCTCATGCATCAGTTGGGTCCGGAGTATCTCGTGTGGGATCAGGCGTGTGAGATCGAGTTCCGTTCGCCGGGCACATCGACGGTGTACGGCGTGTACGAGATGCCCAAGGACGTCGTCGAGGAGATCCGTGCGCAGGCCGCTGACGGGTCGAAGGTATTGCGCTGGTTCGAGTGTGATCTGACGTTGGTTGACGGCACGGTCGTCGCGCATGCGAGGCGTCTCGTGTACGTGCGCAAGAAGCGTCCGAAGGCGGCGTGACCGTTCGTGGGTCGAGGTTCGCGGCGTGCGTGCGGGTGATTTGCTTCGTGGGTGACCGGCCGGTTAAGGTACACGGGTTGCTCACGAGCTGAGTGCGGGGCTATGGCGCAGTTGGTAGCGCGCTTCCATGGCATGGAAGAGGTCTGGGGTTCGAATCCCCATAGCTCCACAAGACAGAAACAGAGGACCACCCAGACACGCTTTTCGTCTGGGTGGTCCTCTGTTTCTGTCTTTGATCGAACTCTGTGATTCGAGGAGCAGGGCGAGCGTCAGCGAGCCCGACAGAGTCCCCATAGGTCCGACGCGCGAAGCCCGTGTGCCTGCGCGACGCTGGGACGCGCGACGCCCCAGCGGTGCACGCACGCAGCGCGTGACCCTGAGGAGTCGTCGCATCGGGGTGAACTCGAGTTGGACTTGCTGCGTCGAGGAGGTAACGTTCTGCGAGTGCTCACGTGAGTGGGTCACGGGGCTATGGCGCAGTTGGTAGCGCGCTTCCATGGCATGGAAGAGGTCTGGGGTTCGAATCCCCATAGCTCCACCGAGACAGATAAAGACCCTCACCGTACACGGTTTTCGTTCGGTGAGGGTCTTTCTCTATCTCTGTTGAACTCTGTGACTCGAGGAGGAGGGCGAGCGCTAGCGAGCCCGACGGAGTCCCCATAGCTCCACGACGCGCGAAGCGCTTGGACCTCGCGCCGCCACGCCACGACGCGCGAAGCGCGTGAACCTCGCCGCCACGCCGCGTGAGCCCATCGTCACGCCATCGCCACGGCTTTGTCATCGGCAGGCATCGTCCCGCGCAGCGCCGGCATGAGTATCAGCGACGTGATGATGGCGAGCACAGGGGCGATCGTCATCGCGGCAGCGGCTTCGACAACATCGGCGATGCCTCCGATGAGCAGCGCGCCGGCGGCTTGGTCGACCATGGTGCCTGTGCTGAGCAGGCCGAAGGCTTGGCCCTTGGTGGCGAGGTCGATGGATACGACGAGGCGTTCTTGCAGGGGCAGGGCGGCCGCGTAGCCGATGGCGGCGAGGCCGCCCAAAAGCGCGGCGAGCACGATCGGCGGGTGGAGGGCGAACACGAGGAACGGTGCGGCGAGCAGCAGGCGCAGCGGCAGCAGGAGTCGTTAGCCGGTAGTCCTGCAGGCCGATGCGGGTGCCGATGACGGCGACGACGGCCGCCCCGGCGGAGATGAGGAACAGGTTCGTGGGGGCCAACCACTCAGCAGGATGGCGCCGAGGGCGTTGCCGACGACCTGGACGGTGCTCACCGTCATGTTGAGCGTTTGCGCGCCCGAGGACGAACGCTTCCTTGGGCACGATGTCCGACAGCAGCGCGATGGTCGCGGCGAGGGCGGAGTGCATGACGGCGACGAGCACGAAGCGCATCCACCACGGCAGTGACGGGATGACCTGGATGCTGTCGACGCAGGCGGCGACGACGCCCGTCATCATCATGGCGGTGCGCGGGCGCAGGAGGTCGCTCGAGGCGAGCAGGTAGCGCGACGTGACGAGCTGGACCAGTGGCCGGCCGAACATGACCAGCGCGGTCAACAAGGGGGAGCGGGTCTGGTCGAACATCACGACGCCCAGCGCGAACGTCCCCCATGACGGCACTGACCATGAGCAGCATCCGAGAGATGAACAGCGCGCGGCACTTGGCGTTCGCGAAGAGGCTGCATCAGGTGGTCACACCACAATCTGACCCATGTCTCGTATGGCTGTGACACCGGGGGTCACTTCACGATTCAACTTCACGAGCGATGCTTCTGGTGAGAAGGCCGCCGCCCCGCGCGCAGTGCGCCCCGCCGAACGATCATCGCCCGCAAACGCGTCAGGGACGAGGCGTTTCCGGGCGATGATCGACAAGGGGAGCGAGATTACTTCAGCTGCCCACTTGTCAGACCCAGCAGGCGACGAGCGACGACGAGCAACTGGATCTGCTGCGTGCCTTCGAAGATGTCGAGGATCTTCGCGTCACGCGCCCACTTCTCGAGCAGCTCGCTCTCGGCGTAGCCGTCGACTCCGACGAGTTCGACGCACTGCAGCGCGACGTTGACGCACGTGCGGCCCGCCTTCGCCTTCGCCATCGAAGCCTCCATCGAGTTGGGCTTGCCGTTGTCGGCCATCCACGCGGCACGCAACGTCATCAGCAGCGCCGACTCGTAGTCGGCCTCCATCTGCACGAGGCGCGCCGAGGCGTACGTCTGGGCTGCGACGGGCGCGTCCCAGTCCTGGCCGTGGCCGGCCTTCTCGAGGGCGGCGCGGGTGAAGTCAAGGCAGGCGCGCGTCAGACCGACGGCCATCGCCGCGACGAGGGGGCGCGTGTTGTCGAACGTCTGCATTGCGCCACCGAAGCCGCCCTCGGTGCGGATCTCGGGGTCACCGAGCAGATCGTTCGCGGGCACACGGCAGTCCTCGAGGACGAACGCCGCCGTGTCGGAGGCGCGGATGCCGAGCTTGTGCTCGAGACGCACGAGCTTGAGGCCAGGGTTGGAGCGCTCGACGACGAACGACTTGATCGCCTTCTTGCCGAGCGAACGGTCGAGCGTCGCCCATACGACGACGAGTTCGGCGCGCTCACCGGAGGTGACGAAGATCTTCTCGCCGTTGAGGACGTACTCGTCGCCGTCCTTCGTCGCGGTCGTACGGATGTTGCCCGAATCCGAGCCGGTGTCGGGCTCGGTGATCGCCATGGCAGCCCAGCGGTTGCCGTAGCGCTCCTTCTGCTCGTCGTTCGCGACGGCGGCGATGGCGGCGTTGCCGAGGCCCTGACGCGGGATCGACAGCGTGAGCCCGACGTCACCACGGCACGTCTGCATGATCGACAGCGCCGAGCTCATGTTGGCGCCGTTCTTGTTGACCTTGCCGGCCTTCTTGCCGGACGCGGGCTTGGTCAAGCCCGTCGCCTCGTCGGCGTCAGTGCTGGCCGGGGCCTGGTCGGTGCCATCCTTGGCGCGCGTGGAACCGGCGGCGCCCGCGCCGTTGCTCGCACCCGAGTCGGTCATGCCGTCGATGAGGGCGGAGACGAGGTCGAGCTCGGCGGGGTAGGTGTGCTCGGCGAGGTCGTACTTGCGGCTGACGGGGCGGAAGACCTCGTCGGCCATCGAACCGGCCTGCTTGACGAGGGGGGCGAACTTCTTCGGGATCTCGAGGTCGATCATCACTGGGTCCTTTGCTGAAAAGACGCGGAAAGAGGAGGCGGGTGGCGCAGCGGAGCGGCGAGCTCAGACGCTGACGCCACCTTCGAGGACGCCGGCGCCGCGAAGGTCGCGGTACCAACGCTCGTTGTCGAACTCCTTGACGAAGCCGTGTCCGCCGAGCAGTTGCACGGCGTCGGAGCCGATCTGCGTGGCGTGCATCCCGACGAGCGCGCGGGCGTGAGCGATGGTCTCGGCGGCACCGGCGTCGTCGCCGGCGTCGAGACGCGCCGCGGCGCGCAGGGTGACGAGGCGCAGCCCATCGAGTTCGATCGCGATGTTCGACACGGTGAACGCGACGGCCTGACGGTGACCGATCGGCTCACCGAACGCCTTGCGCTCGACGACGTACTGCCTGACCTGATCGAGCACGGCGCGGCCGGTGCCGCACGCGAGGGCGGCCCACGCGAGGCGCGAGCGGCGGATGGCGTCGAGGGTGTCGTCAGCCTTGCCGAGCAGGTTCTCGGCGGGTACGCGCACCCCGTCGAGGTGCAGGCGCCCGGTGTGCGCGGCGCGCACGCCCATCGCAGGCTCGTCGCTCGTCGTCAGGCCCTCCGTGCCGGCTTCGACGATGACGAGGCGCGCGGCGCCGTCGAGCATGACGCTGATGACGAACAGTTCGGCGGAATCGGCGCACGGCACGAGCGCCTTCTCGCCGGTGATGACGAGGTCGGCGCCGTCCCGGGTGGCCGTCGTCGCGGGGGTGCGCGGGTCGGCGAGCGGGCCCGCTTCGGCGAGCGCGAGCGCGGCGACGGCGGGCTTCTTCTCGTCGGTGAAGGCGGGCAGGTAGGTCTCCTGCTGCGCGGACGTGCCGTAGCTCGCGATGGCGGTCGCGACGGCGGCCGGTGCCATGATCGCAACGGCGAGGCCCATGTCGCCGCGGGCGAGCTGCTCGAGAACGAGGGCCGTCATCACGGCGCTGCGCTCCTCGGCGATGCCGCCGAGCTCGGCCGGGACGCCGACGAGCGTCAGGCCCATCTCGGTGGCCTGCGCACGGATCTCGTCGGGCAGGGCGCGCTCCGCGTCGGCCTTCGCCGCGGCGGGACGCAGCAGTTCGTCGGCCAGTTCGGCGGCGACGGCGGCGATCGTCTCCTGATCCTCGGTGGGCGTCAGGTCGAACTCGCGGCGCGGCTTCGTCGGGGCGTTGCGTGCCGCGTCGCCCGAGCCGGCCTTCTTCGTGAAGGCGCGCCCGGCCACCGTCTGAGCCTTGAAACCGGACTTGCTGCCCTGGTAAAGGGCACGCTCGACCTTGGAGCGGATCGCCGGGTTCTTGAGCAGATCGTGCCCGCCGGCCTTGGCGAGAAGGCGCAGTGCGATGGCCTGGCCCTTGTCGGCGAGGGAGGCCTGGTTGGTGGTCGAAGTCATCTCGGCCCTTTCCGTGAGTGACGGTGCGTCGGAGTGTGCGAGCGCCGTTCGCGGCGGCGTGACACGCGGCTGAAGCCGAGGTTACCTGAACGTAGGTACGCGCGGTATCGGTAACCGGGGACTGGCGTGCGGGCGAGGATGACCCGCTCCGGGGCGGGCCGCGCTAGGGTGCGGATCGTGAACATTCGCCGCGCCACCCAGGATGACGTCCCCGAGATCGTGCGCCTCAAGGCGCTGCTCATGATCGACGGGTGGCCCTTCGACATCGAACTCGACGACGCGTGGCGCGAACGGTGCGCCCGCGTCGCGCGTCAGCTGCTCGCCTCCGACGGGTACGCGTGCTTCGTCATCGACCGCGTCGAGGGCGCGGGCCCCGGCTCGCCGCTCGCGTCGTGCGTGACGGCGACCGTCGAACAGCACCTGCCCGGCCCCGACGGCTCGGGCCGCTCGGCGTACGTCGGCGACATGTGCACCGAGGCCGAGTTCCGCGGCCGCGGCTGCGGCACGGCACTGCTCGACGCCGCACTGCAGTGGTGTCGCGAGCAGGAGGCCGGCTGGGTCTCGCTGTTCTCCACCGAGAGCGGCGACGCGCTCTACCGCAAGGCCGGTTTCAGCGACGAAGGGCCGTTCCAGCACCTGTCGATGGCGTTGTGACTATCGGCCACCCGTCGATGACGTCGCGCGAATGTGACCGAGATTCGTAGAGGTGGACGAAAATCGCCGATGTGGACGGGTTCGCCGTTGCGGCGGTGTGCTCAGCGGCCCACGGAGCGGGTGCGGGCGGCGGCGATGACGGCGTCGAACGTCTGCTCGTCGATGTGTGAACCCTCGCGTCGCACCCTGGTGACGTCGAGTTGCAGGACTCGGTCGAGGCGCACCTCGCTGCGTCGTCCGCGGTTGTCCCAGGCGCCGGAGCCGACGTCCATCCAGTGACGCCCCGCCTGAGCTTCCTGCGCGGCGTCACGGTCGTGATCCTTGCTCGTCAGTGGAAGCGCGAGGACGACGTCTTCCAGCTCCGGGTGCCGGGCGATGACGAGAACCGGACGATCCTTGCCCTGCGAGTGGTCCTCCTCGTACGGCACCCACGCCCACACGACCTCACCCGGATCGGGATGCCCGTCGTCATGCGGCGCATAGGCCGTCGCGGGTAGCGGGGCCGTCCAGTCGCCACCATACGGGTGCGCAGAGCCGGCCGGACGAGCGTTGGGCGCGTCGTCGTGACGGTGCGACGTCGGTGCACCCGCGCGGCGTCCGTCGGGCCCGACCGTGGCGTCGGCGCGGCGCCGCGTGGACGACGTTCCACGGCGTTCGGGGTCGAGGAGCGCATTCATGCCCCCACGTGCGAGGGCGCGGGAGAGGCGGACGGCGACGGTGCGCAGGTTCATGGTCCGAACGTAGCCCGTCCGGGCGAGCGCCGGGTGCGGGGCACGCGCCGGCCGCCCGGTTGCGCTCTCACACGAACGACGGACGCAGGTGACGACGGGTGATGAAACGCACGCCGTGCGCACCCCCTCAGCGGCTCGGGGTAGGGGTACGGGTGCGGAAGAATGGATCGGTGACCGAAGCAACCGCGCTGCATGACATCTGCGACGACGAGGCCGTCGACGCCGAACGCTCGAACCGCCACGGCAGCTACCCGCGAGCCGGTCTGGCGATCCTGGCGCTGGCGCTCGGCGGTTTCGCCATCGGCACGACGGAGTTCGTCACGATGGGTCTGCTGCCGCAGATCGCGCGGGGTCTCGGCATCTCGATTCCGAGCGCCGGTCACGCGGTGTCGGCGTACGCGCTCGGCGTGGTCGTCGGTGCGCCTCTCGTCACGATGCTGTTCGCGAAGGTGCCGCGCAAGAACGTCCTGCTCGGACTCATGGTCGCGTTCTTCGTCGGCAACATCGGCTCGGCGCTCGCCTCGAGCTACCCGATGCTGCTGCTCGCGCGCTTCGTCGCGGGCATGCCGCACGGCGCGTTCTTCGGCATCGGCGCCGTCGTCGCGGCCACCCTCGTCGAGAAGCACCGGCGCACCTGGGCCGTGTCGATGATGCTCGCTGGCCTGACGGTGGCGAACATCGTCGGCGTGCCCGTCTCGACGTGGCTCGGGCAGCATCTGGGCTGGCAGTGGCCGTACGCCCTCGTCGCCGTCATCGCGTTGCTCACCGTCGTTGCGGTGTGGTTGTGGATCCCGCACCAGGGCTCCCTGGGCGTCACGTCCGTCACCGGTGAACTGAAGGCGTTGACGCGCCCGCAGGTGTGGTTCGCGCTCGCGATCGGTGTCGTCGGCTTCGGCGGCATGTTCTCGACGTTCAGCTACATCGCGCCGACGATGACGGAGCTCACCGGCTTCTCCGACGCCGTCGTGCCGGCCATCCTGGTCATCTACGGCATCGGCATGACGGCGGGTGCGTTCCTGTCCGAACGCGTCGCCATGCGCGGGCTCATGCGCGGCATCTTCGGCTGCCTCGTGACGATCGCGATCGTCCTGTCGCTCTTCGGCTTCGCCGCGCACAACAAGGTCAGCGCCGTCGTGTTCGTGTTCCTGCTCGGCTGCGTGCCGACGATCATGGTGCCGATGATCCAGACGCGGCTCATGGACGTCGCCCACGAGGGTCAGTCGCTCGCCGCCGCTCTCAACCATGCGACGCTCAACGCCGCCAATGCCCTCGGCGCCTGGCTCGGCGGCGTCGTCCTCGACGCGGGGCTCGGGTACGAGTGGTGCTCGCGCGTCGGTGCCGTGCTCGCGGCGGCGGGCGCCGTCATCACGCTGGTCTCGGCATGGACGTCGCGCCGCGCCGCCGTCGCAGGCTGAGCGCGCCCCTGGTGGTGCGAGGTGGCCGCGCTGATTCGCCCGGCTCTGCCGTCATCGTGGGCACGCTCGGGCCGTGCGGATCAGCCTGAGGACGCCGTCCGATCGCTGACGAGCTTCGCGGCGAGAACACCGCCGATCGCGCCACCGAGGTGACCCTGCCACGAAACGTGGGTGCTCTGCGGAAGCACACCCCACAGCACGCTGCCGTAGACGACGGCGAGGACGAGCCCCACGACGACCTCGGGCCAGCGGCGCGTCCAGAATCCTCGGACGATGAGGTACGTCAGCCACCCGAAGACGACGCCCGAGGCACCCGCGACGGCCGTGTACGGCGGGCTGAGCAGCCACGCGGCAAGCCCCGACGTGCACGTGACGATGAACGTCACACGCGCGAGGACGGCCAGGCCGCTGAGGGCGAGGACGAACCCGAGCGGCAGCAGCAACGCACTGTTCGCCTCGAGATGAGCCCACCCGTAGTGTGCGAACGGCATGGTGAAGATCGACCACAGGTCGCTCACCTCCCAGGCCTTCAGGGAGGCGGCGGCGTCGATGGCGTGGTGCGTCAGCACGTCGAGGGCCTCGATGATCCACAGCGCGGCGACGATCAGTGCGGAGACGACGGCGGATTGCTTGACGCGCTCTGCCGCGGGGCGAAGGGTGTGGTCGAGATCCATGGGCTGGCCTCCTGTGGGGAGTGGCTCGTCGGGTCCACCGGTATGGCGTGGGTGATGCTTCGTCAGTTCGACAACGCGTGCTCGACGACACCCGATCGACGCGTATCTGTCTCGCATCGTAGTGGGGCTCTCTTCGCGTGCGCTGGATGCACGTGTCGCGTCGGCCGTCGTACGTGACGCGTGCGGCAGGGGTGTCGGGGCGTGAAAGAATGAAGGGTCGCCGGTGTGCTCCTCGCGGGGCGCGACGGGCGGCCGCAGATCGATGCGTCATCGCCGCCTCCAGGGCGCGCGGCGGCGAACACCGACCCGACGAACTTCGAGGTATCACGTTGTCACCCATGGCCCGCAAGGCACTCGAGCCCGCCGCGACGCCGCCGGAGCAGATCCGCAACTTCTGCATCATCGCGCACATCGACCACGGCAAGTCGACGCTCGCCGACCGGATGCTGAGCAAGACGGGCGTCGTCGAGGATCGGGCCATGCGTGCGCAGTACCTCGACCGCATGGACATCGAGCGCGAGCGCGGCATCACGATCAAGAGCCAGGCTGTGCGCATGCCGTGGGAGCTCGACGGTACGACCTACTGCCTCAACATGATCGACACGCCGGGGCACGTCGACTTCACCTACGAGGTGTCGCGTTCGCTCGCCGCGTGCGAGGGCGCCGTCCTGCTCGTCGACGCCGCGCAGGGCATCGAGGCGCAGACGCTCGCCAACCTGTACCTGGCGATGGAGAACGACCTCACGATCATCCCGGTCCTCAACAAGATCGACCTGCCGGCCGCGCAGCCCGAGAAGTACGCCGCGGAGATCGCCGGCCTCATCGGCTGCGAACCGGAGGACGTACTCAAGGTCTCCGGCAAGACGGGCGTCGGTGTCGAGGAACTGCTCGACGTCATCGTCGAGAAGCTGCCTGCCCCCGTCGGTGACGCCGACGCGCCGGCCCGCGCCATGATCTTCGACTCCGTCTACGACACCTACCGCGGCGTCGTCACGTACGTGCGCGTGGTCGACGGCCGGCTCAGCCCGCGCGAGAAGATCGAGATGATGTCGACGCGCGCGACGCACGAGCTGCTCGAGATCGGCGTCAACTCTCCCGAGCCGATCCCGACGAAGGGCCTGTCCGTCGGCGAGGTCGGCTACCTCATCACCGGCGTGAAGGACGTGCGCCAGTCGAAGGTCGGTGACACGGTCACGAACGCCGCGAATCCCGCGTCCGAGGCGATCGGCGGCTACTCCGACCCGAAGCCCATGGTGTTCTCGGGTCTGTATCCGATCGACGGTTCCGACTACCCGATCCTGCGTGACGCCCTCGACAAGCTGAAGCTCAACGACGCGGCGCTCGTCTACGAACCGGAGACGTCGGCAGCGCTCGGGTTCGGTTTCCGCGTCGGCTTCCTCGGCATGCTCCACCTGGAGATCACGCGTGAACGCCTCGAGCGAGAGTTCAACCTCGACCTCATCTCGACCCTGCCGAACGTCGTCTACCAGGTGACGACGGACGACGGCGTCGTCAGCGAGGTGACGAACCCGAGCGAGTTCCCCGAGGGCAAGATCGCCGACATCACCGAACCCGTCGTGCGTTCGACGATCCTCGTGCCAAGCGAGTACATCGGCGCCGTCATGGAGCTGTGCCAGGCCCGTCGCGGCAACCTGCTCGGCATGGACTACCTGTCCGAGGAGCGCGTCGAGATGCGCTACACGCTGCCGCTCGCGGAGATCGTGTTCGACTTCTTCGACGCCCTCAAGTCGAAGACGCGCGGATATGCCTCGCTCGACTACGAACCCGCGGGGGAGCAGAGCGCCAACCTCGTCAAGGTCGACATCCTGCTGCAGGGCGACACCGTCGACGCGTTCAGCGCCATCGTGCACCGCGACAAGGCGTACGCCTACGGCACGATGATGGCGACGAAGCTCAAGGAGCTCATCCCGCGTCAGCAGTTCGAGGTGCCGATCCAGGCGGCCATCGGCACGCGCGTCATCGCCCGTGAGAACATCCGCGCCATCCGCAAGGACGTGCTCGCCAAGTGCTACGGCGGCGACATCAGCCGCAAGCGCAAGCTGCTCGAGAAGCAGAAGGAGGGCAAGAAGCGCATGAAGATGGTCGGTTCCGTCGAGGTGCCGCAGGAGGCCTTCATCGCCGCGCTCAGCCAGGGCGAGTCGGCGGAGAAGAAGAAGTGAGCAAGCCCGGTTACGTTCCGGGTGCGACGTCCGGCCAGCCGTCGGAGGGCGCGGGGGAGCACCCGCAGGTCGGGCCGCGCCCACTCGCACGCACGCGCTCGTTCACGCGCCGCGGCGGCCGGATGCCGGAGCGTCACCATCGTGCGCTGAGTGACAACGGTGAGCAGTACGTCCTCGACGTTCCCCGCAAGCCGGGGACGACCGAGCCCGTCGATGGTTTCCGGCTCGACATCGCCGAGGTGTTCGGACGCCGGGCGAAGCTCGTCGTCGAGATCGGTTCGGGCGCGGGGGATCAGATCGTCCATGCAGCGCTCGAGCACCCCGAGACGGATTTCATCGCTCTGGAGGTGTGGCGTCCCGGCATCGCGCAGACGATCTCGAAGGCCGTCCACGCGGGCGTGACGAACGTGCGTCTCATCGAGATCGACGCCTCCGAAGCGCTCGATCGGCTCTTCGCGCCGGGCAGTGTCGACGAGGTGTGGACGTTCTTCCCCGACCCGTGGCCGAAGACGAAGCACCACAAGCGTCGTCTCGTGCAGCTCGGCTTCGCCGACGTCGTCGCCGACGTCCTCGTGCCCGGCGGCACCTGGCGCCTCGCGACCGACTGGGCCGACTATGCCTGGCACATGCGTGACGTCGTCGAGGCGTCGCCCCGCTTCACCAACCCGTGGACCGGGCGCCTCGCGGACGCCGGGGACGCCCACGTCGATCCCGAGGGCGCGCGCGGAGGGTTCGCGCCGCGCTTCGAGGGCCGCACGACGACCCGCTTCGAGACGAAGGGTCTCAAGGTCGAGCGCATCGTGCGCGACCTCGAGGTGAAGCGAGCCAACTGAGCGGTGCCGCTCGGTCCCCACGGCGTTCGGGCTCGGTGTCCCCGGCGCGGCTGATCGGGCGCGAACGCCGATACTCGCGGGTAACCTTGGGGCCATGAATCAGGTCTACGGCATGTACAAAAAGCTCACCGCGAAGAACGACAAGGCGGGGCGCGCAGCGTTCTCGGCCGCGTTCGCGCTCAAGGCGCCCTACTTCCGCACGGTCGCCCCGATGGTCCAGACGATGGAGCCGCACCGCGGCGTCGTGAAGATCAAGAAGTGGTGGGGTGTGCAGAACCACATCGGCACCGTGCACGCCATCGCCATCGCCAACGGCATGGAGTGCGCCATGGGGCTGCTCGCGGAGGCGACGACGCCCGACGACATGCGCTGGATCCCCAAGGGCATCACGCTCGACTACGTCGCGAAGACGCCCGGCGACATCGTGTGCGTCGCCGAGACGACGCCGGAGGACTGGGACAAGGAGCCGCCGTTCCAGGTCGACGTCAAGGTGACGGGGCGCCTCGTCAAGGACGGCACGGTCGCCGTCGAGGGCATCATCCCGATCTACGTCTCGGCCAAGAAGAAGAAGTGACGTTCACCCCGCCGCCGTGGCCAGAAGCGCCGCGGCGGCGGGGTTCGTCAACCGCCGTGGGCCGGCCCAGACGGCCCTCAGGTTGCGGGTGAGGTCGACGCCGTCGACGCCGACCTCCACGAGGGTGCCCGCACGCAGCGCGTCGTCGACAGCGAGCCGGCTGAGGACGGCGGGAGCCGTCCCGGCCGCGGCGGAAACCCGCACGGCGGCGTTGCTCGCCAGCGCGAGCGCCGGGGGAGCGACATCGAGCGGCGCGAGGGCGCGGCGCAAGGCCACCCGCGTGCCCGAGCCCGACTCGCGCGCGACGAGCGGTGTGGCCGCCAGTTCCTCGGCGCGGACACGTGAGCTCGCGGCCCACGGATGCTGCGGCGCGACGACGAGCACGAGGTCGTCATGCGCGACGACGACGGAGTTCAACCCGCGCGGAGCGCCGGGGCCCTCGATGAACCCCAGATCCACCTCACCGCCGCGTGCCGCGGCGAGCACCTCCGTCGTGTTGCCGACGGCTACCGAGATGCCGCGCGTCTCGCCAAGCGATGGGTCGTGAGGGGAAGCGCCACCGGCGCCCGCGCCACCCGCGTCAGCCTCGGCGTGCTGCCACGCCGCGATCCACCCCGGTAACAGGTGTTCGGCGACCGTCTGGCTCGCCATGACGACGAGCGGCGCCTGCGTACGAGCGCGCAGTGCCGCGACTCCCGTCTCGAGGGCGCGCGCCGCCTCGAGCGTCGCGCGCGCCCATTCGACGACGAGCAGGCCGTCGGTCGTGACGCGGGCACCGGTCGTCGCGCGATGGATGAGCGACAGGCCGAGCCTGCGCTCCAGCCGGGCGATGCTGCGACTCGCGTTGGGTTGCGCCACCCCGCAGCGTCGGGCGGCCGCACTGAGCGAGCCCTCGTCGGCCAGTGCCACGAGCAGTTCGAGCGTCGCGAGGTCGGGCCAGGTCGTCACCACTCCAGCCTATATGCGAAGCACATACCCCCATGCCGGATATAGGGCTACCGGTCGAGCCGACACGGCGGAAGCATGGAACCCATGAGCACAGCCACCGCCACCGACGTCATGCCTCACCGAACCACCGGCTCGTTCTTCGAGAACCCGACGGTGCCCGCGGCGTCCCCGGCCTGGTACGGCAGCGTCATGGGCAGCGCGATCCTGGGCACGTTGAGCGAGCTGCGCACCGACGTCATCCCGTTCGGCCACACGCTCGCCGTGGGCTTCTGGCTCATCGCCTGCACCCTGCTCGTCGTCCTCACCGTGTCGTTCGTGGCGCGCATCGCTCGCGATCGCGCTGCCTTCCGCGCGAGCGTCGCGAACCCCGTCGCGATGGCGCAGTGGGGGATGGTGTCGATGGGCGTCCTCGCCGTCGGATCGGCGACGTCCGCGGTGCTCCCGGCGATCTCCTCGGGCCTGAGCGACGCAGCCTGGCGGGCCGACCTCGTCCTGTGGGCCATCGGTACCGTCATCGGCCTCGCCACCGCCGTCGCCGTCCCGGCCCGTCTGCTCGTCGTCGACCCGAGCACCCCGACGACGGTGTGGGGCCTGGCCGTCGTCCCGCCGATGGTCTCGGCGACCGTCGGCGCCGGCATCGTCGGCTGGCTGAGCAGCCCGCAGGCGCGCGTGTGGATGCTGATCGCGAGCGCGGCCTGCTTCTTCGTCGCCCTCGTGCTGGGGGCCATCATCTTCGCGATCGCCTACCGTCACCACTGGCTCGTCGAGCCACTGCCGCTCGCGGCGTCGATCACCGCGTGGCTGCCGCTCGGTGTCGTCGGGCAGTCGAGCGCGGCCGCGCAAGCCATCGCGAAGCAGTCGGCGTCGATGCTGCAGGGCCCGTTCGCGACGACGGTGACGCAGATCGGCCACGTCTACGGCTACGTCATGCTGACGATCGGGGTGCCGCTCGTCGCCTGGGCCCTCGCCATGACTGTGCGCGGCTTCACCAAGCGCATGCCGTTCAGCCCCGGCTGGTGGGGCATGACGTTCCCCGTCGGCACGCTCGTGCTCGGCTCGACGATGCTGGGGCGCAGCTCGCACCACGCGATCTTCACGTGGGCCGGCGGCGCGCTGTACCTCTTCCTGCTCGGCACGTGGAGCGTCTGCGCGATCAGCTCGCTGCTCGCGGTGCGCCACCAGCGCGCTCTGCGTCACGCCTGAACACCGCGAGGAGCTGGGCGCGCGACTGGCGGACGGCCGCGGTGCGGCGCCGAGCGGTGAGACAATGACCGGATGCCGCAGATGCCCGACGGAATCCCCGCCCCTGACGACGGTGCCCTCCCGTCCGCTGCGCTCGCGACGCTGGCGGGCGGTGCGTTCGGGCTGTACGTCCACGTGCCGTTCTGCGTGACGCGCTGCGGTTACTGCGACTTCAACACCTACACGCTCACCGAGCTCGGTGAGCCGGGCGCGAGCGTCAGCACGTACGCGGACGCCGCGCTGCGCGAGCTGGATCTCGCGGCACGCGAACTGGGCGAGGCGCCGAGCGGCGTCCCCGTCATCGAGACCGTCTTCATCGGCGGCGGCACCCCGACGATGCTGCCCGCCGACGACCTCGTCCGCATCCTCGCGAAGGCGCGCGAGCTGTTCGGTCTCGCCGAGGGGTGCGAGGTCACGACGGAGGCCAACCCCGATTCGGTCGACGAGAGCTATCTGCGCACCCTCGCCGACGGTGGTTTCACGCGCGTCAGCATCGGCATGCAGTCGGCCGTCCCGCACGTGCTCGCGACGCTCGAGCGCACGCACGACCCGGCCAACGTCGAACGCGCCGTGCGCGCCGCGAAGGACGTCGGGCTGCAGGTCAGCATCGACCTCATCTACGGCGCGCCGGGGGAGAGTCTCGACGACTGGCGCACCTCGCTCGACGCGGCGATCGCGTTGGAGCCCGACCACATCAGCGCCTACGCCCTCGTCGTCGAGGAGGGCACGAAGATGGGGGCGCAGGTGCGTCGCGGCGAGCTGCCCCTGCCCGATGACGACGACGAGGCCGACAAGTACGAGCTCGCCGACGCCTTGCTCGCGGATGCCGGGTACGACTGGTACGAGGTGTCGAACTGGGCGCGCTCGCCGCAGACGCAGTGCCGCCACAACCTCGCGTACTGGCGCGACGAGCCGTGGTGGGGTGTCGGCCCCGGCGCGCACAGCCACGTCGGCGGCGTGCGCTGGTGGAACGTCAAGCATCCGCGCGCCTACGCCCAACGCGTCAACGCGGGGCTCTCGCCGGCGCTGGCACGCGAACTGCTCGACGAGCGCCAGCGCTATGAGGAACGCGTCCTACTCCAGGTGCGCCTCGCCGAGGGACTTCCTCTCGACATTCTCGACGAGGACGGGCGACGCGCCGTCGCCGGCCTCGTCGCCTCGGGGCTGATCGACGGCCCGTCAGCGGTGCGCGACAAACGAGTTCGTCTGACGCTGCGCGGTCGCCTGCTCACCGACACCGTCGTGCGGGCGCTGCTCGCGATCTGAGCCGCGCGCACCGAGACGCCCGCCTCCCGGGGCTGGCCTGCCTCAGGGGCGATCCCCGGGCCCCTGCGTGCCCGCCTGCGCCGACCCCGACGACCGAAGGGGGCGCCGATGAACGGCTCCGACTACTCGACGACGACGCTGCCGCTCCTGTTCGTCTTCATCTCCTTCGTCGTCACCTTCCTCGTGACGCGCCTCATCCGCGCCGGCAAGGGTCCGTTCAAGGACAACGTCTCCCAGGACGGCGTCCACGTTCACCCCGCCGTCTAAGGCATCTTCGCGCTGCTTGGCCGGCGCGGTCATGAACACGGCGGCCGAGAGTTCGGTCTTCCGCGTCCTGGGGGCGATCCTCATCGGCGCGGGCGCCTCGCTCATCCTGGGCGAGTTCGCGTTTTCCGGAGGCGGTGATCTTGGGCGAGAAGTCGACGCCCCCGAGCAGGTGGTTGGCGCCCCAGACGATGGTGATGGCGGCGATGCCGCCCCGTGCGCCGACGAGCCAGGAACCCAGCGCGCCCTCCTTGACGAAGCCGAGGTCGCGTGAGGTGATGTGCCAGGCCCGGCGGAAGACGAAGGCCGCGATCGCGAGCTGCAGCGCCATCGTCACGACGCCGATCGGCGTCACGAGGCCGTTCTCGCTGTCGCCGAACAGATCACCGACGGCGGCGACGAGACTGCCAGCGAACATGGCGAGCAGCAGGAGGCCGAGGGCACCGAGGACGTTCTTGAGCGCCGAACGCTTGTCGACGGCGGCGACGCCCTCGCGCTAACGGGGGGCCGGGGTCAGGGCAGGGATGATGATTCTTTTCTGAAATCGGGTAGGACGAAGCGCCGCGGCACGGGGTGCCGAGGGAACGTTGTCAGGGGTGGGGGCGAGCCCAGCGCTCACACGAGGTGCGCTGTTGGGGCGGGGCGGGGCGTCGCGACGTGGGCCGCATCAGTTGAGGATGCGGATCTGGAACGGGTAGTCGTAGCTCTCGCCACGCGCCGAGCGCAGCGCTCCCTTGACGTGGCACCACGCGGCGACGAGGAAGATGACGGCCCAGAGCACGAGCGCGACGGGAATGCCGACGAGGGTTAAGACCAGAACCCAACCGACGATGTAGAGAATCGAGAACGCAACGTTGAAGTTGAACGCCCCGGCCGCTGCGCGGCGCACCGCGGCGGAGCGGTTTCTGTAGATGAACCACACGATGAGCGGGCCGAGGAAGCTCACCCATCCCGCAGACAGGATCGCGGCGGCCGGCGCCGACAGGTGCGCGACGATCGAGGCGGCGCGCTCGTCATCGCTGAGGTGACCCTGGCCGGTGACGGGCGGCTCGGCGCCGTACGGAGCGCCGGCCAGCCGTCCGGCTCCCTGGCCCTGCGTGCGCTCGTCGGGGTAGGGGTACGGCTGGGAGTTGCTCACGACGTCTCCTGGTGTCGAAGGGTGAATCTCTCGTTCACTGACCATGATTCCGTGTCTGCGTCCCGAGCGCATCCCCCGCGGGATCGATATTCGCGGGCCCCGGCGTCCATCCCGGGGATGATGTCGGCGCACGCCGCGCCATCCCGGCGTCTCACTGCTGCGCGGGGTCGGTGACGAAGTCGATGAGCTCCTCGACGCGTCCGAGCAGTTCGGGTTGCAGGTCGGCGTACGTGCGCACGGTGCCGAGGATCTGCTTCCATCCGCGCGCGACGTCCGCCTGCGTCGCGTGCGGCCAGCCGAGCTCGGCGAGGATGCCGTGCTTCCACGACTGCCCCTTGGGGATGACGGGCCACTTCGACCAGCCGAGACGCTCGGGTCGTACGGACTGCCACACGTCGACGTAGGGGTGGCCGACGATGAGCACGTGGTCGCGTGCCTGCGGCAGGGCGCGTGCCTTCTCGACGATTCGTGCCTCCTTCGTGCCGGGCACGAGGTGGTCGACGAGGATGCCGAGGCGGCGTCCCTTCTCGGGTCGGAAGTCGCGGATGACGGCCGCGAGATCGTCGACGCCCTCGAGGTATTCGACGACGACGCCCTCGATGCGCAGGTCGTCACCCCACACCTTCTCGACGAGTTCGGCGTCGTGCCGACCCTCGACGAAAATTCGCGAACCCAGCGCGACGCGCGCCTTCGCCCCGGGGACGGCGAGCGAACCGGACGCCGTCCGCCCGGCCTGCGTCTGCTGCTCGGCGAGGCGCGCGGCGGTGGCGGGTCGGGGCGCAACGAGTGTCACGGGTTCGCCGTCGATGAGGAAGCCGGCGCCGAGCGCAAATCCGCGGGCCTTGCCGAAGCGGTCCTCGAGGAAGACGACGTGCTGCCCGCCCGACTTCTCGACGCGCACGACGGCGCCGACGTAACCGCTCTGGGCGTCCTCGACGACGACGTCGAGCTCAGCGGGCACCTCGCGCGAACGCCCACGTCGAGGCGCGCGCCAATCGCCGGAGAGGACGTCGGAGCCGTAACGGTCGGTCATGGCGATCAGGGTAGAACCGCCCACCGACAACCGCCGTCGCGGCGCGCCGAGAACGATGGCCGCGGGCGCAGCCAGGCGCCCGTCGCGGCGTCGCCGAGGGCCGGGGAGCGCGCGCCTGCCGACCGACGGACGATGGACGACGGCGCGAGGGAATCGCCCGCGACGCTGTGGGCGAACACACCCCGCATGATTTGGCACTCGCTCGGCGTGAGTGCCAATCTTGGACGGACTGCAGATCGAAGGACGGTATCGAGGCGCGGGAGGTGAGCGCATGAGCGACGAACGTCGGCTCGAGGTGCTGCGCGCCATCGTGCAGGACTATGTCGCGACGTCCGAACCGGTGGGTTCGAAGGCGTTGCTCGAACGTCATCAGCTCGGCGTCTCCGCCGCGACGATCCGCAATGACATGGCGGCCCTCGAGGACGCCGGTCTCATCTCCGCGCCGCACACCTCGGCCGGTCGCGTGCCCACCGATGCCGGCTACCGCATCTTCGTCGACCGCCTCAGCCAGGTGCGGCCGCTGAGCGCGACACAGCGTCGCGCGATCGAGACGTTCTTGCGTCAGAGCGTCGACCTCGACGACATCGTCGAGCGCACCGCCCGGCTGCTCGCCACGCTGACGAACCAGGCGGCCGTCATGCAGTACCCGTCGCTGCGGCGCTCACGGGTGCGGCACATCGAGCTCGTGCCGGTCGCCGAGGGGCGCCTGTCGCTCGTCGTCATCCTCGACTCAGGTCGCATCGAGCAGCGTCTCGTCTCCGTCGCCTCCGCCGACGACGAGCGCCTCGTCCAGACGCTGCGAGCGCGCGTCAACAAGGTCTCCGGCGCGCGGTTGCTCACCGAGGCCGCCGCGGCCATGACCGAGCTGGGCGCGGAGTTCGAGCCGGGGCAGCGTGCTGACGTCGACACGATCGTCGCGACGATCGCCGCGGTGTTCGCCGAGGACCGGGAGGAGCGCGTCGTGCTCGCGGGGACGGCGAACCTCGCGCGTGCCGGGCTGCGCGACGACGCGGGCCTCAGCGTCAGCCGTGTTCTCGAGGCGCTGGAGGAGCACGTCGTCCTCATGCGCCTCATCAGCACACGCGACGACGATCCGACGCACGAGGTGACCGTCCGCATCGGCGCCGAGAACGACTTCGCAGGCCTCGAGTCGACCTCGCTCGTGACGACGGCCTACGGCAGCGACGCCGTCGCGACGCTCGGCGTGCTCGGCCCGACCCGCATGGACTACCCGCAGACGATGGCGAACGTGCGCGCGGTCGCCCGCTACGTCTCCGAACTTCTCGAGCAGTGATGGCTCGGGCGCACCACGACCACATGAGTGACGAAATCTTCACCCGTCGAAAGCAAGGATGCTCGTGAACGACTACTACGCCGAACTCGGTGTCACGCGTGAGGCCTCCGTCGAGGAGATCAAGCGCGCCTACCGCAAGAAGGCCCGCAAGCTGCACCCCGACGTCAACCCCTCCCCGGAGGCGGCCGAGGAGTTCAAGCGCGTCGGGCAGGCCTACGACGTGCTCGGCGATCCGCAGAAGAAGGCGGCCTACGACCAGGGCGTCGACCCCTACGCGCCCGGCGGTGGCGCCGGGGCCGGGTTCGGTGGCGCCGGGTTCAGCTTCAGCGACATCATGGACGCGTTCTTCACGGGGGGTGCCGCAGGGGGAGGCGGCGGCCCGCGCAGCCGCGTCCAGCACGGCCAGGACGCGTTGCTGCCGCTCGACATCCAACTCGCCACGGCCGTCTTCGGCGGCGAGCAGGAGCTGACGTTCGACACGGCCGTCGTCTGCTCGACCTGTCATGGCGACGGTTCGCGTCCCGGCACGGGCAAGCACACGTGTGACGTGTGCGGCGGTGCGGGGCAGACGCAGCAGGTGCAGCGCAGCTTCCTCGGCCAGGTGTTGACGTCGCGTCCGTGCACCGCGTGCCAGGGGTACGGCGACATCATCGACAGCCCGTGTTTCGAGTGCGACGGCAACGGCCGCAAGCGCGACACGCGCACCATCACGATCAAGGTGCCCGCCGGCGTCGACACCGGCACGCGCATCCAGCTGCGCGGTGAAGGCGAGGTCGGCCCCGGCGGCGGCCCCGCCGGTGACCTGTACGTCGAGGTACGCGTCGAGAAGCACCCGATGTTCCAGCGTCAGGGCGACGATCTGCACTGCTCGCTCGAGCTGCCGATGTCGGCCGCGGCGCTCGGCGCCACGGTGCCGTTCGAGACGCTCGACGGCTCGCGCGACATCGACATCAAGGCCGGCACGCAGCCCGGCGACGTCATCACCCTCAAGGGCCTCGGCGTCACGCGGCTGCGCACCGACAACCGCGGCGACCTGCTCGTGCACGCCAACGTGCGCACCCCGAGCAAGCTGACGGCCGAGCAGGCCGACCTGCTGCGTCAGTTCGCCGAGTCGCGCGGAGAGGACTCGCCGGCGCCGAAGTTCCAGCCCGTCAACCAGGGCCTGCTCGGCAAGCTGCGTCAGGCCTGGAAGGGCTGAGGCGTGACCGCGCACCTCTACTTCGTCGCACCCGGCGCTCTGTCCGACGACATACCGCCGGGTGCACCCGTCGTGCTCGCGGGTGACGAGGGACGCCACGCCGTCACCGTCAAGCGGATGGGTGTCGGTGAGCAGATCCTGCTCGCCGACGGCCACGGCCTCGTCGCGCACGCCGTGGTCGCAGAGACCACGAAGGGCGAGCTGACGGCGCACGTGCGCGAGGTGACGCGCGAGACGCCGCCGGCGGTGACGTTCACGCTCGTCCAGGCGCTCGCTAAGGGCGATCGCGACCTGCAGGCGGTGGAGGCGGCGACGGAGCTCGGCGTCGACGCCGTCGTGCCGTGGCAGGCGGAGCGTTCCATCGTGCAGTGGAGGGGTGAGCGCGCCGAGAAGGCCCGCCGTAAATGGGTGGCGCAGGCCGAGGCGGCCACGAAACAATCACGACGGGCGACGCCCCCGCGCATCAGTGACCTCGTGACGAAGAACGCTGCGGCGCAGGCGATCTCGGCCACCGTCGCGGAGGGCGGCCTCGCGCTCGTCCTGCACGAGGACGCCGAGGCGAGTCTCGCGCAGGTCGAGCTGCCGTCGGCCGGTGACGTGATGCTCGTCGTCGGCCCCGAGGGCGGCATCACGCCCGCCGAGCTCGACGCGTTCGTCGCGGCCGGTGCCACGCCGGTGCGGATGGGCGCCACCGTGCTGCGTTCGTCGTCGGCCGGCCCGGCGGCGCTCGCCGCCCTGCTCGCGCGCTCGCGCTGGGTCTGAGCGCCCGAGCGACCACTAGACTGGAGACACGATGACTGACGCTTCCGCGCCCTCCGAGCGCACCCCTCACGACCCTGACGGCCAGGCTGCCTCGCAGCAGACGCGCATCGTCATCCCGCCCGACGTCGCGATGGTGCAGTTGCTCGGGCCGCAGGATCAGCTGATGCGCACGATCGAGCGCGCCTTCCCGCGCCTGTTCGTCTTTGCGCGCGGCAATGAGCTGACGATCGACGGCCCGCGCGAGGACACGGCGATCGTCGAGACCCTCGTCGGTGAGCTGCTCACGATGATCGACGCGGGCCACCAGATCAACCGTGACGCCGTCGAGCGCTCCATCGGCATGCTGCGCGGCAAGAACGCGCAGCGCCCCGCCGACGTGCTGACGACGAACATCATCTCCAGCCGCGGGCGCACGATCCGCCCGAAGACACTGGGGCAGAAGGAGTACGTCGACGCGATCGACCGCAACACGATCGTCTTCGGCATCGGCCCGGCCGGTACGGGCAAGACGTATCTGGCGATGGCGAAGGCCGTCGCGGCGCTGCAGGCCAAACAGGTCAACCGCATCATCCTGACGCGCCCTGCCGTCGAGGCCGGTGAGCGCCTCGGCTTCCTGCCCGGCACGCTCAACGACAAGATCGACCCGTATCTGCGTCCGCTCTACGACGCGCTGCACGACATGATCGACCCCGACTCGATCCCGAAGCTCATGGCCGCAGGCACGATCGAGGTCGCGCCGCTCGCGTACATGCGCGGGCGCACGCTCAACGACTCGTTCATCATCCTCGACGAGGCGCAGAACACGAGCAGCGAGCAGATGCGCATGTTCCTCACGCGCCTCGGCTTCGGTTCGAAGATCGTCGTGACGGGTGACGTCACGCAGGTCGACCTGCCGGGTGGCACGACGTCGGGCCTGCGGGTCATCGAGGACGTGCTCACCGGAATCGATGACGTCCACTTCGCCCACCTCGACTCGAGCGACGTCGTGCGTCACCGCCTCGTCTCCGACATCGTCGACGCCTACGGCCGCTACGACGCGGCAGCCGAGCGTCGCCGCGCCGAGGCGAAGAAGCGCCGCGAGGCGCGCGCCGGCGGCGAGGGGCAGCCGGCATGACGATCGACATCGCCAACGAGACCGACGTCGACGTCGAGCTGGACGAGATCCACGACTGCGCGCGCTACGCGATGGACGCGATGTTCGTCCACCCCAACGTCGAGCTGAGCATCCGCATCATCGACGAGGCAGCGATGGAGACGCTGCACGTGCAGTGGATGGATCTGCCGGGCCCGACGGACGTCATGAGCTTCCCGATGGACGAGCTGACGCCCGGCAGCGAGCGCGAGCCGTCCCAGGAGGGCATGCTCGGCGACATCGTCCTGTGCCCGAGCGTCGCCGCCGCGCAGGCGGCCGCAGCCGGGCACGACACGATGGAGGAGCTGCTGCTGCTCACCGTCCACGGTGTGCTGCACCTGCTCGGCTACGACCACGCCGAACCGGACGAGCGCGTCGAGATGTTCGAACTGCAGCGCACGATCCTGCTCACCTACCTCGCGAGCCGCGGGCGCAGCACGGAGGCGGGCACCATCCGCATCGCGCCGCCGTCCGGGCGCGAGTGACCCCGCAGACCTTGGGAGTGAACCGCACGTGACCATCGTGCTGATCGCCGCGCTCGTCAGCGTGGTCATGGGCTTCGTCTTCGCCCTCGTCGAGTCGGCGCTCGGGCGCGTGACGCGCCACCGCGTCGTCACGCTCGCCGAGGAGGGCCACGCCGGCGCCTCGGCGCTCGGACGCATCGTCGACAACCACGCGACGGCGCTCATGGTGCTGACATTCCTGCGCGTCGGCGCCGAGATGACGGCCGCCGTCCTCGTCACCGTCGCCGCGACACGCGCGTTCGACGGCGCGTTCTGGCCGAGCCTCGCGACGGCCGTCGCCGTCATGGCGATCGCCTCGTTCGTGCTCGTCGGCGTCTCGCCGCGCACGCTGGGCCACCAGCACGCCGACAAGGTGGCGCTCGCGACGGCGCGGCCCGTCCTCGTCGCGCTCACGGTGCTCTCACCGCTCGCGCGGCTGCTCGTGACGCTGGGCAACGCCGTCACCCCGGGTGAGGGCTACAAGGACGGCCCATTCGACTCCGAGGCGGAGTTGCGCGAGTTCGTCGACCTCGCCGAGGATTCCGACCTCATCGAGGCCGACGAGCGGCGCATGATCCACAGCGTGTTCGAGCTTGGCGACACGATCGTGCGCGAAGTCATGGTGCCGCGCACCGACATGATCACGATCGACGGCTACAAGAGCCTGCACCAGGCGATGAACCTGTTCGTGCGCTCCGGCTACTCGCGCGTGCCCGTCATCGGCGAGAACTCCGACGACCTCGTCGGCCTGCTGTACTTCAAGGACGTCGTGCGGCGCACGCTCACCGGCGACGCGGACGCCATCGCCATCTCCGAGGTGATGCGCGACCTCGCGTTCGTGCCCGAGTCGAAGCCCGTCGACGCGTTGCTCAAGGAGATGCAGCGCGACCGCGTCCACTTCGCCGTCGTCATCGACGAGTACGGCGGCACCGCCGGCATCGTGACGATGGAGGATATCGTCGAGGAGATCGTCGGCGAGATCGACGACGAGTACGACCGCGTGTCGCCCGGCGTCGAGGAACTGGGGGACGGCCGCACGCGCGTTCCGGCTCGCATGTCGATCGACGACCTGAGCGAGATGTACGGCGTCAGCATCGACGAGGACGACATCGACACCGTCGGTGGTCTGCTGGCCAAGCTCGTCGGGCGCGTGCCGCTCGTCGGCGCGAGCGGCGAGATCGACGGGCTGCGCCTCACGGCTGAGAAGATGGCAGGACGACGCCACCAGCTCGCGACGTTGATCGTCGAGCGTGTGGAACCCGAAGATCCCACCGACCCGGACGGGCGTGGGGACGAGCGCAGCGCCGAGACGCGCGGCGAGGAGACGGATCGATGACCGAGCACGACACGACCCACGACGGCGAGATCTACCGCGCCGGTTTCGCCTGCCTCGTCGGGCGGCCCAACGCGGGCAAGTCGACGCTGACGAACGCGCTCGTCGGCGACAAGGTGGCGATCACCTCGAGCAAGCCGCAGACGACGCGTCACACGATCCGTGGGATCGTGACGCGCCCCGACGGCCAGATCGTCCTCGTCGACACCCCCGGCCTGCACAAGCCGCGCACGCTGCTCGGTGAGCGCCTCAACGACGTCGTGCGCGAGACGCTGCTCGACGTCGACGTCATCGGGTTCTGCCTGCCCGCCGACCAGAAGATCGGCCCGGGCGATCAGTTCATCGCGAAGGACCTCGCCGAGCTGCAGCGCGTGCGCAAGCGCCCCGTCGTCGCGCTCGTGACGAAGACCGACACCGTCGATCGGGAGCGACTCGCCGAGCACCTCATCGAGGTCGACCGTCTCGGGGAGTGGGCCGCGATCGTTCCGTGTTCGGCGGTTTCGGGCAAGCAGGTCGATGATGTGGCGAACGTGCTGCTGGGTTACCTGCCCGAGTCGCCTCAGCTGTACCCCGACGACGTGCTGACCGACGAGTCGGACACCGTCATGATCGCCGAGCTCATCCGCGAGGCCGCGCTCGAGGGCGTGCGTGACGAGTTGCCGCACTCGTTGGCCGTCGTCGTCGAGGAGATGGTGCCGCGTGAGGATCGCCCGGCCGACAAGCCGCTCATGGACGTGCGCGTCAACATCTTCGTCGAGCGTCCCAGCCAGAAGGCCATCATCATCGGCCGCGGCGGTTCGCGGCTGCGCGAGGTCGGCACCACGGCGCGCGAGGGCATCGAGAAGCTGCTCGGGCAGCGGGTCTACCTCGACCTGCACGTCAAGGTGGCGAAGGACTGGCAGCGCGACCCGAAGCAGCTGGGCAAGCTGGGATTCAACTTCTGAGGTTTTCGTATGAGTGAGCACATGAAGGACCACGAGGCGTGGGCCGAGTTCGGTGACGTGCTGCGGTTGCCGATCAACCCCGAGACCGACTATGTCGGCGGGATTCCCTGGGAGGGAGCCGGGTTCAAGCCTGAGTTGCCGCTCGTCGACATCGGCCCCGGCTCGGGCCTGACGACGGTCGCGCTCGCCGAGCAGTTCCCCGACGCCGAGATCATCGCCGTCGAACCCGACCCGTGGATGCGCTCGATGCTCATGATGCGCATCTCCGAGCGCGACTCGCTGCGTGCACGCGCCACCGTCGTGCCGAACTCGATCCTCGACGCGTGGATGCCCGAGCAGATCGGTGGCGCGCTGCTGTTCAACGTCATCTACTTCCTCGGCGGACGCGCGCGCCTCGCGTTCTGGGATCGCATGGCGCAGGTGCTGCCCGAGGGCGCACCGATCCTCATGAGCCGCGCGTACGGCGTCGTCGACACGGGTGAGGAGCTCGTGCGCACGGCGAGTTCGACGATGGGGCGCAACACCTACGAGCGGTGGCGTCAGACGGTTCCGGTCAAGGACGGGCGCGTCGAGATCACCAACACCTACAAGACGATCCGCGGCGGCGAGGTCGTGCGTGAGGTGACGACGAAGATCGCGCCGTTCTCGCTCGACGAGGAACTCGTCGTCTCCGAGATCCCGATCGGCAAGTTCGCCATCGAGGAACTGAGCGAGAAGTACCTCGTCATCCGCCGCGCGCCCGACATCCGACGCTGAGCGCTCGTCGCCGACCGCTTGCCTGAGGTCTGAAAGTCCGCAATTCGTGATTGCAGTCCTCACGAGATGAGTTGAGGTCCGAAACCCTGCAGTGCAGAGTGTCGGACCTCAACTCGTCTGGGCCGGGTTCGCACAGCGTGGGAGGTCACACGACGCGCAGGGCCTCGACGGGCGTCACCGTCGTGGCGCGACGCGCGGGCGGCAGGGCCGCGACGAGGACCAGCGCGAGAGCTGCGACGACGATGACGGCGAGCACCTCGAACGGTAGACCCCAGACGAAGCCGTCGTTGCCGGCCCCGATGAGCGACTGCGCGCCGAGCGAACCGAGCAGCACGCCGAGGGCGATGCCGACGAGCACGGCCGTCAACCCGAGCGCGAGCGACTCGCGCGTCACCATGCCGCGGATCTGACGCGCCGTGAAGCCCATGGCGCGCAGCATGCCGATCTCGCGGCGGCGCTGGATGACGACGAGCGACATCGTGCTGACGAAGCCGACGCCCGCGATGATCGAGGCGATGACGACGAGCGCCATCATGAGGATCGAGACCATGTGCATGACGTCGAGCGCTTGTGCCCTCTCAGCGGCGCTCAGATCCCACGTCGTGATCGACTCCGACAGCGCGGCGCTGCCGGAGGCGAACGTCGTGACGAGGCCGACGCCGATGACGAGGCCGAGCGCGGCGCGCGTCGCGCGCATCGGGTCAGCGACGGCGTTGCGGCGTGCGATGCGCGCGTCGGGACCGGCTCCGAGCAGGCGTCCGAAGATGGCGACCAGGCGCGGCAGGACGAAGGGCGCGCCCGTGATGAGACCGAGACGGCGCACGCGTGCGTCGCGGTGCACGCCGAGCTTGGCGCAGATCGGGGCGTAGAGAAAGTCACCGAAGATGATGAAGGCGCGCGGGTCGACGAGCTGCATGGCGCCGCCTGCTGCCGCCAGGACGAACATCAGGCGCAGGGTGTGACGGCGGACAAGGAACGCAATGAAGATCGCGACGCTCGCCGCCACGCCCCACCCGGAGCCGTTGCGGCCCGACATGACGCTGAGCGACAGCCCTGTCAGGGCAAGTGCAAAGAGCCCCTCGGCCGCCATGATCCAGCGTCGCGCACGTGGCCCGCGGCTCCAGATGTCGTTCACCCGCCCAGCTATTCACGCCGCGCGCCGGGCCGTCGTCATCCTGTGGTGGGATGAGCGCGCGGTAGCGACGCACCGCCGGCGAGGAAGCTTGCGGCAGCCCGCCGCCGTCCGCTTGCTGGACGACGGCGACGTGCGGGTGGTGGTGTGGGGCGCGTCACCCCTAGGTTGGTGGCATGCGCACGGTTCGGGGAGTGAGTCTCCTTCTTCGTTGCCGCGGTGGGGCCAACTAGTCGGCCATCCTCACCGCGGGGTTGAATGGTGCTCGGCCGGCACCCGCAACGAACGCAGTGAGGCGAACACCACCCATGCACGGATCTCAGCAGCCGACGACGATGCCGATCGGCAAGTACGTCCCCTTCCACGAGCAGATCAAGGTCGACCTGCCCGACCGCACGTGGCCCGACAAGATCATCGAGAAGGCGCCGCGTTGGTGCGCCGTCGATCTGCGTGACGGCAACCAGGCGCTCATCGACCCGATGGATTCCGAGCGCAAGATGCGCATGTTCAAGCTGCTCGTGCAGATGGGCTACAAGGACATCGAGGTCGGTTTCCCGTCGGCGTCCGACACGGACTTCAACTTCGTCCGCGAACTGATCGACGGCGGCCACATCCCCGACGACGTGACGATCCAGGTGCTGACGCAGTGCCGCGACCACCTCATCGAGAAGACGTTCGACGCCATCAAGGGTGCGCCGAGCGCGATCGTCCACTTCTACAACTCGACGTCTGTGCTGCAGCGTCGCGTCGTGTTCAACCTCGACGAGGACGGCATCGTCGACATCGCCCTGCAGGGGGCGCGGTTGTGCAAGAAGCTCGCCGAGACGATCCCCGAGACGAAGGTGTACTTCGAGTACTCGCCCGAGTCGTACACGGGCACCGAGCTCGAATTCGCGGCGCGCATCTGCAACGAGGTCATCGGCGTCATCGAGCCGACGCCCGATCACAAGATGATCATCAACCTGCCGGCGACCGTCGAGATGGCGACGCCGAACGTGTACGCCGACTCGGTCGAGTGGATGTCGCGTCACCTCGACAGTCGCGAGTCCGTCGTGCTGTCGCTGCACCCGCACAACGACCGCGGCGAGGGTGTCGCGGCTGCGGAGCTGGGCTACATGGCGGGCGCCGACCGCATCGAGGGCTGCCTGTTCGGCAACGGTGAGCGCACCGGCAACGTCTGCCTCGTCACCCTGGGCATGAACCTGTTCGGTCAGGGCATCGACCCGATGATCGACTTCTCCGACATCCAGACGATCCGTTCGACGGTCGAGTACTGCAACCAGCTGCCCGTCGGCGAACGTCACCCGTACGGCGGCGACCTCGTCTTCACGGCGTTCTCCGGTTCGCACCAGGACGCCATCAAGAAGGGCTTCGACGACATGGAGCGTCAGTCGAAGGAGACGGGCAAGTCGATCGACGAGCTCGTCTGGGGTGTGCCGTATCTGCCCGTCGACCCGCACGACGTCGGGCGCTCGTACGAGGCCGTCGTGCGCGTCAACAGCCAGAGCGGCAAGGGTGGCGTGTCGTACCTGCTGAAGAGCGAGTACAACCTCGACCTGCCGCGCCGCCTGCAGATCGAGTTCGCTGGCGTCGTGCAGCAGTGGACGGACACAGCCGGCGGCGAGGTGGCGCCGCAGTGGCTGTGGTCGACCTTCTCCGACGAGTACCTGCCCGGCACCGGTGAGGGCGAGCGCGCCTGGGGTCGTTTCAAGCCGGTCGGCAGCCAGCTCGACTCGACGGACGACGGCCGCGACAAGATCACCGTCCGTCTGCTCGATCGCGGCGAGCCCGTGACGATCTCGGGTGAGGGTAACGGACCCATCGACGCCTTCTTCGACGCGCTGAGCACCATTGACGTCGACGTGCGCCTCCTCGACTACACGGAGCACACGCTCTCGTCCGGCGAGGATTCGAAGGCTGCGGCGTACGTCGAGTGCGCCATCGGCGACCGCGTGCTGTGGGGCGTCGGCATCCACGAATCGACGGTGCGTGCGTCGCTCATGGCGATCCTGTCGGCCGTCAACCGTGCCGAGCGTGACGCGGAGGCGGCTGCGGCCTGACGGCTGGGCCAAGGGTTGTGGAGGTTCGCGCTCTGGGTAGCGCGAACCTCCACAACTATTTCGGTGTTCCGCGACGCATGAGGCACTCGGTGCGACACGGCATAATGGGACGAGCGGGTGGAACCCAGTGACCGGGGAAGGTGCTGGGCTCCACCCGCTTCGTCGTGTCAGGGTGACGGGCGTTGTGCGAGCATCCCGCGGGGAGCGCTCAGAAGAGCGCCGCATGCGATGACATGCCCGGTCGCCGATGCTTGGACGGGGGCAGCGGAGCGCGAGAGGAATCGTGGGGGAGGCGTCGCAACTCTCGCTCGATCCAGCGCATGATGACGGCGAAGACGTAGGCCTGATGCTCGTCTGTCAGCGGGTGGTGCTTGACGATGCCGTGGTGCTTCGCGAGGCATCCGCGGCAACAGGTCGCCGTCGCGTGTTGAGCCAGGAAGACCGGATGGCCGCGCATCGGGGTCTGCCGGCCGTCGTTGTCGGGATTGGCAGCGGCGAGGCGCTCGCCGATGAAGCGCGCGGCATGGGTTTCGATCTCGCGACGCCCCCGATCGCGCGCGTACCGCGCATCGGCCGGGCTGAGATGGAACTTCGCCCTGAACAATGATCGCCCGATCCGGTCGAGCACGCCGTCAAGGGTTTCGACACTGCGGGTCGCAAGAGTGGGCGTCGAAGAACGGGGCCGTGGGTCGGGCATGGCTACTGCTCCCCAGGTCGTCGAGGCGCGGGCGCCGTGGGCGCGTCCTGTGGTCCCACGCCCCTCGGCTGCAGGCTGACGGCATGCGTCACGGGGTTGAATCTCATCTCACGTCGTAGGGCCGGAACTGGATGCTGATGCGAGGCCCGACGGACTTCGTCGTCTTCGGAACGGCATGCTCCCAGGTCCGTTGACAAGAGCCACCCATGACGAGCAGGTCGCCGTGGCCGATCTGGAAGCGCAGGCTCTGCCCGCCACCGACGGGGCGAAGCGCCAGTGTGCGCGGCGAGCCGATCGAGACGATGGCGATCATCGTGTCCTTCGTGCTCGAGCGGCCCTCCTTGTCGCCGTGCCACGCGACGGAATCACGGCCGTCACGGTAGAGGCACATGCCGGCGGTGGTGAACGGCTCGCCGAGTTCGGGGGCGTAATGGTCGCTCAGCGCGCGTTGGGCGTCGCGCATCACGGGGTCGGGCCAGCGTTCGTCGCCGCGGTAGAAGCGCAGCAAGCGGGGCGTGGTGACCTCCTTGTCCCACATGACGCGACGCTCGCCCTGCCAGTCGACGCCCGCGCTGCCACCGAGCATGAGGCGGCTGAACAACTCGTCAGCGCCGGTGATGAAGCCGGGGCGCAGGTCGACCCAGGCCCCGCGCGTCAGCTCGGTGCGACGGACGGCGCCTACGAGCGGACGCACGCCGACCTCCTCGACCTGGTCGAGCAGCGACCCCTGTAGACCTGCGAACATGTGTTCGATTATGCGCCTCTTGTCCTGACTCGTCCAGCCCCGCCCTTTGCGCCCAGATGCACCCGGGTGCAGTTGGACGCAGGGGGAAACGGCGGGGGTGGGGGAGCAGAACGCATGTCGGCGGCTGAGGCATGCCTGGGGACGCATCCGCCCGGCGAGTTGCGCCGTCAGCGGACGAGACGCGGGCCCGCTATCGCTGACGCAGGCAACCGCGAGACAATGGAGACATGCCTCCCCTCTACCGTGACGCCGCCATCGTGCTGCGCACCCACAAGCTGGGGGAGGCCGATCGCATCATCACGATGCTGACGCGCAATCGCGGCAAGAAGCGCGCCGTCGCGAAGGGCGTGCGCAAGACGAAGTCGAAGTTCGGGGCGCGTCTCGAGCCGGGCATGGTCGTCGACATCCAGCTGCACGAGGGGCGCAACCTCGACGTCGTCACTCAGGTCGACCTCCTCGCCTCCTACGGCGACGCCATCGCGCAGGACTATCCCTCCTACACCGCGTGTGCCGCGATGCTCGAGACGGCAGACCGGCTCTGCGAGGATTCCGACCGCGTCGTGGCCCACTTCAACCTTCTCGCCGGGGCGCTCGCAGCGCTCGCGCAGCGTCAGATCCCCGCACATCTCGTGCTCGACGCCTACCTCGTGCGTTCCGTCGCGACGGCCGGGTGGACGCCGAGCTTCATCGACTGCGCCGGCTGCGGCGACCCCGGCCCGCAGCGTGCGTTCAACCTCGCCGTCGGTGGCGCCGTCTGCCCGCAGTGCCGCCCGCCCGGATCGACCGCGCCGATGCCCGAGACGTTCGTCCTCATGGACGCCCTGCTGCGCGGCGACTGGATCGCCGTCGCCGCGACGAGCGACGACGCGCGTCGACAGTCGAGCAACCTCATCGCCGCATACGTCCAATGGCACCTCGAACACGGCGTGCGCTCGCTCAGGCACGTCGATCGCGGCGACTACACCGTCGTCGCTCGCTCGACCCCACCCGCGACACCCGCCGAGCCTGCGACGCACGACGTGCCCCCGGCGTCCTGAGAGACTGTCCTCACCGAGACGTCGGGGACACCTACGTCACGCAGCACGACGACAAGAATCACGACCCGAAGGACGACGCCCGTGCCGATCTCACCCGACCCGCACCCCAGCGGCGCCACGCCGCCCGCGATTCCTGCTGAGCTGGTGCCGCAGCACATCGCGATGGTCATGGACGGCAACGGGCGTTGGGCCAACGAGCGCGGTCTGCCGCGCACGAAGGGCCACGAGGCGGGTGAGGCGATGCTGATCGACGTCGTCGCCGGCTGCATCGAACTCGGCGTCAAGAACATCAGCGCCTACGCGTTCTCGACGGAGAACTGGCGCCGTTCGCCGGAGGAGGTGCGCTTCCTCATGGGCTTCAACCGCGACACGATCCGTCGTCGCGTCGACCTGCTCGACTCGTGGGGCGTGCGCGTCATCTGGTCAGGGCGCAAGCCGCGGCTGTGGCGTTCTGTCGTGCGCGAGCTCGAAGTCGCCCAGGAGCGGACGACGAACAACACCGTCTGCACCCTGCAGATGTGCGTCAACTACGGCGGGCGCGCAGAGCTCGTCGATGCCACACGCTCGCTCGCTGACGACGTCGCGGCCGGCCGGTTGAACCCGAAGAAGATCACCGAGAAGACGATCCAGAGCTACCTCTACGCGCCGGGCCTGCCGGACGTCGACCTGTTCGTGCGCAGCTCCGGCGAGCAGCGGACGAGCAACTTCCAGCTATGGCAGAGCGCCTACGCCGAGATGGTCTTCCTCGACACGCTGTGGCCCGACTTCGACCGTCGCAAGCTGTGGGAGGCCGTCGACATCTACGCCCGGCGCGACCGTCGCTATGGCGGAGCCGTCGACGCCGTCGCCGCTCAGCAGGCTGCGGACGACGCTGCGGCGGCAGCTCGGGCGCCGTCGAAGCCCAAGCCGTCCTACGACCCGGTGCTCATGGGGGACCCCGACGCTGACGGCGGCGGCATCTACGAGGACGACGGCCTCATCGACTGACCCGGCCCCCCTGCGATTTACGAAGGTCGACGAAAAGCGCAGAGAGGGACGCAGTTCGCAGTGGTGTCAGATGCCGGCCGCGTCGCCTGATTCACCCCTCGAGACCGGAGTCCGGGGCAGTGCCGTCATGGTATTCAGTGCCGCCGTGACGCGTTAGAGCCGCCGTGACACGGTGGAGACGGCGCCTTCGTGAGGTGTTTGCGCCGTCGCCATGCGGCAGGGTCAGTGCCGTCGAGACATTCGGTGCGGTCCTGACGGGAGAACCCGCCGCAACGCTTCGGGCGACTCAAGGCCCCGCGTCAGAGGGGGCGGAAGCAGAGGCAGCGGCGGCGTCCTGACTGCACGCGCGACACAGCCCGAAGATCTCGAGCTGGTGGCTGACGGCGGTGAAGCCGTGCTCGGCGGCGATGCCGGAGGCCCAGCGTTCGACCGTCGGGCCCTCGACCTCGACGGTGCGTCCGCACCGTCGGCACACGAGGTGATGGTGGTGCGTGGGGGAGCAGCTGCGGTAGACGGCTTCACCGTCGTCGGTGCGCAGCACGTCGACGGTGCCGTCCCCGGCGAGCGCCTGCAGGGTGCGGTACACCGTTGCGAGGCCGATCGTCTCACCGTCGGCGCGCAGCTTCGCGTGCAGATCCTGCGCGGAGCAGAACTCGCCGCAGCCGTCGAGCCTCTCGGCGACGACGCGCTGCTGGCGTGTCGGTTTGCGCGCACTCATCGGACATCCGTCCAGACTCGTCGAAGCTCGAAGCGTCCTGCGCTGTCACACCGCATCATGCGTGCCTTTCGAGGTCTCGACGGCGGGTCGGTGGGCGTCCCAGTGGTCGCCGTGCGGCGCGTGGAACTCACCGTCGTGAAGGTAGTCGACGTGGTCGCCGTGAGGGACGGACGGGTGCCCGCAGCCCTGCCGGTGCTCGTGCGCGTGGTGCGCCACCCGTCGCGCCTGACGAGCGCGCACGGCGTGCACGGTCATCGCCACGAACGACGCGAGCAGGAACAGCGCGATCGCCGCGAGCACGACGGTACCGCCGGGCGGGGTGTCGAGGTAGTACGCGCTGGTGACGCCCAGCGCACCGCTGAGGCAGCCCACGACGACGGCTGCGGCCGTCGTCTGACGGAAGCTACGACCGATCAGCTGGCCCGTCGCGTTGGGCAGGATCATGAGCGCCGAGATGAGCAACAGGCCGATGACGCGCATCGACAACACGACCGTCACCGACGTCAGAATCGACAGCAGCAGATTGAGCGGCACGACGGGCAGCCCCACGGCCCGCGCGTACTCCTCGTCGTTGGCGACGGCGAACAGGCGCTTGCGCAGCACCGTCGTCGCGCCGACGGCGACGAGGGCGAGCGCGCCGAACTGCCACAGCTGGTCGCTCGTCGTCGTGAGGATCGAGCCGAACAGGTACTGACTGATCGACGTCTGCCCCGCGTTGTCGGCGCGTGAGAGCAGTACGACGCCCGCCGCGATACCGCCGTAGAACATGACGGCGAGGGCGACGTCGGCGTTCGTCGTCCCGCGCAGGCGGATGAACTCGATGATGCACGCCGCGACGACGGCCGCGATGAGCGCCGTCAGGATCGGCGAGGCGTGCAGGAGCACCCCGATCGCGACGCCGGCGAGCGCGACGTGGCCGATGCCGTCACCGATGAGCGACAGCCGTCGTTGCACGAGGAACACCCCGACGGACGGCGCGGCCGCCCCGACGAGCAGCGCGGCGACGAACGCGTATCGCATCGCCTCGAGGACGAACAGGTCACCCACGGTGGCCTCCGATCAGAGCGTGGAAGGGAGCGACGGGACGCACGGGCGCCCCATCAGAACACGTAGCGAGCGACTCAGCCACGACGATCCCCCTCCCTGAATCGCCCGTGATCGGGCGCGAACCTGGCGTCGTCGAAGGGTCCGCGCGCGTAGCCCGGCGCGTGGTGCGGCAGGTCCTCGGCGTGGTGGTCGTGGCCGCCGAGCGACACCCCACCGAGCGACGCGCTGACGCGCTCGCCGTAGCGCGCGGGCGGTCCGTCGAACGTCACGGCGCCGTGCGCGACCTCGACGATGCGCGTGACGATGCCGTGCAGCGCCTCGATCTCGTGCGTGACGATGATCATCGTCACGCCACTCGCGGCGAGGCGCTCGAGCACCTCGGCGAGTACCTCCTGACTGGCGGTGTCGACGCCGGCCGTCGGCTCGTCCATGACGAGGATGTCGGGCTGCGCGGCCAGCGCGCGGGCGATGAGGACGCGTCGGTGCTGACCCCCGGAGAGGGTGGCGACGTCGTCGCGGGAGCGATCGGCGAGCCCGACCTCGGCGAGGGCCGCGGTGACGAGCCGGCGATCCTCGGCGTCCGCGCGTCGGTACCAGGGCCGGTGCGGCAGGCGACCCACCTCGACGACCTCTTCCACCGTCGCGCGCACCGACGCCGACAGCGTGTGCCGCTGCGGCACGTAGCCGATGCGCGTGCGCGCCTTGAACGAAGATGCGGGCGTGCCGAACAGCTCGACCTGCCCGCTGACGTGGTCGTTGAGGCCGAGGATGCCGCGCATCAGCGTCGACTTGCCGGAGCCGTTCGGCCCGAGAACCGCGATGATCTCGCCGGGGTTCACCTCGAGCGAGACACCGCCGACGACCGCGCGGCCGTCGTAGCCGAACGCGGCGTCGCGCAGTCGCAGGATGGGGGAGACGCTCACGAGCAGCCCTGGCCCTTCTTCAATGTGGCGAGGTTGGATCTCATCACGGCGAGGTAGTCGCTGCCCTTGCTCGCGTCCGTCAACCCTTCGATCGGGTCGAGGACGTCGACGCGGGCGCCGGTCTGGGAGGCGATGGTCTGAGCCACCTTCGGCGAGACGAGGGTCTCAGCGTAGATCGTCGTCACCTTGTTCTTCTTCACGTAATCGCTGATCGACGACAGCTGCGCCGGCGTCGGCTCGGCCTCGGGGGAGACACCCGACGCGCCGCGCTGCGTCAGCCCATATCGTGCCGCGAGGTAGGCGAACGCCTCGTGGCCGGTCACGATCGTCCGGTTCGTGCAGTGAGCGAGGCCGCCACGGTACTCGGCATCGAGGGCATCGAGATCCTTGACGAGTGACGCGGTGCGCGTGTGGTATCCGTCGGCGTGCTCGGGGTCGTCCTTGGCGAGCCGGTCACCGATCGCCTGGACGACGGCCTTGTAGCGCACCGGGTCGAGCCAGAAGTGCGGGTCGGAACCGCCGGCATGGGAAGCGTGCTCGTGCTCGCTCTCGTCATGGTGGCCCTCCTCTTCGGCTGTGAGGTCGAGGTCGGCCTGCGGCGAGACGTCGAGTGCGCGCCCGGCCTTGGCGCTCGAGGCGACGGCGTCGTCGACGCTGGCCTGGAAGCCCTTCGCGTAGACGATGAGGCGGGCGTCCGCGACGGAGGCGACCTGGCGGGGCGTGAGCTCGACGTCGTGCGGCTCCTGGCCGGCCTTCGTCAGGTTCTTGACGGTGACGTCTGGTCCGCCGATGCGTTCGAGCGCGTACTGCATCGGATAGAAGCTCGCCAGTGTCTGGACGCGGCCGTCGTCGGTGCGCCCGTTCTCGGAGCCGCAGGCGGTGACGCCGAGCCCCAGGGCGGCGGTGAGAGCAACGGTGAACGAGCGACGCATGAACATGACAATGATTCTCACTCAAAGTGAGAATCATTGTCAAAACATGGGGTTACCTCGGGAACGCCAGCACGATCGTCACGCCCAGCGTCAGCACGATGACGGCGGCGCGCGCGAGGCGGTCGAGCGGGCGCAGCTGCTGCCACGACAGGTACAGCAGCCAGGCGAGGAAGGCGGTGACGAGGCCGAACGCGACGGCTCCGACGACGCCGCGCACCGCGATGCCGACGATCATGAGGACGGCGAGGACAGCGAGGATGACCCACTGCGGCAGGCGCGCCAGCGCCCCGATCGCAGGGTCGGAGGCGTGCATGGCCTTCGCGCGGCTCGTGCTGACGGAGACTTCGGGTCGTGGTTCGTTGCGTGACACGGCACCAGGGTAGTGGGCGCGGGCCGGGTGCTGCTCCAGTCGTCATGTCGCCAGCCTTGCGCGCGAGTGGGACACTGAAAGGCGATGACTGTTCTCGAAGCCCCTCCCGCACCCGGTGCGCTCGTGCGCGACCCGTCGGCGCTGCCGCCGCTGCAGATCGGACGGCACACCATCACCTCGCCCGTCGTACTCGCGCCGATGGCGGGCATCACCAACCGTGCGTTCCGGCGCCTGTGTCGTCAGTACGGCGATGACGGCTCCGTCGCCGCGGGTGCGAGCGGCGCGACGTCGCTCTACGTCAGCGAGATGATCACCTCGCGCGCTCTCGTCGAGCGCGTTCCGCTCACGATGAAGCTCATCGAGACCGACCCCGACGAGAACCCGCGCTCCATCCAGCTCTACTGCACCGACCCGCTCAACGCCGGCAAGGCGGCGCGCATCCTCGCCTCGGAGGGCCGTGCGGACCACATCGACCTCAACTTCGGCTGCCCGGTGCCCAAGGTGACGCGCAAGGGCGGCGGTTCCGCGCTGCCATGGAAGACCGAGCTGTTCCGCGGCATCGTCAGCGCCGTCGTGCGCGAGGCGAGCCCGTACGACATCCCCGTCACCGTCAAGATGCGTAAGGGCATCGACACCGATCACCTCACCTACCTCGAGGCGGCGCGCATCGCCGAGGGTGAGGGCGTCGCGGCCGTCGCGCTGCACGCCCGCACGGCCGCACAGGCGTACTCGGGCCACGCGGACTGGTCGGCGATCCGCACCCTCAAGGAGACCGTGACGAGCATCCCGGTGCTCGGAAACGGTGACATCTGGTCGGCCGAGGACGCCATGCGCATGGTCGCCGAGACAGGCTGCGACGGCGTCGTCGTCGGGCGCGGCTGCCTCGGACGGCCCTGGCTGTTCACCGACCTCGCCGCGGCCTTCGCCGGTTCCGACGCCCGCGTCGACCCGACGCTCGGTGAGGTCTGCGCGACGTTGCGCCGCCACGCGGAGTACCTCGTCGAGTTCTACGACGACGAGCTCAAGGGCTGCCGCGACATCCGCAAGCACATCGCCTGGTACTTCAAGGGCTTTCCGGTCGGCTCGCAGCTGCGCCATCAGCTCGCGCTCGTCGACTCCCTCGCCGCGCTCGACGACCTCGTCGCCGGGCTCGACCTCGACGCCCCGTGGCCCGGCGCTGCGGCGGACGGGCCGCGCGGTCGCGCGGGCAGCGAGCGACGCGTCGTCCTGCCCGACGGGTGGCTCGACACGCAGGAGCTCACCGCCGAACAGGCCGCCTGGGTGGCCGAGGCGGAGGCGGAGAACTCCGGAGGCTGACACGTCAGGCGTGTCACGGATCACATCACCCCGGTAGTTCATCGCCCCGTTGCACGCTCGGCGTCGAGGAGGACTACCGTGGAGAACAAAGCGTCGCGATGCGGCGCGCCAGCAACACGACACATCAGCGCGTAAGGGGCATGTGGTGAACAACGTGGAGGGCGCGAAGAGCGCATCCGATTCCGTCGACGTCCTGCTCGTCGGCGGCGGCATCGTCAGCGCGACGCTCGGTGCCATGATCCAGCGGGTGCACCCCGAGTGGTCGCTCACCGTCTTCGAACGTCTCGACGAGGTCGCCCTCGAGAGCTCGAACGGCTGGAACAACGCGGGCACCGGCCACGCCGCGCTGTGCGAGCTCAACTACACGCCCGAGGCGGCCGACGGCAGCGTCAACATCTCGAAGGCCATTGCGATCAACGGCCAGTTCCTCACGACGAAGACGTTCTGGGGTTCCCTCGTCACCGAGGGCGCGATGCGTGAGCCGTCGACGTTCATCAACAACACGCCGCACATGGCGTTCGTGCGCGGCGATGCGAACCAGAAGTTCCTGCGCGAGCGCTTCCGCCTCATGAGCGAGCACCCGTTCTTCCACGACATGGAGCACTCGGAGGACTACGGCCAGATCGAGCAGTGGTCGCCGCTGCTCATCGAGGGCCGCCCGGCCGGTGAGAAGATCGCCGCGACCTACGCCCCGAGCGGCACCGACGTCGACTTCGGCGCCGTCACCCGTCAGCTGTTCGAGGACTTCGTCGCCCGCGGCGGCGCACTCGAGCTCAAGCACGAGGTCACCGACATCGAGCGCAATGCCGACGGCTCGTGGAACGTCACCGTCAAGAACCGGCGGGACGGCGCGACGCGCGTCGTGCGCACCAAGGTGCTCATGCTCGGCGCGGGCGGTTACACGCTCAAGCTGCTGCGCAAGGCCGGGGTGCCCGAGGTGAAGGGCTACGGTTTGTTCCCCGTCTCCGGCACGTTCCTGTCGACCGAGAACCCGGCCGTCACCGCCAAGCACCAGACGAAGGTGTACGGCAAGGCCGCCGAGGGCGCGCCGCCCATGTCGATGCCGCACCTCGACGCACGCATCATTGACGGCCAGCGCACCGCGCTGTTCGGCCCGTTCGCCGGTCTCGTGCCGAAGTTCCTCAAGGAGGGCTCGGTTCTCGACCTCTTCCAGTCGCTGCGCACCGACAACGTGCTGCCGATCGCGACCGCCGGCCTTGAGAACCTCGGCCTGACTAAGGTGCTCGCGCAGGATCTGCTCGCGAACCAGGCCAAGCGCATCGAGGCGTTGCACGACTTCGCGCCGACGGCCGTCTCGGACGACTGGAAGCTGTTCACCGCCGGCCAGCGCGCGCAGATCATCAAGCCCAGCTCGGGCACGAAGGGCACGCTGCAGTTCGGCACCGAGGTGATCACCTCCGCGAACGGCACGATCGCGGGTGTGCTCGGCGCGTCGCCGGGTGCGTCGACCGCCGTCCCGATCGCGCTCGACATCCTGCGTTCGTCGTTCAAGGACGAATGGGAGCGTTGGGAGAACGAGCTGCGCAGCGTCATCCCGATGCTCGGCACCGACGTTGCGAGCGACCCCCACCGCGCGCTCGAACTCGAGGCCGAGGCTGACACGAAGCTGGGTCTGCCCAAGCGCGGCTGACCCACGCTGACACGACGAACGGCCGGCCCCTGCACGAGCGGGGGCCGGCCGTTCGCGTCTGTCACGGGTGGGGCAGCGAAGGGTGCGAGATCGCCGAGGGGCGCGACGGCTCGGTTCAGTCGCGTTCGACGGGTCGTTCGGGGTCGCTGATCCAGTCCGACCACGACCCGATGTAGACCGCCGGGTCGTCGAACACGCCGCTCACCTCGAGCGCGAGCGCGAGATGCGCGGCCTGCACGCCGGAGCCGCAGTAGACCCCGACGCGTTCATGACGTGGGATGCCACGCGCGGTGAAGCGCGTGGCGAGGTCGTCGCTCGTGAGAAAGCAGCCGTCGGCGCCGATGTTGCTCAGCGCCGGGATGTTGACGGCGCCGGGGATGTGCCCGGCGACCGGGTCGATCGTCTCGTTCTGGCCGGCGAAGCGGTCGGCGGGGCGGGCGTCGACGAGCAGGTGACGCGCGGCGAGCTCCTCCGCGCCGTCGGCATCGACGAGAGTGAGGTGGCGGGGCGTCGCGATGAAGTCACCGCGTTGCGTTGGCGTCGGATCGCCCCCCTCGAGCGCCCCGCCGGCCTGCTTCCACGCGGCGAGACCGCCGTCGAGCACCTGCACGTCGAGCTTGCCGAAATAGCGCAGCAACCACCAGCAGCGGGCCGCGGCGAGGCCGTTCGCGGCGTCGTAGACAACGACGGGCACATCGTTGCGGACGCCGGCGGCGCGCATCGCGTCCTGGAACCGATCGAGCGACGGCATCGGATGACGCCCGCCCGCGCCGTCGTCGCTGACCGCGTCGCTGAGGGCGTCCTCGAACTCAACCCAGCAGGCGCCGGGCAGGTGTGCGTGCAGGTACGCCTCGTGCATCGAGGGCTGCCCGAGCGCCCACCGCACGTCGAGCAGGTGGAAGCTTTCGCCGGCTTCTAGGCGTGCGGCGAGTCGGTGAGCTGACACGAGCGGGTGCGGCAGGTGCGTCATGCTGTCAGCGTAGCGAGCCGGGGCCCGGCGTGGCGCCCGATGCGACGGCTGTTGTCGGCGTCGTGTGGCACGCTTTAGGCATGTGCCGCAACATCCGCCCGCTCAACAACTTCGCGCCCCCCGCGACTGACGAGGAGGTGCGTGCCGCAGCCCTGCAGTACGTGCGCAAGATCGGCGGCTCGGCCAAGCCGTCGAGCGCCAACGAAGCCGCCTACGAGCGCGCCGTCGACGTCATCGCGCAGGCCTCGCGCGAGCTGATCGACTCTCTCGTGACGAGCGCGCCGCCCAAGGACCGCGAGGTCGAGGCGAGCAAGGCGCGCGCCCGCGCGGCGCAGCGCTACGCGGCGGTGGCGAGCTGATGGCCGACATCATCGTCGAACCCGTCGGCGAGGCCGAGCAGACCGTTCTCGACGGCTGGCTCGATGACGCGGCGCGCTGGAACATAGACGTCACCGACGTCGCGACGATCGACGCGGCGTACGAGAGTTACGTCGACCGGGTCATCGCGCAGGACGAGACCGAGCGCGAGGATCCGACGCCGTTCGTCGCGATGATCGGCTTCGCGCTGGGGCAGTGGTTGACCCTGGAGACGGTGCTCGAGTGGCGGGTCATCACGGACGCCGAGGGCCGCGACATCGGGCTGTCGCTGCCGGACGAGTCGAGCATCATGTTCCCGAGCGACTTCGTCGCCGATGCCTGGAACGAGATGCAGCGCGACTGGCTCGCCGACTGGGCACGCGACCTACGCACGCAGCTCGAGGTGCTTCGCTGAGCACGTACGCGGCGCGCGATCGGGAGCGCTTCGTCGCGGAGGATCGCACCCGCAAGCGCAGTGATCGTGACGACTTCGCGCGCGATCGAGCGCGCATCGTGCACAGCGCCTCGCTGCGGAGGCTGTCGACGAAGACGCAGGTGTGGCAGGCCGGGACGGACGACTTCGTGCGCAACCGGTTGACGCACTCGCTCGAGGTCGCGCAGATCGGGCGCGAACTCGCGGACGCGCTCGGTTGCAACTCGGACGTCGTCGACGCCGCATGTCTCGCGCACGACATCGGCCACCCGCCGTTCGGGCACTTCGGCGAGAGCGTGCTCGACGCGCTCGCGGCCGACATCGGCGGGTTCGAGGGCAACGCGCAGACCTTCCGGCTGCTGACGCGCCTCGAGGCGAAGCGGCACACCTCGGGAGGGCGCTCCGTCGGGCTCAATCTCACGCGCGCGACGCTGGATGCGGCGACGAAGTACCCGTGGCGCCGTGGCGAGGGCCCGGCGGGCACCACGAAGTTCGGTGTCTACGAAGACGACGCGGACGTCTTCGCGTTCGTGCGCACCGAGGCGCCGGCACGCACGTGCCTCGAGGCGCAGGTCATGGACTGGGCCGACGACGTCGCCTACAGCGTCCATGACATCGAGGACGCCGTCGCGGCCGGTGCGCTGGAGTTGCGGGCGTTGCGCTCGCCGGCTGAGCGTGCCGGCGTCATCGCCGCGGCGCGCGCCCGGTACGCGCCCGATCTGAGTGATGACGCGCTCGCGGAGGCCTTCGACGCCCTGCTGCACGACGACCTGCCGGCATCGTTCGTCGGTTCGCGCCGCGATCTGGCGGCGTTGAAGGACATGACGAGCAAGCTCATCGGCCGTTTCGCAGCGGCACCCGAGGACGCCACGCGCGCCGCGTACGGCCACCAGCCGCTCGCGCGGTACGACGCTGTGCTCGTCGTGCCCGACGACGTGCGTGCACAGGTCGCGGTCCTCAAGGGAATGTCGGCGCACTTCGTCATGTTCACGCAGGCACGCGAGGCGCAGCACCGGGTGCAGCGCGAGGTCGTCGAGTCACTCGTCGCCCGTCTCGTCGCTGATCCCGAGCGCATGGACGTACCTTTTCTCGACGACGCGCGCGCCGCGGCCGACGATGCCGGCGTGCTCCGCGTCGTCATCGACCAGGTCGCGTCGTTGACGGACGGGCGAGCGCTCGCGGAGGCGGCGCACGCCCCGTCGTGACGATCGGATGGGGTTGTCGGTGGCCGCGCCTACACTTACGGTGCGTGCCGAGCCGGCCGTGGCCGGGCATCGCGTGAGGTGGGAAGGAGTGACGTGGCGGGGCTGATCAAGGCAGAGGACATCGCTGCCGTGAAGGATCGCGTCAACATCGAGGACGTCGTCTCCGAGCACGTGACGCTGCGGCGCGCGGGCGCCGGTTCGCTCAAGGGGTTGTGCCCGTTCCACGACGAGAAGACGCCGAGCTTCACCGTGCGTCCCGCCGTCGGTGTCTATCACTGTTTCGGGTGCGGTCAGTCGGGTGACGTCATCTCGTTCGTCATGGAGACCGAGCACCTGTCGTTCACCGAGTCCGTCGAGCGCCTCGCCGCGAAGGCCGGGATGGTGCTGCGTTACGAGGAGGGCGAGCGGCCCGACCGTGAGCCGCCGGGGCGGCGCATGCGGCTCGTCGAGGCGCACCGCGTGGCGGAGGAGTTCTACACCGAGGCGCTGCTTCGCGACCCGTCTGCCCGCGCCGGGCGGGATTTCCTGCGCGCCAAGGGTTTCGACGGCAAGGCCGCGCAGCACTTCGGCGTCGGCTTCGCGCCACGCACCGGCGACGCGCTGACGGCGCACCTGCGCGCCAAGGGTTTCAGCCCCGAGGAGATGACGACTGCCGGGCTCGTCGGTCAGTCGTCGCGGGGCCTCTATGACCGGTTCCGTGGCCGCGTCGTCTGGCCGATCCGCGACATCACGGGCGACACCGTCGGCTTCGGCGCGCGCCGCATCTTCGAAGACGACCGCATCGAGGCGAAGTACCTCAACACGAGCGAGACGCCGATCTACAAGAAGACCCACGTCCTGTACGGGTTGGACCTCGCGAAGAAGACGATCGCGCGCGAGCGACGCGCTGTCGTCGTCGAGGGCTACACCGACGTCATGGCCGCGCACCTCGCGGGCGTCGACAATGCCGTCGCGACGTGTGGCACGGCGTTCGGCGTGGATCACATCAAGTCGTTGCGTCGCATCATGCGTGACGAGGCCGGGGGCACCCCCGCGCGCGTCATCTTCACGTTCGACGGTGACGCCGCCGGCCAGAAGGCGGCGATGAAGGCGTTCGACGAGGATCAGCGCTGGGCGAGCCAGTCGTTCGTCGCCGTCGCGAAGGACGGGATGGACCCGTGCGACCTGCGCCTGCGCCAGGGCGATGAGGCGGTGCGCGGTCTCATCGAAGACGCGGTGCCGATGTTCGAGTTCGCCGTGCGCACGACGATCGCGGGGTTCGACCTCGACCACGCGGAAGGGCGCGTCGCCGCCATGCGCGCGGTGGCCCCCATCATCGCCGGCATCCGTGACCAGACGCTGCGGCCCGAGTACGTGCGCACGGTCGCCGGGTGGATCGGAGTCGAGATCGAGCAGCTCAGCGCCGCCGTGCGCACCGCGCCGCGCGGCAAGCTGAGCGAGCGACGCCCGCCGCGGCGGGAGGGGTTGCCGGCCGCATCGTGGCAGGGTTCTCAGCAGCCATCGTCGGGCCCCGGCGGTGGGCAGCGCGAGGGCCAGGGCGTGTCGGAGGCCGCTGAGCCGCAGCGTCCGAGCATCCCGAAGCCGAACCCGCGTGATCCGTCGATCGCGGGGGAGCGGCAGCTGTTGCAGGTGATGCTGCAGTACCCGGAGTCGTTGAAGGGCACCGTGTTCGATCAGCTCGTACCGGGGGACTTCAGCGCGCCGGCGCACCAGCTCATCCTGGCGGCGGCGATCGGGGCCGGGGGACCGGGTTCCGTGGCGTCGATCGGGGCGTGGAACGAGGCCGTACGCCGCGGCACCGACCCGCAGCTGCACGACGTGCTCAACGAGCTCGTCGTCCGTGACCTGCCGACGAAACTCGACGAGGCGACGGGCCGCCCGGATGAGCGATATGTCGCGGCGCTCATCCAGAACGTGCAGGAGGGCGCGCTCAGCTCGGCGATCGCCGATGCCATGGGGCAGCTTCGCCGTCTCGACCCGAACGCGCCGGGTTACGCAGACGCCTCCCGCGCAGCGAGTGCGCGCCTGTTCCAGTTGCAGACGCAGCTCAACGCGCTGCGCGAGGCCGGTCTGAGATAGGTGCCCCGGGCGAGCGCAACGCTGCGATTGTGAACGCGCGTCGAACCTTTGCTATAGTTACGGCGCGCCAAACGTTCGGGTGAGAGCCTGAACCGCTGGGTCGAGCATTCCCCTATAGCTCAATTGGCAGAGCATTCGACTGTTAATCGGAGGGTTCTTGGTTCGAGTCCAAGTGGGGGAGCATCACCGAGAACCGCCTCGTATCGCGATGATACGGGGCGGTTCTCGCATGCTGTGGCGGCTCGTGCGCCGCTGAGCGCGTCCTGACGCAACACGACGCGGGGGGCCTCGACCGATCATGGTCGAGGCCCCCGCGTCGTGTGCGCGAACGTCAGGTCGTGTGTTGCTCGCCGAAGTTGACGCCCGGGGCGCCGGTGACGGCGACCCCGGCGGTCACGCCCGCGCCCGGCCCGTCGCCGTGTTCGCTCGCGCCGGCTGCCTGCCCGCGGTTCTGCAGGCGCTTCTCGACGAGGATGGCGATCTTCGAGATCGTGTAGTTGAGCGCGATGTAGATGAGCGCCACGACGAAGATCATCGGCACGATGTTCGCCGACGAGACCGCGGCGTTCTTGGCCTTGTAGAGCATCTCACCGTAGAGCACGTTGTACCCCAGCGCGGTGTCCTTGAGCACGACGACGAGCTGGCTGATGAGCGTCGGCATCATCGCGGTGATCGCCTGCGGCAGCAGGATCGAGCGCAGGGTCTGCGTCTGTGTCAGACCGACGGACAGACCCGCCTCGCGCTGCCCGTTCGGCAGCTGGTCGACGCCGGAGCGGATGACCTCGGCGACGACCGCACCGTTGTAGATGATGAGGGCGACGACCGTCGCGATGAACGGGTTGTTGTCGTTGTCACCGCGGGTCGAGAGCCAGCCGTAGACGAACAGCATCATGAGCAACACGGGCACGGCACGGCCCAGCTCGACGATGACGCCGGCGACCCACCGCAGGGGCCGCACGTGCGACATGCGGGCCATCGCGAAGACGATGCCGAAGACGGCGGCGCCGACCATGGCGGTGCCGGCGGCCTTCAACGTGCCGAGCAGGCCCGGCAGGATGTAGTCCTGCCACGTCGAGGCCTCGAGGAACGGCTTCCACATGGCCGAGGTGAGCTGGCCCTTGTCGTCGAGACGGCGGTAGACGAGCCACAGCAGGCCGAGAAGGACGAGAGCGCCGAGCACCGTCAGGACGGCGTGTCGCCGGCGGGCCTTCGGGCCCGGGGCGTCGAAGAGAACTCCGCTACTCATCGCTTCACCGCCAGTTTCTTGCCGAGGTAGCCGACGAGCAGACCCGTCGGCAGGGTCAGTGCCACGAAGGCGAGGGCCGAGGCGAAGAACGCCTGGTTGAGCAGGCCCGGGTCGTCCTCGGTCACCTTCGCCAGCATCGCGGCCATCTCCATGACGCCGATGACGACGGCGACGGTGGTGTTCTTCGTCAGCGCGATGAGCGCGTTGCCGAGGGGGACGATCGCGCCGCGGAACGCCTGCGGCAGGATGACCTCACGCAGCGACTGGCTGAACGTGAGCCCGATCGAACGCGCGGCCTCGGCCTGCCCGAGCGGGATCGTGTTGACGCCGGAACGCAGCGCCTCGCAGACGTAGGCGGCGTGGTAGACCGTCAGGCCGATCACCGCGAGGCGGAAGTTGTTCGACGTGAAGAAGTCGGGGCTCTTGCTGTCAGCGAGCTCGACGCCGAGCTTGGCCCACAGCACGAGGTTGCACGACAGGATGATGAGCGTCAGGGGAGTGTTGCGGAAGATGTTGATGTAGGACGTGCCGAGGAAGCGCAGCATCGGCACCGGCGACATGCGCAGGACGGCGACGAGCGTGCCGAGGACGAGGGAGCCCACGGCGGCCACGAGGGTCAGCTTGATCGTCATCCACAACGCGTCGAGCAGATGATAATCGCTGAAAAGCGTTGACATGCAAGGCCTTTCAATGGGTGACGGTGACGGGCGCGGCGGGTGCCGCGCCCGTCACCGCGCGTGGATCAGGAGCAGGCTGCCGGCTTCGGCGGGTTGAGCTTCGTGTCGTAGCGGAAGTCGGCGCCGAGGTTCGACTCGACGGCCTTCTTCCACTCACCGGAGTCGACCATCTTCGTGATGGCCTTGTTGACCTTCTCGCAGGTGTCCTTGTCGCCCTTCTTGAGGCCGACGCCGTACTTCTCCTCGGTGAAGGCATCGCCGACGAGCTTGAACTTGCCCTTGTAGGCATCCTGGTTGGCGTAGCCGGCGAGGATCGTGTTGTCCGTCGTCATCGCGTCGATGGCGCCGGAGGCGAGCGCGTCCGCGCACTCGGAGTACTTGTCGTACTGCTGGGGGACGAGGTTCGGCTGCTGCTTCTTCAGGTTGTCGACCGACGTCGAGCCGGTGACGGAGCAGACCTTCTTGCCCGCGAGGTCCTTGACGCTCTTGATGTCGCTGTCCGCCTTCGTCAGGACCGACTGGCCGGCGACGAAGTAGGGGCCGCCGAAGGAGACCTGCTGCTTGCGCTTGTCGGTGATCGAGTACGTGGCGAAGATCATCTTGACGGTGCCCGCCTCGAGCATCTTCTCGCGCTGCTTGGAGGGCGACTCGACGAAGTCGATCTTGTCCTCGCCGTAGCCCATCTCCTTCGCGACGTACTTGGCGACGTCGACGTCGAGGCCCTTGTAGTCCGAGCCGGCCTTGAGTCCGAGGCCGGGCTGGTCGTACTTGATGCCGATCTTGATCTTGTCGCCCGAGCCGGACGAGCTCTTGTCGTCGCTGCCGCCACAGGCCGTCAGGCCGAGGGCGAGGGCGGCGACACCTGCGGTGGCGATGGCACGCTTCATGTCTGTTTCCTCCTGGGTTTGCTGACGGCCTGCGTCAGTGGGTGAGAATCTTGCCGAGGAAGTCCCGGGCACGATCGGTCGTCGGGTTGCTGAAGAACTGTTCGGGGGCCGCCTGCTCGAGGATGGCGCCGTCCGCCATGAAGATGACGCGGTCGGCGGCGCGGCGGGCGAAGCCCATCTCGTGGGTGACGCAGATCATCGTCATGCCGTCGGCGGCGAGCTGCGCCATGACGTCGAGGACCTCGTTGATCATCTCGGGGTCGAGCGCTGACGTCGGCTCGTCGAAGAGCATCACCTTCGGTTCCATCGCGAGGGAGCGGGCGATGGCGACGCGTTGCTGCTGGCCGCCGGAGAGCTGGGCCGGGAACTTCTTCGCCTGGTGGGCGACACCGACGCGTTCGAGCAGCTCCATCGCCTTCGCCTCCGCGTCGGCCTTGCTCTGCTTGCGGACCTTGATGGGGCCGAGGGTGACATTGTCGAGAATCGTCTTGTGGGCGAACAGGTTGAACGACTGGAACACCATGCCGACGTCGGCGCGCAGCTTCGCCAGCGCCGCGCCCTCCTCGGGCAGCGCCTTGCCGTCGATCGTGATCGTTCCGGACTCGATCGTCTCGAGCCGGTTGATCGTGCGGCACAGCGTTGACTTGCCGGATCCCGAGGGGCCGAGCACGACGACGACCTCACCGCGATTGACGCTCAGGTCGATGTCCTTGAGGACGTGCAGATCGCCGAAGTGCTTGTTCACTCCGTCGAGCACGACGAGGGGTTCGCCTCGCTGGGCGGTGATGTCACTGTGCGCTGGGGCAGTGGTGGCTCCGGTCATGGCAGTGATCGTAGTCACGCCCACAGGGCGCTACGGCGAGGCCGCGCTCATTCGTGACCTAATTGCTACACATGAGCGTGGATAGGTTGTCGATATCTACTGACCCGTCAGATCCCGCAGCACCCGCGCTCGTCTCACGCTGTTGACGACTCACGACCCCGGCTCCACCTGGTGACCGGGGTCGCAAGCGAATCTGTGGGTGTCTCAGGCGGCGAGGACGCGTTGTGACGCTGCCGCGCGCTGCGCCGACTGGATCAGGGCGCGCGACGAACCCGACGCGAGCGTACCGGTGAGCGACATCGTCAGCACTGGCGAACCGTTGACGCTCGTGAGCTGGAGGCCGACGCGCACACCGTCAGCGTCGAGGTGGGCGCGCAGCTGCCCGACCGTCTCGGTCGGGCTGCCGTCGATGATGAGCTGCCCCTTGACGTGTCTGCCGTCGGCGCCGGTGACGAACATGCCGAGGCGCTCGCCGTCGTGGACGATCTCGGCGATGTGCGCGACGGGGGTGTCGTCCTCGTCGAGGACCCAGTAGATACGGGGCGCGACGGCGTCGCGGGCCGGCTGCGCGAGCATGAGGACGCGACCGTCCGTGCGGCCACAGGCGGCGAGAACGTCACGCTTACGCGCGGCGAACTCATCCGCGGTGAACGCGCCGAGGTCGTACGAGCGGAAGCCATGCGCCCACCGGAAGAGGCGTACGGGCAGGTCGAGGTCGGCGAGCCACAGTTCAGCTGCCTGGGTCGAGCTGACAGGCAGCGGCGCCGTCCAGGTCTGGTGCAGCCGGAGGCGGGCCAGTGCGGGCAGGCTCAGGCCAAGGTCACTGAAGGATGTGTCGGTCTCGAGTGCCATGCTCATGGTCGGCCCCTTCTGGTCGGCAGCTGCGGCGGGCGCCGACGAATGGGAACTCGCTGTGTGCGGCGTTCCTTTGAACGTAAGGCGGGGTGGCAGGCGCCGACAAACCTTTGTCTAACGTTCTCAAGGTCGCTAATCTCTGCGTATGTCAACGCATGTCGAGGGGCTGCAGATCGGCGAACTCGCCGAACGCGTCGGGGTGTCGACTCACACCCTTCGCGCCTGGGAGCGCCGTTACGGCATCCTCAAACCGTCGCGCACGACGGGCGGCTACCGCGTCTACAGCGAACTCGACGTCCGTCGCGTCTCTGCGGTGCTGGGCCTACGCGAGCAAGGTGTGTCCATCGCGGAGGCCGCGCGCCGCGTCAACGCGAACGTCGTCGCCCAGATCCCGGCCGGCCGACGTATCGATGCCGCAGCCATCGTCTACGAGATGCACCGCGCTGTCGACCGGTTCGACGAGTTCGCCCTGAGTGCCGCGCTGGATCGGCTGCTGTCGTCGCATCGGCTCGAGGAAGCCTTGCGTGACGGCCTCATGCCGTTCCTCGTGCAGTTGGGCGGGCGTTGGGAGCGGGGTGAGGTGTCCGTCGCGCACGAGCACTTCGCCACGCAACTCATCCGCCGTCGCCTCGACAGCTACAGCCTCATGTGGGCCGATGGTGACGGGCCCCTCGTCGTCCTCGCCTGCCCGCCGGGGGAGCAGCACGACATTCCACTGCTCGTGCTCGGGGTGCTTCTCGCGCGCTCGGGGTGGCGCATTCGCTACATCGGTCAGGAGACGCCTGTCGCTGATCTTGCGCAGGCGTGCTCGATCCTGCAGCCCGATCTCGTCGTCATGGCTGCGACGCGTGACACGACGTTCCGTCGCTCGCTCGACGAGCTGCGTGACCTCGCGCGCTCCTACCGCCTCCTCATCGGCGGGCGCGGCGCCACCGAAACCATCTGCGCCGACCTCGGCGTCGAGGCGATGTCGCAGGACGTCGTCGCCGCAGCTTCTGCACTCATCGACGAATCGGGGCGCACCGGACGATCCGAATCCGACGCCGCCGCACAGTTGGTCGGCTGACGCCACGTGGGTAACCCCCACGTCACGGGGGTTAATCTCTCTTGCAGCCCGCGACGAGCGGCGAGGGGCGGTAGCTCAGCCGGTCAGAGCAGGGGACTCAGGATCCGTCGCCAGGTTTTCGGCCGGGGCGTCGAAGGTGGCCGTTGTGGTTGCGGGAGCGGCGTTTACGCCGCACTCCATGAGGGTTGTCTGTGGTGCCGAACAAGATCCGGTAGACAGTAGAGATGGAGACAGAGAAGCATCGGCCTTATGGGCAGGGTGCTTGCTACCAGGGCCCCAATGGGTCGTGGAGCTACGCGATCAACCTGCCCAACGGGCGTTGCGCCGTCAGCTCGAGGACGCTGAATCTGTCGACTCGTTCTTCGATTGCGCACGAGCTCGGGGCCACGTGTCAGCTTCATCGCGTGACGCCGCGCCGCTTGACACTCGGGTAGCTTGCCCGGTCAGAGGCAGCGCCCCCGACGACGTGGCGAGTGTGCTTGCATTTGTCCCTACTTGGCGGCCCAGTTGACTGATGCGTTTCCATCCTGGAATGAGAGCGTCGTGACGTCTGCGCCGTCCGTAATGGGGATGTAGAGCCAGCCGGTGCGGCACGGACCGGGGGCAATGCCGTTAATCTCGTCCGGAAGCAGAGGGCCGGGGAACGGGTCGTGGAAGCTCTGGTCGATCCCCTTGTAGGTGCCGCCTTCGGAGTCGATGGCGGAGAACATGAACCAGTTGACCTGGACTGTGTGGGTGGGGCAGACCTTCGCCTTGAGGCGGGACCAATGCTCGCCTGTCTTGAGTCCGAGGAACGCCTGGTCGCTGTAGGGAACGCCCACCTTGGGCTCGTAGGCGAGCGCAGTCACTGTGTACGAGGCGGAGCCATTGTCGCTGACGGTCGCCTCAGTGCCCAGCGGGTTCGACGTTGCGGCAGTGTCTGATGACGGTGTTGCGGCTCCGCTAGATTTTGCGTCGCTCGTGCTGCTCGATGAGCTCGACGACGGCGCGGCGTCCCCCGACCCGCTCCCGCAGGCGGTGAGGGCGAGCAGGGGTGCGGCGAGTAGAGCGAGGCGCTTGGTCATGCGTCCGAGATTAGGGCGTTCACGGTGGTGATAGGTGACGGTCGTGTAACTACCCTGGCGCTTCGGCCCTAACCGACCAATCGGGGCGCACCGGGCGATCCGAATCCGACGCCGCCGCAAAGTTGGTCGGCTGACGCCACAACCCCACGTCACGGGGGTTAAACTCTCCTGCGGCCCGCGACGAGCGGGCAAGGGGCGGTAGCTCAGCTGGTCAGAGCAGGGGACTCATAATCCTCTCGAACGATCTTTGGTCAGCCGAAGCGAGTCTCGAAAAGCGTTGCACTGCAACGGAATACGTCTCACCCTGCCGGGTTGTCGGTGGCGCACGCTAGCGTCCGACAGCGTGCGATAGACAACAGATAGACAACAGCACGGGGTGAAAATGACGGACGACGACCACCGCACGCGGCCACGCAGACGCCGCGGCGAAGGCAGCTACTGGACCCGGCCCAACGGCGTCGAGGTCTTCACGATGAAGCTCGACGGTGGCGGCACCCGATCCGTCAGCGCGCCAACTCACAAGGAGCTGCTGAAGAAGGTAGAGAAGCTCAAGTCCGAAGTCGCACGAGGTGTCGGCGCCGGCGGAGCTACCAAGCTGTCGGTGTGGGGCCGGTACTGGCTCGACGAGATCTGCACGACCAGGGTGAAGCCGACGACACTGCAGTCGCACCGCTCAAAGATGGAGCAGCACATCATCCCGGCGCTCGGGCAACGCCGGCTGCGTGACATCAAGCCCGAGCACGTGCGCGCCTTCTACGCGGACCTCGCTGAGCGCGAGTACTCGACAGCGACGATCCGGCAGGTTCACGTCATCCTGTCGCGCTGCCTCAAGGTCGCCACGATGGAGGGCAAAATCGAGCGGAATCCGTGCGACAACGTTGAGCCGCCGAAGACGACCGGGCCGCCCGAGATTCGGCGACTCAGCGTGGCCGAATGCGCGACCGTCCTCGCATGGCTGCGCAAGAACCGCGAGCCGAAGGAGGTTGCTCGCTGGTCGGTGGCGCTGCTCGGTGGGCTGCGTCAGGGCGAGGCGCTCGGCTTGGACTGGGAGCACGTCGACTGGGCGGCGCGGGCCATCCACGTGCGTCAGGCTCAGGCGTACGTCGGCGGCGAGTACATCCTGCAGACCCCGAAGACGGCGCGGTCGGTGCGCAGCGTGCCGATGATGAACGACCTGTACGCCGACCTGCACGCCTACTGGGTGAAGGCTGGCAGCCCGCGAAATGGCCTCGTATTCGGCCCCGTCAACACCGGAGTCGACTCGCGGAAGTGGAAGAACCATCAGCGCCTCGCACGGATCGCTGAGCCCGTGTCGGTGCACTCGTGCCGCAAGACGACAGGCAGCATGCTCTCCGACGCTGGCGTGCCGTCACGCATCATCGCGGACATTCTGGGGCAGGAGAACCCGGAGGTCACCGACGCGCACTACATTCGGACGGAGCTGGACATCCGTCGGAAGGGCATCGACAAGGTCGGTAGGCTGCTGACGAAGGCGACGAAGCAGATCGAGAAGAAGGGCGCCTCATGAAGACGCGCATGGATGGAATCGCTGTAGAGCAGGCCGCCGCGACGGAGACGGGCAAGCAGACCCTCAGGGCGGGTTGTCACTACTGCGACGCTGACGCCACGACCATGGCGGTGGGCGGTTCCACGACAAGCAGAGGTGATTCGTTCAGCCCGGAGGTACGGCGAACACGTAGCCTGGTCGACACCATCTACACGTGCGCTGCTCACTACCAGCAGGCAATGGACGAACTGCTGGCTTCGTACGGCGGGGCGGGCACGTGGCTCGAACGCGACGCACTGGCCGAGCGTGCGCAAGAGGTTCTGTTCCCGAAGGAGGGCTGATGTTCGACTACCCGGCATGGGCTGGCCCGATGACGACGCTCGAGCTTGTTGATCGCATTGCCCGCGATGAGGGCGCCACGTCGAACGAGGCGTGGCGGGTGCAGAGGCTCGCCGCTGTCGAGTTCATGCCCGGAAGCTTCGATGGGCTGCGGGTCATGGTGCGCCGACTGCTGGAGGCGGTGCGCGCTGAGGGCGCGCCCTGATGGACATCGACTCCCACCCCACCCCGACGCCGCCCGCTGAGGGCGACGGTTCGCAGGACGTCGAGGTCGTGTCGGCCGCTGATCTGCGCTCGGGCGACCGTGTCGTCATGGATGGTGACGTGGTCGTGGTCGAGTCGGTGATGCGCTCGGGCGATCGCGTGTACGTGCGCGCGGATGGGGTGCCGGTGTCGGCGCTCGCTGGGGCGATGGTGGAGCGGGTGCTGTGAACGCACGAAAAGCGCCCCTCGTCTCCGTGGTGGAGTCGAGGGGCGCTTCGTTGTGCAGGTGCCGTCAGCGTGCGGTGTCGGCCTTGGGTTCGCTCGCCGCCTGGTCGGCGGGGATGACCTGCAGGTGGTCGCCGGCATCGTCAGGAATCCCATTGCCGTTATCGGCATGGCGGCCCTTGTGTGCGTCCTCGCTGTCCCTGAGGATGCGCCCGTACTCGACGAGCTTGTCCGGGGTGAGGTACGAGGCGATGAACGCTGCGATCGTCGGCACGAATGCGAGCACCTCAGCCGGGACGTCGAGACCCCACGCGCTGATCGCCCACATGATGAGCGCCGCGATGAGACCAGCTGCACCGCCGACGGCTACTTTCGTGGTCGGCATCTTGTCGGTGCTCGTCACAGTGCGCCTCCTTCGATGGCGACGCCGAGCTTGAAGTACGTCTCGCCGCCTGCGATGCCGTCAACGACGGCGCCGACCTTCTTCTGAATCGCGGCCGTCGTGGCCTTGCCCCAGATCGAATCGGGCGTCGCACCAACGGCGCGCTGCAGGGCGGCCGTCGTCAGCTTTCCAGGAATATTGTCAACGACGAGGCCATGCTGCTTCTGGAAGGCACGCACGGGCCATGCGGGGAGGGTGGGACGCGCCGCGTTCGGGTTGCGCCACCCCTCGGGCGAGTTCGGGCGAGAGCCGTCATTCATGAAAGGGCCGTCATCGATGTGCAAATGCATGTTGGCGCCGACGTGGTTGACGACGTAGCCGTACAGCCCGCACGTCACCGAGAGTCCGTGGCCTCGTGCGATGTGCTGGCCGACCTTCTCGAACCAGGCGCGCTCGTCCTCTGAGTTCACGCCACGCGGCTCGCGGTTCATGTCGGCTGCGCACGCGCGGCCACCGTATCCCGTCGAGGCGTGGCGAGAGTTGGCGATGTGGTAGCCGGGGTTCGCCTTCGGGTACTCGAGCGCGTAGCAGCCGAGCGCCTTGAGGTCGGTGACGGCGGCGAGGAGGTGGGCGGCTGCGAGCTTGGAGTCAGCCCATGCGGAATCGACCATCAGACGTTCATCGCCTTCCACGTGAGGGGGCCGACCAGACCATCAGCCGTGAGCTTGTGCGCGGCCTGCCATGCGGCGACCTTCGCCTTCGTGGCGGGGCCGTAGATGCCGTCCGCGCTGGCGCCGACAGCCTTCTGGATGCGGGCGACGATGCCCTTGTCAGCGACGCGTACGCCGGAGTGCGAGCGCACCGTGCCGTCGTTGGGGCCGTACCAGTGGCCGGAGGGCAGCGGGAACGTGTTGCTCGCGACGGTGGGCGTGACCTGGCCGAGCATGTGCTTGCGCACGAGCTCGAGGTAGGCGTCCCACGGGAAGGACGGGCCGGGGTCGGTGTGCCCGCCTCGGGGGCCGTACGCGTTCGTCGCGTCGATGTGGCCGATGATGCCGCGCGCGCCAGCCGCGAGTTGGCTGGGCGTCAGGTGCACGGCGGGGATGCCGTATCGGCGGCACAGGTCAGCGGTCAGGCGCGCGGACAGCTCGAGCATCGCGCGGGAGTAGTCGTCGCCCCACTGGCTTGGGTTCTGCGCGGCGTAGCCGGCGTGTTCGATCTGGATGCCGTCAGCGTTCGCGCCCGGGGCGGCCCACGCCGTGTTCGCTTCGTCGACGCAGCGCACGATCGAGTCGTTGTCGACGATGTAGTGCGACGACGACTTGGCTTCAGACTTCGCGAACCAGTTGCGGGCGACATCCTCGGCGATCGTGCCGCGCTCGGGGGCCTCGACGGTGTGGATGACGACGAGGCGCACGTTACGGGCGCGGCCTCGCGTGAAGTTCGGGGACGGAACGGACGTGATTGGCAGGGACATCACTTCTCCTTCGTGGGGCGTGGATTGGTGTCTCGGTTGCGTTTGCGCTGGTCGGCGAGTTTCCAGGCCGTTGCGGTGATGACGACGATCCACGTTCCGAGAGTGATTTGCTCGATATCGGGATGGTCGATGCGTCGTGCGAGGCCGGTGAACGCGAATGCGCCGACGGTGATGGCTGACAGGATGCGGGCGCGCCCTTCGGGTGTGGTGTACGAGTGTCGGGAGGCCCAGGCGAGCAGCACCGCGAGGGTGAGGCCGACCAGGTTGCATACGGTGAGTGTGACGGCGATGTCAGTCATCGTCGCCACGCCCCTTGAGGAACTCTCGGATGCGCCAGGCGAAGACGGCGCCGACGATGATCCACGCGAGGATGAGGGCCGGCTGGATTTCTGTAGCCCAATCGACGTTGCCATGCATCTCGTCCCAGCGTCGCGCAACACTCATCCACGCGATGAGCGCAGTAGCGAGGCTGACGGCCATGAGGGATATGCCCACGCCGGTCCGTTCCCATCGGACGGTCGAGAACAGTGCGATGAAGACGGTGATCGTGATAGCGGCCGCCACCGTGACGATGGCAAGGATCAGTTCCACCTGGATTCTCCCCTCATGGCGATCGCGAGACGATCGGAAAAATGGTTGCGTTCGCGGTGCCAGCGGTGGCGGCCGGTTTCGACTCGGGCGAGGCGCTCTTGCTCGCGGGTGCGCTTTTCGGCGGCGACGCGCTCGTCGGCGCTGGTGGGCGCCGCAAGCCGCCACAGCCGCGCCAGGGGGCCGCTCACCGCTCCGCCTCCTGCGTGCGGGCCGCGGCTTCGGTCGCGGCGGGCAGCGCGTCGAGGACACGGCCGCTGGTGCGCGCGATCTCGGTCATCTCGTCGAGGGCTACGTCCTTGCGCTGTGCGAGCTCGCGCCAGAAGTCGCGGTCGGCGACCATCTCGTCGAAATGTTTGCGGGGGATGAGGTCGCCGCGGATGATGAGCAGCACCGCAAGCGCGAGCAGACCTGCCGGGCCGAGCGTTGACCAGGGGACAGCGTCAAGCATCACTGGCCTCCCGGTCGTCGGGGTCGGCGTGGGCGCGTATCCAGCGGATCATGTGTCACACTCCGTATTTCGCCCGGTCGGAAGCTGAGAGACCGCCGTGGGGCACAGGCCAGTCAGAGCGAGAGTCCAGCGTGCCAAGGACACCCGCCATGCTCGTCTGTACTGACGTGACAGTGGGCGGCGTGTCCAAAGTGCTGCCAGCAACGTGCGCGGTGGTCGACTTCCCGCTAAGGCCGACGGCTCGGCCCGTGCAGTTCTGCACCCACAGCTCGTCCTTCGTCGAGTCGTTCAGTGCGTCATAATAGAAGCTTCCACCCTTGAAAGAACATTCGTTGAAGATGACCGTCATGCCCGGTTTCGAGGCACTCCACGCGCCTAGTCCCCGACCGTGCAGGTTGGTATAGAAGCCAGACAGAAGTGTTACTCGGTGCAAGAGTAGGGTCGCACCTTGCTCACCGTCCATACCGATGGGCGTGGGGTAGCCGCCCGATTTGGTGGCCTTATTCGTCATAGTGCAACGTGTAAATGTCATAGTCGAGCCTGCGTAGACGTGGAAGGCGTATTTCGGATCGAACGACGGAACAGTATCCGGATTGACGACATCCACTCCCTCCCAGTAGAGACCTCCCGTCACTTCGAGTCCGTACTCGATGGACGTCTTCCCCGGTGTGGGATCTGATGCGACTACCGATAGGAATGGGGGAAGCAATGTCGACACTGGCTCGGTGTATTCACCCGGCTCAACGCTGATCGTGACTCGATCATTCGGTGTCGCCGTAGCCTGCGAGCGCCCAACCGAGTACAGGTAGGCGTTCTGACGATTTGACGCAAGGACGACTGCATCGTGAAATGTAGAGGCATCGCCACCCGTCTTTGACAGGCGAATCGTCGCTATCGACGTGAAGTCAATCGGACGTACAGAGAGCGTCGTGTCATCCCCGATGAGGTTCGGCCACGTCACTGACTCATCCGTAGATGTTCCAGGGGGCGGATTAGAGGCCGTGGGTGGTACCCACGGCCTCGAGGGGGTATCCGCATCCTGGCCGAGCAGGGCAAAAAGAATAGATGCATCTTTCACCGCCAGTACCCCACTTCGACCTCATCGACATGTGTAGCGCTCACAGGTGAATCGGCGTGAATATTCCCGCCGCCGATACCCAGACTAATGCGATAAAGGAAGAGCGGGATACCGTAGTTCGTCGCCCACGATCCAGTCCACTCACGCACCTTCGTCCCCTCAGAAGTGAGAGTGATAGTGAGAGCATCGTAAGTAGAGCCGGAGAAGGTCATAACAACTTCACCAGCTTCGGGGACCCCGCCAGTGTTTCCGGTCTTTTCCGTCCACGTACCACCTCCCGGTGCGCTAATGCTAGACGAGTTAATAGCGATCCCGGTTGAACCCGAGTCTGCTCCACCGTTGCGGGCCGCAGCAGCTCCGACGACGATGCCGTTATTGCTGGAGATGCCGCTGTACTTCACTCGAATGCGGAGGTTGAAGTCTCCGTTCGATGTCCCCCACTTGAGCGTCTGATATGCATAGTTGGTGCCCGTGTACTCAACCTGTGTCTGCCCGCCGACGATCTTGACAGCAGCCTTCGTGTTGTCCCGCGTAAACTTCCCACCCTTCTCGGGCGTGTAGTTCTCGATGAGGGTTCCATCTGGTGCAGTGAACGTCGCGAGGAGCCCCTGCGTCCAAGACTTCGCCTTCGTCAGCGTAGTGAAAGCCTGGGCCGCGATAACGCTAGACTCACCGCTTGCGTTGACTACATGGAACTCGGGTGCAGCATATGACGTACTCGGAGAAAGTTCCCCGAGAGTGACGTTGCGTCCCGACTTAATGACAGTGCGCCACGAGTCCGTGGAGCCGTAGCGCGCCTGGAGGGTGCCTGCCGGGATGTCCTGGGAGAAGGAAACAACAACCGAGGTGTCCGTAGGTGAACCTGTCGTAGCAGTTGTCCCGGCTGACCACTCCGGAGCAGGCGTCACCGAAACTGCGCTGGCAGCCGATGAGCGCACAAACCACGTCGTGCCTGTCCACACTGCAGCAAGCACCGTCTCAGACTTCGCCGTCGTATCCACAGCGACCTGCTTGCCTGCGAGGGTAACTTTTCTGCTTCCTGTCGCATCTTGTGTCAGGACGAGAGCGCGCACCACTTTTTTGTCCCACGAGCTTGGGTCGAGGGCAAGATCGGCGTTGAGTGTGCGTCGATCAATGCCATCCAAATCGGCCTTGCCAGCGAGTAGCGTGTCAGTCTGCGTCTTCGAGTAGACCTGTGCCATGAGTGCTCCTAGATGATCGTGACGACGGCGCCGTCGGTGGCGACGTTCGTTCCGGTGAGGGTGAGGGTGCCGTCGGTGTTGACGGTGACGCCGGGGCCGGTGAGGTCGAGGACGCCGCCGCCGAGGTCGGTGGCGGTGACGTCCGGGGTTGACGGCGAAGTCACGGGAGGCGTGCCACCGTGCGCGATGAGGTATGCGACCTCGTCCTGCAGTGACTTCACCTGTCGCTCAAGGGCTGCTACCTGCGCCTCGAGCGATGCCACGTACTCCGACGGGCGCATGTAATAGGGCACGAGCCTGACGGGTTTCGTGTCGGCGAAGTTGACGACGGCCGGGTCGGCGCTGGTGATGACGATGCGGCGCACCATCTCCTGCGGCCGACCGTGCACCCCGCACCGCGGCGAGTAGCGGGCCGTCACGACGAGACTGAAACCGGCGCCCATCGTGATGCTCGGGTCATCGTTCGCGAGGATGGGCACGCGCAGGCCGGCAGTCGGCATGCTCGTTGCGACGATCGGCACGCCCCCTGCGATGAAGGTGCCGTCGCTGAGGGCGACGTCGCGGTCGGCGGCGACTGTCACCTCGACGCCAGCGACGTTGGAGCCATCGCCGAGCGGGTTCAGGCTGACGTCGGCCGGCCGAATGATGAGTGTCTTCATGGTGCTCACTTGTAGCCTCCGACCCAGGCGACGCCGCCTGCAGTGATGATGTGTCCGGCCGCCCATGAGTGCGACCCTGTGCTGATGGCGGTGTTGCTGTCGGCGACGAGGCGGAATCGGGACGCGTTGACCCACACCACGCGCGTTGGCGTCTCCCACTGGCCATTCGCGCGCACCCAGCCAGCGTTGTCGCTGACGCTCGGGTAGTTGCGTACCGTGACTGGGCTCTGAAAGTAGTAGACGCCGCCGCCGACATCGGAATCCTCGGCGCGCTTGAAGAAGAGCTGCCACTTGAAGGTGCGGCCCTGGCGCTGATACTCGAACCACAGCTCGCCCGAACCGGGCTTCGTCACTGTGCCTTCCGTGCCGGAGTACCACAGGCGGTAGGCGGGGCTGTCAGTGACGCGGATCGGTTTCGTGTCGTAGATGAGCCACTGCTGCCCGTCCCACTCGCGGATCTGATTCAGGGCCGGGATGCGTACGCGGCGGTAGTCGTTCGTGCCGAGCGACGAGAAGCGCGACAGCAAGTCTTGCTCGCTGACCGCCGTGAGGGTCAGCATCCCCGCGAGCTGCCGGTCGCGCATCATCTCGGTCGCGGGGATGCTCTTGACGAGGTCGGAGCCTTCGCTCCATGTCAGGCCGGTCTCTTTGCTCGGCGCGGTCATGCGGTCGCCTCCTCGGCTGGTGGGATGGATTCCTTCGGGGCATGTGCGATGACGCCCGCGATGAGCAGCGTGTCACCGACCCACGTGAGCGCGACGATGTCGCCGACGGCAGCGGTCATACCGACGGGGTGCACGGCGTATGTCTCGCCTTCGTCGATGACGACGAGCGCGGGTTCACGGTTGCCTGTGACCGGGTCTGGTGTGTCGTCGACCCATGACAGGCGTCCGTGCACGCTTTGTGAGCGTGGCCGCCGATATTGGGGTGTCCTCACGTCGTCACTCCTGGGATGGTCAGTGAGCGTGCTTGCGCGTCGGTGACGCGCTGCGCGCCCAGGGGGATGTCGAATCGGTCGACGACGCACCCGTAGGCGTGTTCGTCGGTGATGACGTCGACGGCGTCGCCGCCTTCCATGAGCGGGTTGGCGAGCGCCTTCCATGAGATGTCGACGGCTGAGCCCATTGAGCGGGCGCCGAGCGCGGCGGCCATCATTTCGAGTGCTTCCCGGTCGTCGGCGTCGATGAGGGACGTCGTATAGATGCCGGTGCGGCGCCCGAATGGCCCGTCGACGCGTGACGCAGAGTCGGGGTTCGTGTCGCGCCATATGCCACGCCCACGCCCCTGGTCGGCGCGCTCGGACACGACGTGCCATTCGTTTTTCACGCTGCTGTTCTTCGCCTGCTTCGTGACCTGCGTCAAGTCCTGGCCCACCCGCGTCGTCCACCGTGACGCGACACCCGGCGTCTGCACCGGCCGCACGACATACAGGCCAGCGACGGGACTCTTGAAGATTTCGCAGCCAATCGACGCGGCGAGCTCGGTAATCATGTCGATGCGCGCCGTCGGCGTCGCATCCTTCGTGACGAAGGGGATGTTGTTTGCGTCGGCGAGACCGCCGGACAGGTCGATGACTCCGGCGCCGGCGTCGGCTTCGGCGATGAGCCAGCGAAAGACGTCGAGGTGCGTATATCCGGCGAAGTTGGTGATGCCACCGAATCCGCACATGCCGACGAGGGCCATCGTGTCGGGCGCTTCGACCTTGATGCGCCCGGACGGCCACTCGACTTGCGGGTCGTCGCACAGGAACTCACCGACGGGCACGGTTTCTTCGGAGCCTCCCCACGAGAAGCCGGAGCGTACCCGCAGCCGCATGCCGGGGTAGGCGAGGACGTCCCACAGGTCACGGAACGCTCCGCCCCACTGGTCGAGCGCGAACTCGAGGCTCGCTTGGCGGCGCACCGTCGAGTTCGCGTCGACGCTGATCTTCGACGCGGACGCGACGACGGGCAGGCCCGACAGGATGAGGTCACGGCCAAGGTAGGCGTCGACCTTGCACACCTTCGCCGCCGACGAATGCAACGACTCGACGAAAGCCTCGCTGACGCGCAGCTCGTCGATCGGGTTCATCGTCGTCAGCGGCGCGTCGGGAATGTCTGCCATGTCGAGGGTTGGGCGACCCGATGGTGCGGGTGCGTCTTCCTCGACAGGGGGCGTCGTGTCGGTGGGCGTCTCGGTCGCGGAAACGTATGTGGGGCGCCAGATGCGCAGCTTCAGGTAGCGGTCGTCGCGCGTCTTCATCGCGGCGGTGCCACCGGAACTGAGAGACTGGCTGATACCGGGCGTCGAGGTGTTGCCGCCGATGGTCTGCATGTCGTGGGACGTGCTCGACGACGGGCCGCGGCGAACGTACTCGACGTGGTACGGGCCGGCCGAGTTGAGGAAGAAGACGATGTCGCCCTCACGTGCGCTCGCGTACGACGTCTGCGTGAACATGGGCGAGCGGCGCATCCACTGATCGAGCGCGACCGTGTAGGCGGGAGCGCTGCAGTATTTGCCCCAGTTGTAGCCGCACGCCTTGATGAGGCCGAGCTGAATGAACGCGGCGCACCACGCGCCGGAGCTGATGCCGTCGGGCAGCTCACGCCACCCGCGCCACCCGTTGCCCCAGTACACGCCCTTGTCGCGGTTGTACAGGGCAGTCATCGCGGCCGTCACCGTCGCAACGGACGCGGGGATCGCTTCGGGTGGGACGCTCGAGGGCGTCGACGTCGGCGTGGACGTGGAGCCCGGCACGATCGACGGGCCGAGCGCCTTGAACGCCTCGAACATCGCGATGCGCTCGTTCATGCCCCACGGTGTGATCGAGCTGTTCGGGTCGCCCGCGTTGACGGCGCGTGACACCGTCCAGATCGAGCCCGTCTTTCGTGCAGCGTCGATCAGCGACGTGTACTGGCCCCACGAGCGCGGGATCGTCCAGTACCACACGCCCGTCATCCACCAGTGCGCCGAGTCAGCGAGCCGGGTGGGCTGATTCACGAACAGGTTTGCGTCAGACACGAGCCCCTTGCTCTTCGCCCACGCCCCGTACGCGGCGTAATTGGCGCGCCACGTGACCTGCTCGAAGCCGCGGCCGATGTACGGCGCGTACCGCTGACCGCTGCCGTACTCCGTTGCCGTGCGGAAGTACGCCGACTCCTGCGCGAGCGTCGCCATGAACAGCGCGCACTCGGTGACCGTCTTGCAGCCGACACGACGCATCGCGTCATTCGCACCTTTCGCGAGCTGATCGGCGTTGGCGACCATGCCCGAGCCGCCACCAACCGACGACAAGGCCTTCTTCAGTTGTGCGCCCGTCAGAGCCATGCCCGACCGCCTTTCGTGCATGCGAAAGGCCGCCCGGTCAGGGGCGGCCTCAGGGGGTGGGTGTGACTGTCTGGTTGTGCGGCGCGGCGGCTACTCGATGTCGCAGGTGATCGTGACTTCGATCGTCATGCCGCCGACGCCGTCGGGGGTTGCGAGTTCGTCGATGCTGTTGTTCAGCGGCATCTCACGCGCTCCCTCATGGGTAGCGAGCATGACGGCCTCGCGATAGGCGGCCTGCTTCGCGTTGTCGAGGGCACCCGGCGCTTCGACCTCCGCGGCGGTGAGCTTGCGCACCGCACGGAACGTATCGACCGCAGGAAGGTTCTGCGTCTCGTCCGGTGCGGGCTCGTGCCCGTCGGTGACTGGCTCGACGGCGGTGTCCGGGGTGATGGTGTTGTCGCTCATGAGTCCTCAATCGTTGCTGCGATGGTGTCGAAGGGTCGGTTGACGTCGCGGATGCGGCGGTGCGGGCGGAGCATCGTCGGCGAGGGCCGCTCCTGCTCAACCCACTTGATCGTCCAGTTCCGCCACTGCGACATGTCGTCGTCGTCATCCCACGACGCGAGCGGGTCCGTGCAGTGATTCACAAATCGCTCCCACGTCAGCGCGGTGATCCTGATCCACGGCGGGAAACCCATGCCTCGATGGTGGGAGAAGAACAGCGGCGACAGCCCCGCGAAGCACTGCCTGAGGCGGCGCTCCTCATTCAAGGTGCGGGTGCGGATCTGCGTCGATCCGACGAACCCGCCGAGCATTCCCGACGTCGACACAATCGGGTACTGCGGGCGCTCATCCGAGCTGGCCGGTGCGGGCACCGCCGTGACGTCCACGTCGATCGGCAGGTCACGCGACCCGTCGGGTAGCACGTCGATACGCAGCGACAGCTCGGGGCGCGTCGGGTGGATCAGCATCGGCCCAGGCAGCGTCGGCATCGTGACGACGCCCGTGGAGCGCGGCCCCGTCGAGTACGTCGTCGACTGGCCCTGCTGCAGCTCGTAGTCCCACCACGTGCCCTGCTCGGTGTCCGAGGGGAAGCGGACGCCCTCGACGATCTGCTCACCTGTCCAGGCGTCGTCGACGGTACGGTCGACGCTGAGTGCGCCCGCACCCGTGATCGTGACCCTGGGCACAGAGACACCCGGCGAGACGGGCAGCCATTCCAGCGTCGCCGTCAGACGGCTCACGACGAAGCGCGTCCAGTACACCGACGCGGACTTCCACGGCTGCGACGGGTCGTCCTCCGAAGCGAACACGCACGCGAGCGACCCATCGGCGGTCTGCGCTAGACCGCCGTACATCATCGCCTTGCCATCGCCAGGGAAATCCGTCCCGACCGACCACGACTCGCCGTCGTCCTGCGACCACGCCCACGCCCACGACCCGTGGAAAGGGTCCGGCCCATTCGACCCGTCACGTAGCAGCATCACGAGCGTGCCGTCGCCGGCCTGCCCCAGCTCGGGATAGCCGGAGTATCCGCCGAGGACGGGCTGCGCGTATGTCCACGTCACGCCGTCATCGCTGGTCGCCGTGTGAATCGTCGTGTCAGAGTCGCAGCGCATCGCCATGAGCCACGACCCGGACGGTAGCTGGATGACGGGCGTCTCAGAGAAGCCCATCGACGGGAGATCGGCCACAGGCGTCAGTGGAGACCATGTCTTGCCCGCGTCCCTGCTCGTCAGCGTCATCGGACGGCCCCACGGGGACGGGTCCATGCGCCCGTAGCCGACTGCGACCCACAGCCCATCGGCGCCGATGGCGAGCTCGCTGCCGTACCACCATGCGGCCGCCGAGACGGGCAGCTCCGGTGACAGCTTCGACCAGGACGAGCCCGTCGCTAAAAGCGGCGACGTGATCGTGTGCGCGCCGCGACGGGCGACATTCGTCGACGACGCCGAGTCGTAATGCTCCGTCAAGACCATCACGACCCACATTTGGCGTGTAGCGTCCCACGCGACACCGCCGTTACCGATCTCGATGAGCGGGTCCTTGTCGTCGTACAGGACGAAGGGATCTTTCCAGGTGCGCCCACCATCGGTGCTCATGGCGCCCCGCAAGAAGCTGTCATGGTCGATGTCGTGTTTCGTCGCTGAGCGCCACACCGCGAGCACAATATCGCCGCGCGACGCGATCAGCGGGAAACTGTCATACCGGCCATTTCCGAACAGCTTGTGTGCGTCCTCGGGAATGAGGTCCACGAGTCACCATCCTCCTTCAGCGCCAGGCAGGACAGAGCCCCACTGTGCTTCGCGCGCACCATGACCAAACGTCGATTCGGCGATGGGACGACTATCGAGTTGTGTGATGACCTTCACCGGCGACGCCTGCACGATCGGTGCCGGCTGCGACCGGATCGCGTCGGCGAGCACATCCAAGCGAGCTTCGAGGCGCGCCGTCGTCGGCCCTGACGCCCACGCGATCCGCTGATTCGCGGCCTGCATCGCGATCAACTGCGCGTTCGCTTGTGCCTGCGCCGACTCGGCGAGACCACCACTGGTGACGCCCTTGAGGTCGTCGAGCATCTGCGCCTTGCGGTCGGCGAGCTTGTCCGACGTGTCGAGGCCCGCCTGCGCGGACTTGAGCTGCGACAGGGAGCCGCCCGAGAGTGTTTGCGCGATGGCCTGCGCGTCACTGTCGCCCTGCTCGAGCAGTGAGCGTGCGAGGCGCGGGAAGCCACGCTTGCGGATGCGCTCGATGTTGTCGAGGAACCGCTTGCTCAGGGCGTTCTGCGACGTCGTGCCCATCATGAACCGCGTCGTCGTGTCCGCCTTCGCGCCCGCCGACATCTGGTTCAGCTTCGCCTTGCCGTCGTTCAGGTCACGCTGCGCCTTCGCCTGACGCTCAATCGCCGTCGCAACCGCGTTCTCAGCCTTCACGCGCGCCGCACCCGACTTGCCACGCACACCAGCCTGAGCCGCACGCAGATCGCGGATCGCCTTGTTCAGCGCCGTGCTCTGGTCAGCGACCTTCTTACGCTGGTCAGTGAGCGCGCTCGGGTCAACCTTCAGCGACGCCGCGTACGCCATGATGCCCGACATGTCAGGCGTCCAGTCATCGTCGACCGACCCGCCAGACGCGAACCGGCGCAAGACGCCGGCCTTCGCCATCTGTCGCATGCGGTAGATGCCTGCGTGCCCACCAAAGCCGGCGACCTCGTCACCAGCGATGATGTGCTCATCATTCGCGGTGCGCACCAGGCCGCGCGAAGTCATCGTGACAACCTGGTCCGACGTCGCCGTTCCAGGGCCGCGCACACGGCCACCATCGCGACCGTCCTGCCAGCCGTACGGCTTGCCGTTGATCCGCCCGAGATAGCCACCGGAAGCGAAACGTGGCAGGCTCGACAGGTCACTGATCGCGCCACCTGTCGCGCCGCCACGCATCGGGAGGCCGGTCACGCCGCCACTTGCAGCATTCGAGGCCGCATTCGGGTTACGGATGCCGACCGGGATCGTCTGCGTGTACGTCGTGATCCATACCGTCTTGTTCTGCGCCGCCGACATTAGCCGGTTCAAGTCAGCGAGCGCTGGGCCGGTGATCGCCTTCGAGTCGATGGTGACCATCGTGCCGTTGGCGCTGACCGCGGCGCCCTTGAGCTTGTTGATCTTCTCGCGGTCAGCGTTCGCGAGCGGCGCGCTCGTGTTGATCTTCACCTGCGTGCCGTTGACCTCGACCGACTTCGCGCCGAGCCCTTCGATGAGCGACTTGATGGCAGGAGCATTCGTGCCGGCCGGGATGTGCACGATCTGCCCATTCGCCATCCGCGCGACGGTCGACAACTCGCCGATCGCCCTGTTCGCGACGTCGGCGCCGAGCTCCTTCACATCGACCGTGACCGAGCCATCCTTGTTGTGCACGATGCCAGGAACCGACTCGATTGCAGCCTTTGTCTCAGGCACCTTCATTGCCTCGGCCGTGACCGTCATGGTCTTGCCGTCCTCGGACAGGCGAAGATCCTTGATCGCGGCCATCATCTGCAGCACCTGCGGTCCGTTCTCGACGGACGCGGGAATCTCTAGGCTCGTGCCCTTGAGGCGGATGACCTGCTCGCCAAGCGCGTTGACGCCGTAGATAGCCGCCTCTACGCCGTCGACCTTCACATCGACGGTGTTGACCCCGTCGATCTTGACCATCTCGTTGGCGAGCTTCGTCGCCTCCTCGCGGCCCCTCCCCATCGCCATCGCCATGTCGGTGTATTGCTGGCGCCCGTCCTGCAGGATCGAGTTGGCGCGCTGCTGGTCGCCGGTCGACTTGAGCACGCTCGCTGCCCACTCGCCCGCAGACGACGCGATCGAGTCGAGGGCCTCCTGGTTATTGCGGCCCTTCTCGGTCGTGATGTCGAGAGTGCGCCCATTCTCCTTGAGCGCATCGGTCGCCGCATCCAACGCCGCCTGATAGCCGCGCGCGTCGGCTCGCTGCTGCAACAGCAGGTTGTTCAGGTTCTTGTACGAGTCAGCGAGGTCGTCGACAGACTTCTTCTGCTGATCGTTCGCGTTGCCGGCCTTGACCGCGGAGAGCGCCGCCGCGTTTGTCGCGTCCGCGTTCTTCTTCTGCTCGGTGGAGGCGCGGGCCAGGGCGTCCGAATAGCCGGGCATCGCACCCATGAGGGCCTTCGTAGCGGCCTTGTAACGATCTGCGGCAGAGGTCGACTTGTCCCAGCCTGGGCCCGTGTCATTCTTAGCCATCGCTTGCGCCAGGGCTGAGAATTGACGTGCAGCCTCGTCGGCACGGCCACCCTGCACCAGCGACGCAAGCTCATCGCCGACACCCTTGAAGCGGCCCTTGACGGCTTCGAGCGAGTTGGCTGCACCGCTCGCGGCGCCCACGCCCTTGAGCATGCCGGTGAAGAACTTGTCGGCCTTGTCGTCAACCTTGTCGTAATTGCCGCCAAGGAGCTTCGTCGCCTCAGACAGCGAGAGCGACTGGTCTCGTGCAGCCGCGAGCGACATGTTCGAGAAGATGCTGTCGAAGTTCTTGCCGCCGTCCGCAGCAGTCCGCAAATCGCGTCCAAGGTCGGCGCCAGAGCGGCCGAAGTTGTCGATCTGCGGGCCAGCTGTCGCCGCTGCGACACCCGCTGCGATGAGACCCGCAGCGAGTAGACCCAGGCCCACCTTTCCGACGACGCCCATGTTGCGGATCGCGCTAGCTGCCTGCGTTGCGCGGCCACGCAGACCCGCGAGCATCGTGCCCGACGAGTCGCCCGCACGCACCCAGCTCGTGAAAGCGCCAACGCCGTCACGCAGCGCGCCGGCCGCCGTCATGACGCCGGAACGAATCGACCGGATCGCGTTCACCATCTTGATGACACCAGCCGCCGCAAGAAGACCCGCCGACCCGAACGCCGCGATCTGCACAACGCCCGACTGCACGCCAGAGGGAAGCTCGCCGAAGGCAGACACCAGCTTGTCGACGTTCTGGATCAGGCCACGGATCGGGCCGTTCGCGCCCTCACCCGCTCCGATGAGGACATTCTCGAAGTCGCCCTTCAGCTTCTCGAGGTCACCCTTCGCGTTGTTGAGCTTCGCGGCAGCGACCTGCGCCGCCACACCAGACTCCGACACCTTGTTGATGTAGTCCTGCAGCCCAGCGGCGCCCTCCTGGTAGAGGACGTTCGCGGCGCGGGCTGCGTCGGCACCGAAGATGGTCTTGAGGGCGGCGAGACGCTGCTCTTCGCCCATGTCCTTCATGCCATTCTTGAGCTGTTCGGCGACAGACGTGAGGCCCACGAACTTGCCGTTCGCGTCGAACGCTTGCAGGCCGATGTCCTCCATCGCCGTCGCAGCGGCTTCTGAGTTGGGCGTCAGCGACATCAGCATCGTCTTCAGCGACGTACCGCCGTCGCTGCCCTTGAGCGCGTTCTGGTCGAAGAGGCTCAGGGCTCCGACGGTCTGCTCGAGGCTCATGCCGAGCGACGCAGCCATGCCACCGCCCTGGGCCATACCCTGCGCGAGCGAGTCGATGGATGCAGTCGAGGCAAGCGCACCGGCAGCCATGACGTCAGCGATGTGCGCGACGTCCTGACCCTTCAGGTGGAACTGCGCCATCGCGGTCGCAGCGACCTCAGCGGCGCGAGCAAGACCCACGCCACCGGCCGCCGCGAGATCCATAGAACCTGTGAGCGCGCCACCAGTGATGTCCGCCGCCTTCAAGCCTGCCTTCGCGAGCTCCTCCGCAGCGTTCGCGGCCTCTGTCGCCGAGAAAACGGACGCGGCGCCCGCCTGGCGCACCGCGTTCTGCACGGCATCCATCTCAGCGGGCGTGCCCGACAAGTTCGCGCGCACACCTGACATGGCCTCGTCGAAATCCATGAACTGCTTGACTGCAAGACCGAGACCGAGGCCGATCGTGCCGCCGACCATCGCCATCTTCCCGGCCGCCGCATTCCACGCCTGCGTACGCGCGATGCTGCGCTGAGCCGCCGCCGCGTGAGCGTTCGTCGCAGCCGTCGCGCGCTCCTCAGCAGCCGTCACCTGCGCCGCCGCACGAGCCTGCATCTCCTGCGCCGCCGTCAACCGCTGCTCAGCCGACGCCGCCGCATTCGTCACCGCCTCGTGACGTGCGCGCGCAGCCTCGACTCGACGTTCAGCCGCAGCGACTTCGGCGGCAGATGCGCCGGAAGCGGCACGCAGCTCGGCTAGGCGCGATTCGGCAATGCCCACCCGATCAGCCGCAGCAGCAGCCGTGGCGCGCGCCTGCTCCACGCGACGCTCGGCCGCACTCAGTTCAGCAGCCGACACGTTAGCGCCGCCAGCACGCAGCTCCGCCAGGCGAGCCTCAGCCTGCCCGACACGAGAAGCGGCAGCCTCCGCCTGTCGGCGCACGCTCGTCACGCGCTCCTCAGCAGCCGTGACCCGCGACGCCATCTCAGCGGTCCCCGCCGCACGCACATCCGCCAGGCGCGCCTCAGCCTCACCGACACGCGTCGCAGCCGCAGACGCAGCCGCACGCACCGACGTCGCCCGCTGCTCAGCCGCAGCCGCACGCTCCGTCATCGACGCCTCAACACGCCTCGCCGCCGCAACACGCTGCGACGCCTGCGCCGACTCAGCCGCAGCAGCCCGCACCGCACGCGTCATCGCCGCCACACGACGATCCAGACGCGTCACCGACCGCTCAGCCTCATCCATACCCGCCGACATGCCACGCACGTCAGCGACGAGACGGATCACCACGGAACGCTGAATCGCCACAGCGGCCTCCTGTTCAGTTAGGTTTGGGTCATGCTGAAGTCGCGCGACGCGTTCGCCGCCCTGACCGCCGTTTTCCTGCTGCTCGCCGCGCAGAACGCGAGCCGGCCAGCACCGATCAGCGCGCTCATCTGCGCTGTCATCGCCGTCGCGTGCGGCGCCCTGTGGTGGGGCCACGCGAAACGCGACCAGCGCATCGGCCGGTAGTCACTCGAAGACCGGCGCGAACTCGTCGTCGACGTCCGGCTCCGGACTCTCCTTCACGAACGCAACCTTCACGCCCGGCTCAGGATGGTCATGCTCGGCGCGGTACTTCTCCTGCGCCGCACACTTCGGGCACGTGTGCTCCTGCGGCACGTAGTCCTGCTCGGTATCCCACTCAGCAAGCGGCCCCGAACACCCCGAGCACAGCGACCGCTCATGCAGATGCAGCGCCACCGCAATCAGACGATCCTTGTCCGTCCACTCACCCTGGCCCGTGCCGATCAGCGTCGACGGCGGCACACCCCACGAGCGCGCCGCCTCGACGTAATCGACTACTCGCGGATGGTCGGCGAGGTGAGCGGCGAGAAATCCGGCGTCACCCCCGGCGTACCCAGGTAATCCAGGACGTCATGCTGCAGGCTCGCCCACTGCCCGACGCCACACTTGCGCGCCAGCTTGCGCCACCCCTCGGCAGGCAGCTCGTCCCCGTCGATCGTCGCGACCTGCGCGAGCAGCTCCATGAACGGCCCCTCGGACTCGAGGTTGCCGAGTTCGCTGAGCTCGTCAAGCGTCAGCTTGTCCACGACGACGATCTCGTGCGCCGTCTCACGCACCGCCGGCGCGAGTTCGTTGACCTTCGCCACAGCCTCGCCGATCTCGACCGCGAGCGCCTCGAGGCGCTCCTGACGCGGGTCGATGTCCCCGACCGCGACGTCCGGCGCGAGCTCCTCATCGACAGGCGCGAGCAGCTCCGCCTCCAGCTTGTCGAACTCGTCGCGCGCCACATCATGCGCGGCACGAGCCTGCAAGTACTGCTTCGTCTTCGGGTGCGTGAAAACCTCGAACGTCTCCGAGCCGTACTCGTCGTCGGCGAGCCACTCAGGCAGCTTGAAATCGTCCGTCTTCGCGCTCTGCTTCTTGCTCATGTCCATCTCTCCTCTGCTAGAGACCCCTCCGCCTTAAGGGTGTGGAAGCCCCGCCCGCGACCGGCAGAGGTGGTCGCGGGCGGGGTGAATGGGGGAGCGGTCAGGCCGCGACGACACCCGTCCAGGCGCGCTGCACGTACAGCGTGATCGGACGCTTGATGTAGCCCTCACCCTCGACCTGCTGCGGGGAGCCAGTGACGACCTCGAACAGCTCGTACTCGTCACCCTGCGCCCACGCCTCGGTCGACTTCTTCGACGTGTCGCGACGAGCGATCCACAGGCGCGTGCCCATCGTCTTCAGCGCCTGGTACACCGCGTCACCGATCTCACCGCCAGGGGCCGTCGATGCTTCCGGCTTGCCGTCCTTGAAGTAGCGGAACGGCGTGATGCTGCCCTCGTACTGCGCGAACGTCGGCACCTCGGACTCGACCTGATCGCACAGTGCCGGGTCGGTGACCGTCTTGTCCTCCTTCGCGCCGAGCTTGAAGTCAGACTTCGCGATCCGGCACGCAGCGTCGATGACACCCGTGCCCGTGAAGGTGGCCACCGGCAGAGCCTTACGCTCCGCATCGGTCGCGCCGGGGATGGACGAGAAAAGGGCCAGCTTCGTCGTGCCGGCCGCCAGAGCCAGGGGCATTACTTCTTCTCCTCAGAGTCGGTTGTTGCCCCGGCGTCCGGGGACTTCTTGCCACGCGACAGGGGCGTCGCGCGCAGGTTCGGGAAGGGCGAGTCATCGCCCAGGAAGTGCTCGGGGACGCGCACCTTCTTGCCGTGGTTGGCGGCGTCGTACGCGTCCACGAATCCGTCGAGATCAGCCATGTCGGGCCTTTCTTGGGAATGCGAAAGGCCGCCCCATCGGGACGGCCCTCTGTTCGTTGTTCGGTCGGGTCAGGCGGCGTACGAGCGCACCTCGAGCTGATCGCGGCACCACCACACGGGCCGCGCAAGGTCGGGGTCGCGCGCGATGTTGCCGGCGACGAGCTTCTCCACCTCGACGAGGCGCCCGCCGACGAGCGGCGTCGCCGTGTCATACAGCGCCTCGAGACGATCGCGCACCTGCCGCACCTTCGCCGGCGACAACGCGGCGACGAGAATGCGCGGATGGAACGTGCCGAGCTCGTTGACGTCGCCCACGGACTCCGGCGACGACTGCGCCGAATCAGACTCGACCACGACGTACGGGTACGGCGGATCATCCGGCACCTCATCGAGATACGCCACGACGCCACCGACAGCAGCCTTCACCGCGGCAAGAAGCGCCTGCGCATGCGAGTCAGGAAGCGCCGGCCTCACAGCCGCCTCACGATCTCAGCGCACACCGCGTCCGCGATCTTGCGCTCCACCACGGGAGCCTCAGCCTGCAACGCGATAACCGGATCAGGGATCTGCGGCGCCATCCGCGAGCTGCCGAAGTAGTACAGGTTCTCGAGCTTGCCGACACCACGCGCCTCCGGTCCGGACTCATAACCGAGACCGCCGAGAATGGACTCGCCCTTCATCGCGCCAGGCAAGCCCCCCGCATGACGATGCCCGGACGCCTGCTGCTTCAGGACATTCGTCGCCGCCACCTTCGACGCCTGCACAACCGGCACCACAGCGCGCACCGTCGACACACGACCAAGCGCCGCCGCAAGCTCAGGCAAAGTCGTCACCAATCCACCCCCTCGCACGCATACCGAGCATCACGCTCAAAGGTCTGGAAGCTGCGACCCTTCACCGTCATCTGACGACCAACAAGACGCGCATGCCGAGTCACCGTCACACGCACCCCATTCGGCAACTCAGGCGCACTCAGCGGCAACCGCAAATCCGTCGGCGTCTTACCCGCGAACGCAGCAGCCGCCTCAACCTCAGACGCCTGCACATTCACACGCTGCAGGCGACACCGACCCTCGTACAACACACGCCACGACACGACGTCCTGCAACGTGTCCGGGTCCGTCACGACACCGCCAGGCACCTCGACGCGGCACTCATCGACCATGAGGGACTCGGACAGTGCGCGCAGGTCGGAAACGCCGGCCGCGACGTCACCCGCGACCCAGCCGAGGTCGCTCATCGCCAGCTCCCTGCGTACGGGATGCTGCCCGACCACCCGCCGGAGAGGTCAGGCTCGTCGAGCCCGAACATGCCCCACAGGTCATCGTCGATGGCGACGCGCCCCGCTGACTCGCTCACGCGCCGAGACACGCGAGCATCGTCGAGGGCCACGTCGTACTGCGCCGCGCCGCTCGGGTTGCGAGCGTGCGCAACGACAGCAAGGCGCGTGAGCGCCGCGAGATCATCGGGCGCCAGCGTCACCCCGAGCTTGTCGATGCGACGCTGGATGAGCCGTTGCGCGTCCGACACCCACAGATCGAGCTGCGCGTCGGTGAGCGCGGAGGCGCCGCCCAGCTCCGTCTTGATCTGCTCGATCACGTCAGCCATAACGACGCCCCCTCACTCACTCGCTCTTCGCCTTGCGCGACGCCGGCTTTGCTTCCGGCTCGGGCGCATCCCAGAATCGGGCAGGGATCTTCTCGCCCAGCTCCGAGGTGCGCTCCGTACCGACCGGGTAGACGACACCGTCGGCGAGCACGGTCTCGATCAGCCGCGCACCCATCAGGCGCCCAGGACGCCGCGCACGATCGTGAGCTGCGTCGGGTCGTCGAGAACCGGCATGCCGAGCGCCGCGCCCTTCACGGAGCGACGAACCGGGTTGTCGCTGCCGAGCGTGATGATCGTGATGCCCTTCGCGATGTCCGACGTCAGCGCCGTCGCGCCGTTCGGCTGAACGCGCTGCGTCTGCTGCACGGCCTCCTGCGTGATGCCGAGCTGCGTCTGACCGACCGGGTCAGTCGCCGACGGCAGGAACACGACGGTGCCCTCGGGCAGCACACGCGAACGCGTGCCGTCGACGTTCGACAGGACGCGGTCGTACGTGATGATGTCCGGCAGCCCGTTGTCCGCGAGCCACGCCGACAGCGCAGCCTGACCGACCGGCGCCTGCGGGTACTTCGCGGCGATACCCGCGAGGAGAACCGCACGCACCTTGCGCGTCGTGAGGATCGCGCCGGCGTCGATGCCAGCCTCCTCGCCGTGCGTGTTGCCGGCGGCGAACAGGTTGTCGAGCGCATCCGCGGGCGTCCACGCCGACGCGGCCGTGATGTTCTGCTTCGCCGAGACGCCGAAGTCGACCTCGTGGACGACACCGTCCTCGGCCTGCAGGGACACCTTGCCGGTCGACAGGAGCTGACCGCGCATCAGCTCGAGCGTGTTGTCGATGGCGAGCGCAGCCTGACCGGCGGCGGCGTCGACGGTGGGCTGCCAGTCGACGGGGATGCCGGCGAGCTGCTTCGCCATGACCATCTCGTTGGTGAGGTCCTGCTCGGACAGGTCGATGATCGGCGTGATCGCGGGCAGGTCGCCCTTGACCTCGACGATGCCGGGGCGCCGGATCGGCGTCGCGGGCGCGTCGATGGCGCGCACCGGGACAGCCTGGTCGAGACGCTTGCGGCGACCGAGGCGGTAGCTGACGGCGTCGACGGCCGTGTTCGGAAGGAACGTGGCGAGCGAGTTGCGCGCATCGCGCAGCTCGCGGGCGGCCAGGATCGTGGGCCGCAGGTCGGGAACGAGATCGATCATCTGCATGATGTGTTCCCTCCTCTCAGTTGATGAAGTTGATGGCGGTCAGCGACTGCTCGGCGGCGACGTCGTGGCCGGCGGGCAGGTAGCGACGGTCGACGGGGCCGCCACCAGTGGCGACCGCGACGAGGTGCTTGCCCGGCGTGACCTTGAAGTCGTTGACGAGAATGCCGGCGGACGGCTTGCCCGCGTCGCGGGGGCCGCTCAGCTTCGTCGACGCATCCGCCTTGCCGATGTGCGTGCCGGACGGGACGACGGTGCCCGCAGGGAACTTGCTCCCGTCGAGCGTGACACCGTTGGTGTCGAGCGCGAGGAAGTTGCGAGCCCAGCGGCGATCGCTCTCGTTGTACTCGGTGCGCGTGGGCGCGAAGTTGGACACTGCTTTCTCCTTTGGTTGAGGTGTCCTGGAGGGGGCGGTGTGCGGCTTCGCGCCTCAGCACCGTGGAAGGTCAGGCAGCCGCGCCCTTGTGGACGCCGGCTGCGGTCTGCATGCGCGCGAGGGATTCCTTCACGCGCTCGTCGATGGACGGGGCGGATGCTCCGCCACCGAACGGGGCGCCTGGCATCGGGGTGCGCGGCGCATACGCAGGCTTGACGAGGTGCGGCTTGTCCGCCGCGACGCGCTCGAGCTCGGCCACGATCTTCGACTGGTCGGGCGCACCCGAGCCATCGGTGAGCTGCGTCAGATCAAGGTGCGGCATGACGTCGCTGACATCGTGGAAGCGAGCCGCTGCGGTCGTCGTGACGCTCTCGCGCACGCGGGCGGCGAGCTGCTCGGCCTGCCACTGCTGCTGGCTCTCCTGCACGGGCGCGAGCGCGGCCTGCACAGCGGCAGCGATGCGCGCCTCGAGGTCATCGCCCTTCGATGCATCCTTGGCGGCCTCACCCTTCTCCTCGCCCGTCTTCTGGGCCGGGGGGGACGGCTTCGGCTTGCGCGCCTCGGCGAGCTGCGCCTCGAGGTCGGCGCGGGCCTGCCTCTCACGGACGAGGGCCTGCTTGCCGGGGTCGCCGAGCGCGTCCCACTCGGCGTCGCTGACGCCTTCGGGCTTCTCGACGGGCTGCTGCTCGTTGCTGTGGTCGTTCGTCATCGTGTTCCTCGAATCGCTCTCGGTGAAGTAGCCCGTACGCCGTCGCGACGCCGGGAAGAATGAGTGCGCTCAGTCGCGCAGGTAACCGTGCAGGCGTAGTAGGCGGATCGCCTCGGTCCGGTCACTCCCGGCGATCTGCATGATCGTCTCCGGCATCAACCGGACGCGGCCGCGCGTCGCACCCGCTCTTGTCGCAAGCACGCGCTCACTGCCGACCTGCGCTGTCGTCATGCCGCGCCTGGCGTTCACGACCTGCGCCATGTCCGCGCCGTCACGGATGGACTGTGCGCCCGCCTTCGTGAAGATCCGCTCCTGCTGCGCCGCGTCGAGCGAGTCGAAGTAGGCGCGAGGGTCGGTCGTCAGGTGCCCGGCAGTCCGCTCCGTTGTTGGGATGTGTCGGCAGTCGCAGTTTGATACAATGAGACTGTTGGCAACGTGCCAACCTTCCGACGACGTTAGCGAGTAGACATGGCCCGCAAAATCCCGACGCACACGATGGACCACGCTATCGAGCTCTACTTGGCCGGAAAGCCGGTTCAGGAGATCAGAGCCGCGACTGGCGTAGCCCACAACACTCTGGCTCATGAACGGTCCCGCCGGGGCATCCCACCTCGAGACCGAATCACCGTTCCGGATGGCGCGATCGTGAGGCAGTACGAGTCCGGCGCCAGCGAATACGCCCTGTCGCGCCAGTACGGCATCTCTCGACAGGCCATCCGGCGCCGCCTTGAGGCCGCTGGAGTGCATGTGCGTGGCACGAGCGAAGCGGGATTCGTGCGAGCCGCGCAGATGACCGAAGACGAGCGCAGAGCCCAGGCTGCTGCGGCCCACAAGGCTGCCCGTCAGCGCAAGGTCCCGCACATCGAGCTGCTCCGACGAGCTCTCACCAACGAGGCCAGCGGCGGACCGCAGAGCGACGGCGAGGCCCTCCTGGCCCGCCTGCTGAACGAACGTGGCGAGCACGTCACCCACCAGCGCGCCATCGGCACCAGCAACGTCGACCTGGCCGTCCTGCCCGTCGCCATGGAAGTCCTCGGGGGAGGATTCCACAGCTTCAAGGCCAAGCATGCCCAGCGAACGCCAGACATCCTCGATGCGGGTTGGCACCTGGTCATGGTCTGGAACTACGAGGGGCGTAGCGCCCTCGGGCCGGGTGCTGCGGACTACCTCGTCGCCTTCTTCGATGAGGTTCGCCGGAACCCACCCGCGACGAGTCAGTATCGGGTGATTGCCGGTAACGGGGAGCTCTTGACCGCTTGCGGTCGTGAGGACAACGAGTTCCCCCTCGTACCACCGCCGCGTGGCCTTCTCTGACGCAGGACCAGAGACGACAACCCCGGCGGGGAAGCAGTGCGGGTGGCGCTGGAACCCCTGGTTCCAGCGGTACTCCTTGCCCGCGAGGATCGCGCAGCGCGAGCACGACGGCGGCACGAGCATGCGCACGTACCCAGTCACCTTCGGGCGGGCCGCGATGCTCACCGCACCGCCTGCGCGCCCCGCGTCGCTGATCTGCGTCAACACTGCACGATCGAAGCTTCCCGCCGGCGCCTCGGGGCGGCTGACAGCCTGGAGCAGACCGAGCAAGTCACGGCCATCCGACGCGACACCGGCGAGCGCCGCAGCATCCACGGCGGCGATGGCCGGGGCGCGCACACCCTGCTCGTCAAGCATGTCCTGCGACGCCGTGACCGCATCCTGCGCGGCCTGCAGCTGCGCAAACGTGACGAGCGCAAGTGCCCGCTTGAGGTTGCCGCGCTGCTGCTCACGTCGAGCGCCGATCAGGCCGAGCGTCGCGATCCTGCGCTGACGCCGGTAGTGCTCAAGCGCCGACTGAAGCTGCACCATCGGATGTCTGCTTCGTCAGCGCCGACACGACCGGGTCGTTGGCGAGCGCGTCACGCTCCACCTTGCGCGCCTCGGCCGCGTCGTACTCCGCAACGGCCGCCGAGACCTCAGCCTCAGACCATCCGAGTAGCTTCTTCGCCGCCGTCTGCACGCCCATCCCGGACGCGACGAGCTTCTGCACGCCATCAGCGGCCGCAGACTCGATGCGCGTCTCCGGGTCACCCCAGCGCGGCTGCACGAGCGCCGTCGACGCAGGGTCCTCGATCATGAGGATGATCTGCATGAGCTTGCGCCACGCGACACCAAAGCTGCCGTACTGGCCCATGCTCTTGACGCGACGCACCATCGGCGCCTCATCCACCTTGAGCAGTTCCGCCGACATGTGCGACTTGAGGTCGAGCCGGTAGTACGACGAAGCGACCTTGGTGATTGAGCGGATCTGGCTCACCGCATGGTCGGACCACTCGACGAAGCTCGTCAGGCCCGCCGGGGTGAGCTGCCCGAACTCGGCGTCCTTGCTCGTCGTGATCCATACGTGATCGGCGCGCGGGTTGAACCCAAGCATGGGGCGGCCGTCCTTATCGAGGATCGGCTTTCCGTCCTTGTCCTTCGGCAGCTCGATGCCCTTGCCGAAGCGGATCGGGACGGCGCCGAAGTGCCCTGCGAAGACCATGAGGCCCTCGATGAGGTCGACGATGTCGCACAGGGACGCGATGGGCTCGATCTCGCTCGTCGGGTCGGCGAGCAGGCGCGCCTTGTGCGCAAACTCGACGACCGGGACGACCGGCAGGCGCGAGGGTACATCGGCGACGACCGCCCAGCGGCTCACGATGTTGGAGCCCTCCGGGTCGTGCTGCGCCATGTCGGCCTCGAGGAGGTCGACGGTGCGGCCGATCAGCCACAGGCGCGCAGTGCGCTGCCCCGTCCACTCGTTCACGCTGACCTTGAGTGCGGCGTCGACGTCGTACGGCGGGTGCTGCATGCGGTGTACGGCCATCTGCTCGGCCGCCTCGATGCCGACGACAGCGCGACCGTCAGCACTGCGGTCGATCTGCGCGAAGCTGACCCGCTTCACAAGCGCCTCACGGACAGCCTCGCGCTGCATCACGTCGAGGTCGTTTCCCTTGAAGGCGTAGTCGACGCGCTTCGCCGCAGCGGCGTCCTCAGAGTCGGCGCCGAGCACGGTCATGCGCTCCACGAGCGCGTCGACGCCGATGCCGGCCATGCCCACACGGGGCGGCTGCAGCTCAGAGCCGAGCGCGTCGACCTTCGAGCCGTACACCTCGCGGAACTCGCGCTCAATGAACGGCAGGACGTGCTCGTTGCGGTAGCGACGCTCGTACGGCGCCGCGTACCACGTCTGCTGCTGAATCTTCTCCTCGAGCAGGCGGACCCACTGCAGGATCGTCGGCATGGCCCGCCTCCTCTCACCACCCGAAGGTGAAGTGCTCTTCTGGCTCGTCCGACCAGCCCGCGGCGCGCGCGTCGGATGCTGCCTTGTGTGCCAGGACGGCGGTGATACCGGCGTCGATCTTGCGTGCCGCGTCAGGTTTCGCGGCGACGTAACGCCCCGAATTGCGGTGCTGCATGCGGATGTTCTCGATGTGCTGCGTCGTCACCGGACAGCCATCGTGCGTGAGGCGGCCGCTGCCGACGTCGGCGCGGAACTGCTCGAGCGCCTCGTGGATCGGCAGGGGACGGTATGTCGCCCACTTCAGGACGCGCTCATCGCCGTGCTCGTTGGCCCAGTCGATGATCTCCGACTCCCACAGTGGCGGGTCGCAGTACATGCGTTCCACGTCGAAGCGGCGGAACAGCTCGTGGACAGCTTCGGTGACGTCCGCCTTGACGATGCGCCCGCCGGTGTCCTCCGGGTTCCACGTCATGCCATTCGTCGGCGTGTTCGGCCATCGTGGCGTGAACAGCATCCCGTCGATCGTCTCGGCGCGAATGCACGTCCAGTCGCCCGTAGCCGACCCGTCGAACCCGGCACAGATGCGCGTACCCTCAGGCGGCTCCGGTAGCCACTGCACCAGCCCACGCACCTTCCCACGCGTCCGACGGCATCCAAGCGCCCTTCACCTCGACCAGACGCGATCCGAAGAATCGCTCAGCCTTCGCGCCGTCGCCCTTCGCGATCATGTCCGCGCACTCCGCCTCGATCGAGTCGACCGACACATGCGGTGACCCCGAGTAGTTGTGCTCAAGGATCAGGCGCCGCTCGTCCTCCTTGTAGAAGTCGAGCTTCGCCGGCGGCGGCGCGTAGAACGTGAAGACGTCCGGCATGTTCGCCTCGTAGTCACGCTGCGCCACCGAGTTCTGCGACGGGTCCCACGCGTTCGTCGTGGTGAAGCCACGCCCACCCATGCCGGCCGCGCCACGACGCTGCGCCGAATCGACGCTCGCCATGCCGTTTCCGTCAGTGTGCGTGCCCGTCTCGTCTTGCACGTACCCGCTGATCGGGTTACCGAGGCGAGACTGCGCGCTTGAGGTGACCGCGTCGATGCGGTCGAGCTCCGGGTCATCCTCATTCATGCCAACGATGCGGATGAACTCTTCACGCGGCGCGAGCAGCGGCGCGAGGCGAGAACCGGAGAACCGGATCATCGCCGTCAGCGGCCGCCAGATGTTGTCCACCTGATCCTGCGACGTCGCGAGCGCCTGGATTAGCGGCGACGGGTGACGCTCACCCATCGGCTCGCCAGGCTCGTAGGCGTACTCCCAGCCGCACGGGCAGCCGTTGTCGCCGCATCGGTAGACGTCGCCCTCGCGAGCCCACCCGCAGAACTGGTCCGGGCCGACCGCCTGCACGATCAGCAGACACGCCGCCCACGGACCCTTGCCAACCTTCTGCGACGCAACAACGTCGGTGCGCCGGTACGTGAACGCCTGATTTCGCGGCGGATCAGCAGGGTCGAACGTCGCATCGCCGCGGACACGGTAATGGTTCGCGGTGCACCAGAACTGCCAGTCGTACTGGACGAACGGCTCCTTGCGCTTCCACCCGTCCGGAATCTGGCAATGCCGAGTGATCCACGCGTCGATCAGATCGCCGAGCGTCGGGAAATCGACGACGCCGACCATCGACGAGCGCATCAGGTCGCCCTCAGGCGCCGCTCACGCTTCACCGGCTCAGCCTCAGCCTCAACAGGTCGATGCGCGGCGCGCTCGGCGAGGTCATCGACCTTGATCTTCCAGCCGTTCTCAGCGAGCCCGGCCGGCGTCATGCCGATCTGATCCGCGAAGCGGTGGAGACTGCCCTTGTCGGCGGCCGTCGCATGCGACGACTCGCACAGCACAAACGTGCGCACCCACAGCGCGATCGTGTGCAGCCGCCACGACTCAGACGGCATCGACCACGCGCACGCCTGCGGCGTCGACCACGCCCACTCCCACAGCTCAGCCTCACGAGCAGCGACCTGCGCCGTCGCACCAGCGTCAACCTGCGGGCCGTCGGGCATCTTCTCGATCACTTCACGCCTCGGCAACGGCCACGGCGGCACCGGTCCGTCGAAACCCTCAGCCGGCAGCGCCGTCAACGAGTAGCCGCGACGCTCACTACGCTCAGAGTTCGGGTCGGCCTGCGGGCCAGAGCGGTTACGAGCTCCACCTCGAGTCATGATCGGAACCTCCGGCAGCGTCGCGCTGCGTCAGCGGCGAACCGCCCAGCGTCGCGCCGGGCAGATGAATGAATATGCGGCCCATCTGGCCGTTACGGACGTTTGAACCCTCCGCACCTCGAAGCCGCCTCACCCGCGGTGGACTCGCCAGCGGGCCGGAGGGGGCGCGGCCCCATCCTCTGCATGGTTATGCATGCGTCGGGTGCGGGCAGCCTGTGCGTCCGTTCGTTGCGTAGTCGCAGGGCGGGCACTCGGGGCCGTGTACGAGGCTTCGGTCGATGTCGCAGTGACCGAGTGTCCATGCGCCTTTGAGTGGTCGTGAGCATCGCCAGCAGTCGTACGCGCGGCCGGCAGCCATGCGGCGGGCATAGGCGCGGCGTGTGGCGTCGTAGGTGGCGGTGCCGAGCGGTGAGGTGACGGTCGCGCTGCCGTAGCCGCGCTCGGTCGTCGTGCCGCGCGCCTTGTCCCTCGCCCGCTCGTGCTGGTCGCACCTGCCACGCTTCCATTCGCCGATGCGCGGGCAGTCGAGGCAGGGCCGCTTCACTGCTTGCCCCACCTGCACTCATCCACGATGACGCCTCGCTCGGGCATCATGAGGTCGCGCATGTCCTGCTCGTGTCGCTGCTCGGCGTACGCACGTTCGACGTCGGCCCAGTCGATGTGCTCGCGGTAGGTGTCACGCTTCGACACGTGCTCGCCCCCGCTTGGTCGTGTCGCGCAGGTAGGCATCGAGCCGTAGCGCGGATGCCAGTGTGTGCGGGCCGCCCTTGATCGTCCAGTCGACCAGCTTGTCACGGTCGAAGACGTAGGTGGCGGCCATGCTTCCGGTATCGGTGGCATCCATGCTCACGCTCCGATCACTCGCATGTCAGGATCGACGTGAAGGTTGATGCGTGGCGCATCGGAGTAGATGCGCTGGCCGAAGACCGCCTGACCGATGGAGTTGCCGTCGTAGTCGAGGACGTTGACGGTCTGACCTTCGAGGCCTGCGAGGACATCGCTCAGGTCCGGGTCGGTGCAGCGCCGGAACGTCATCATGTCTGCCACGCGCTCACCTTCTTCACGTTGTGGCCGCAGCTCCCCGCCATTCCCTAGGGCGCGCGGGGTGTGTCACGCCATCCGCTGCGGCATCCGGATGGTGGGCCACGCGCTGCGTCCGATGCCAGTGGCTAGGTGGGCGCGTGCGCGTGGACTTGGCTGGTGGTACGCGAAAGCCCCGGCTGCCGTAGCTACACCGGGGCTCCATCTTGCGCTCACTGCCCGAAGGACGAGGCGCCTAGATGTTTCGCTTTTGGGGACAGCAAATGTCCCACAGCGAGAGGTTACGTGCGTGCACGCCTCGCCGTCAAGTAGTCGATGCACGCGAAGTACCCGTAGCGCTGCGGCCTGCTCTTCGCATCGAGTGGGGTGAGGGTGCCGCGTGACACGAGGCAGGTGATGCCATGCTCGGTGAGGGTGAGGCCGTAGTCCTCGTGCGCGAGCTGGATCAGCTCATGCTTGGTGAGTGAGTCGGGAATGGTGACACCCATGCTCTCCGCCCAGTCCATCTGCGCTCGCTCGACGTGGCAGCGCGTGCATGACGCGAGACGCCGACCAACATCGTCGAAGGTGGCGTTGTCGCGGACGGTGCCGTCGCATGTCGGGTCGGGGCACGGGCCGAGCGCCTGGCGCCGGACTGGGGAGCCGTAGACGCAGTGCTCGACGGCGTGCGCGCAGTCCTCGAGTTCCTGCAGCGCGTCGAGTCCGGCTTCGTGCGTGGACATGAGGTCGACGTGCTTGCGCAGGTAGGCGCACAGCCCGAGCGTGTCGTGGCCGTCGGGCGTGCGATCGTCGAGGTCGTGGTCTTCGATGAGCACCTGGCACCACCCGCGCACCTGCCAGTTCACTTCCTGGCGCACAGCGACGACGCGCAGGGTGCGGGGCGTGTCGGCGTCGGACTCGTCGTCGTCGCTGAGGATGGGCGCGGTGCCGCCGTGACGACTGCTCGATGCCGGGGTGAGCATGTCTTCCCACAGCGACGTGATGGTTGCGAGGGCGGCGGTCATGCGGCCGGCGATCTGGGCGGGCGTCAATGGTTCAGCAGTCACGGGGGCGGGCCGTTCTGTGAGGTGGCGGGGCATGTTGGATTCTACCCGTCGCGTGTTGGATTCAACAGAAACGAACACGAGCGCCCCGCACGATGGCGGGGCGCTCGCGGTCATCCTCCTGAGTCGCACTTGCGGTCGTCACGCGCAAGCATCGTCGAGCCGGTGTCGGTGTCCTTGATGAGCGCGTGCCCGTCCGACGTGCACGTCCAGTAGAGCGAGCCACGGTCGTGCACCCACTCGGGGCCGGGCTTCGGGTGTGTGGGCGGCTGCGCGATCGCGTGGATGACGAACCACAGCAAGATCACGATCCCGACGAGCAACGGCACAACCGCAGAGGATGGCGACGCCTTCATGACGCACCCCCGACGAGGTGCTTGCGGATGAAATCTGCGGCGTCCCGCTGCGCCAGTGCTGCGCCTTCGAGGTAGCCCTCCCAGTACGCGCCGCCGGCCCTGCTGTCGGTGCGCTTTCCTGCCCACTCGTCGAGCCGGTCAGCGACACGCTCGGCGGTGTGCGTGCGCGAGTGCTCGATGGCGCCATCCATCGCAAGGCGGTGCAGCACGAGCCCGTACGGCGACGGGTCGCTCGCCCCACACCCGCACGTCCACGTCCACCGGTGAGCCATAGCTGCCTTGCCGGGCTGCCAGATGAAGGTGACCGTGCGAGACACCCTCGGCTTCGGCGCGCTCACACCTCCTCCCCAAACGCGTCGAGGATGCTCAGCAGCATCTCGTCGGCCAGTCCCTCGCATCCTCCCTGATGGGGGTCGAGAAGTTCGCGCGGCCCGATGATCCCTCGCACCCGCTCCACCTTGGCGCGCAACTCCCGCACCTCAGCGACGAGAGCGAGCGTCGCGGCCGGGTCCATCATGGCGATGTGCTCGGCGTCCTCGAAGGATGGGAGATCTCCGAGCCAACGTCGGTGGTAGGCCGTCCACAAGGCTCCCCAAGACCCCCGAATCTGCTCGGCCTTCCACGGACCCGGCGTCGCCTCCTCCGCCGCCGCCACGATCTCGCCGAGCCGGGCGGGCGTGAGGTCGTCACTCATCGGACGCACCCCCTCGCGACGTGATCGCGGCGACCTCTGAGATGTCGAGGAACTGCAGTCCGACCCCGCCCTCCTGGCCTGTCCAGGTGAGCGACGTGAGCTCCCCGCTAATCGGCGAGCGTCCGACCTGGAAAGCTTCGAGGTCAACCTCGATTGACGCTCCGCTCTTGAGCATGATCTGAACTTTCATGATGCTTCCCCTGCTGTCTCGATGGCGGGCGTGAGCTTCCTGGTCATCGGGCCTCCTCGACGATCTCAGTGATGAGCTTCATGAAGTTGTTGATGTAGTAGTCGCAGCCGTCGACCGGGTCAATCTCGGAGACCTCGTCGTCTCGGCCCCAGACCTCGTCGTCTCGGCCCCAGACCTTTTCGTCACCGATGCGCAGCTCGCAGTCCCAGTACCACTCGATGGTGTACTCGCTGTGCCCACCCTCGGCTCCGTCCTCGACGAGGGTGACGATGCCGGTCTTTCCGTAGTGGTCACGGATCTTGTCGGCGAGGTCACCGTCGATCTGGGTAACGATTTGGCGGCGCCCGCTCGGCCATTCGCCGCCTGTGTATTCGTCGCTTAGCTTCGTAAACTGGGCCTTCGGGTAGGTCGTCATCGGGTCTCCTTCTTGACGATCTCTGCGGCGATGCGACGCGGCTCCCACGGTGAGAGCACTGTCACCTCGTCGCACAGGAACGTGACCGTGCAGCGCACGATGCCGAACTCGTCGGTCGTCACGTCGAACTCTCGCTCGATGAAGGCGGGAACCTTCCACCCGTCGATGAGGAATGCGCCGTCACCAGCTCCGTAGTGGAGCAGGATGTGAGCGAGGGGCGTGCGGTTCATCGGGTCTCCTCGCGTTCGGTGCAGACATGGTCGGGGCTGGTCAGGTCGTCGCGCCCACAGTCGGGGCAGATCCAGGTGTCAGCCATGAAAGGAATCCTTCGCATCACGATGGGCGGGGCAGAAGTCGATGACCCTGGTGCCCGCCATGAGCTCAATCCACGCATCGCGTTCAGATGGTGGGCAGTAGTGGCGGCGCTTGCGGTCGCATGTGGGTGCGTCGCAGGTGATGATTCCGCCGGGGTGGCTAGGGAACCAGGTCACAGCGTTTCTCCTTCGGGGGCGAGTTGCGTGTCGGCGGCGTAGACGGCGAGTGCGTACGCCTGCCAGATGTCGGCGTTGAAGCCGTAGAACCATCCGGGCTGAGCCTTGGTGCCCTTGCCGTAGTTGGGTTGGCCGGGAGCGAACCTGTCGACGAGCGCCTGACGGATGTTGCTGTCCTTCGCCTTGGCGGAGTGGCAGTGGTGCAACTTCACGGGCCGGCGGTACACGAACTGCGACCCTTCACCATTCGAGTCGCGGCCACATGCCTCAGCGAAGCGCCCGATCCAGACGCATGTCTCGAACACGTCCTTACCGACGGCCATGCCGTACGAAGCGACCATCTCGATGAAGACGGGATCGTCAAGTTCGATGAAGTCGTGCGTGTGCGCTCGACCCCAGACCTTTTCGAGCAGGTCGTAGTTGTTGCTCTTGCCGAACTCAAGCGGCTGGCACGTGTTGGCGTCGATGACAACCCACCCGGATTCGGTGTTGCCGGGGTCGATGGCGAGTAGGCGGCTCAAAACGGAGCTCCCGCCGTGCCGCCCTGCCCGGCCCACGGGTCATCGCCGCCCTGCTGCCCGAACCCTCCACGGCCCGTCGCCGAGTTGAACGCCGACGCACGGTTCGGCGTCCATGAGCCGTCGTCGCGCTGGTGGCCCGTGTAGCCATGCTGCTGCTTGGGCGGGTCGATACGGACGGCGGGGAACTCGATCGTGTGGGCGGTGCGCTGCTCACCCTGGCCGGTGGTGTACTCGCGCAGGATGAGACGTCCAGTGATGCTCACCCGCGCGCCCTTGACGGCCTTCTCCGCGAAAGCTTCGGCCTCGGCGCCCCAGATCGTTGCGTCGAACCAGATCGTCGGCGAGTCGTCGACCCACTGGCCGGTCTGCTCGTCCTTGTGGCTCTTGTTGTCGCTGACGCTGATGCTCAGTCGCGCCCTGCCGTCCTGGCCGTACTGGATCTGGAAGTCCTTGGGCAGGTGTCCTTCGACGGTGATCTTGTTGGTGCTCATGCTGTTGCCTTTCGGTTTCGGTATGTGGTGCGCCCGTATTCGCGGGCCTGTTCGCGCACGCATTCAGTGCAGACGCGTCGGCCGGGCCTGAAGGCGTCGAGGGGCTTGGAGATGTTGCAGCGTTCGCAGATGCGGCGCTGCGATGTGCCGGCGGCGAGCATGATGCGCTGCTGCGGGGTGGTGCCGCCGTAGATGCCGTGACGGCTGGTGGCGTTCTTCTCGTCGCGCATGGCCTGGTCGAGGCACGCCTTCCGCACGGGGCAGCCGCCACAGATGGCGAGTGCTTCATAGGCCGCGGACGGTGCGCGCCATTCGCCGGGGAAGAAGATCTCCGGGTCGACGCCGATGCACGACGCGTTCGCGAACGGGTCGCCGGTCATCGCGCTGCCTTCCTCGAGATGTTCGAGCAGGCGACGCTGCAGAACTCGCGCCGGCCCCAGTTGTAGGAGCTGAGGTTCGGCGGCTTGTTGAACTCGGCGCCGCACTGGAGGCAAGTTTTCGGCGGCACGATCTTGGCGCGCGGCCCACGCTTCTTGCCGATGTGGTCGATGTGGCCGGGGTCTTTGAGCAGGTCGGCGCCGAGCGCGGTCGCCTTGGGCGGGTGCTTGATGCCGGTGAGGGTCGGGACGGGTCGTGATCCGGTGTGCGGCATCGTGCCGCAGTTTCCGTAGACGCGCATCTGAGGGGCCTTTCTCGGTCGTGGGGTACTGGGAGACGTTTTCGGTGTCAGAGGCCGGGAGAATCGCGCGGGTGACGCTTCACGGGTATGTTGGCGCTCACTCGTCCCAGCCGAGCGTTTCCCAGCCGAGCGTTACGGCGCCGCGCTGGATGATCTCGCTCCAGTCGGCCCACTTCGACTGCCCTGGCGTGCTGCCGGCGGTGTCGCGCGCGTCCCACGTGAGCCATCCGCGGCGGCCCTGGGGCGGGGCGTGCATGTTAAGCCAGCGTTCGATGTGCCCGTCGGCCTGGGCGACTGTCGCCTTTGCGCCGAACTCCTGAGGCTCGTCTGGCTGCGCGGGCGGGCAGGCATGGGATCGTTCGCCAACTGCCCCTGGGCGGCGTAGGAACTCGAGGCTCCACTTCGGCGTGCGGCTGAATTCCATGCGAACCGGTCGCACCTCACGCGTGATCGCCTCCCCACAGTCGGGGCAGGGCAGCGTGACCGTGGTGCTCGCGGGCTGCTCGTCGGCGGGCGGCGTGCTCTCGGCGGGCCAGTGCTGGGATGGGTCGCCATGCTGGACCTGGCTGGCGATCATGGCGCGGCCAACGCGTACGAGTGCTTCGTCATCGGTGCAGTACACCGTCCACTGCGACCACCCGGATACCGTCTGCTGGTCGAGGTCGTCGACGCGCACCTGCACGTGTCCGGGGCGGACGGTCTCGACGCGCTCCCAGCCGGTGAGGTCGAAGTCGGTCGCGCATCCCCAGGCAAGCGCCTGGCTCGCGTAGGCGACCCGAAGGCGACCGTCCCCGCCTCTCTGGACGTACCCGCGCCCCTTCTCAGGGTGCTCGGCGAAGTCTCCGCGCTTGAGGTCGGTGGTGGTCATTTCGTCTCTCCTTGGTGTAGTTCGGCGCGGGCTGCGTCGAGTCGTTGGGCTTTCTTGCGTGCTGCTTCGTGTCGTGCGGCGTCTCGGCGCGCTTCCTGGTCGGCGGTCATCTGCCGGCGCTTCTCGGCGGCCTGTTCGCGTTCGAGGCGGACTTGCGCGCGCCACGACTTCGGGTCCTCGAGGGGCTTGATCTGCGGATCGTCGAGGCAGCCGTGGCACGGGTGCGGTTGGCCGTGGGTGAGGCACTTCGGTTTCTCCGGGCGTGACCCGACGGGCGTGTCGCGCCAGTGCTGGCCGTGCTGGGGGAGGATGCCGGGTCCGTCCATGTGGTCGTCGAGGCTGATGCGTGCGAGGGCGAGAGCGACCGATCTGGGGTCGCTGCCGTCGGTGGCGCACTGCTCGAGGACGCTCATGAGGCCGCGCTCCCCCCAGCCCATGACGTCGGCGTAAAACCTGGCGAGGTGCTGCGCCTGCGAGTGCGTCAACTTCCCCATCCGCTGACCTCCCTTCCATCACCGTCGCGACGGCCGGCAGGTGCGGACGATGGCGATGACTCCCACCCGCCCATCTCGGCTTCGTCTCGCGCACGCGCTAGTGACGTACCCGACGACGGTGACCCAGTGATGGAGTTAGGAGTTAGGAGTAAGGAGTTAGGAGTTAGGAGTGAGGCACGATTTCCGGAACCCTTGATGGACGATCCGGCAAACCCCATCGGGACGGATTCGGGAACCCTTTCCGGAACCCTTTCCCGAAGGGTTGTCGGAGCATCTTCGGAACCCTCGATGGGCGATCCTGGCATCACCTCAGCGAGGGCTTCGGCGAACGTCAGGGAACCCTTGTCGAGCATGTCGCCGATGTGATCCCAGCCCGCGAGCGTCGGGTCGTTGTCGTACAGGCGCCGCAGCTGCCCGACGATGAGGCCGCGGATCGGCTCCGACGCCGTCCCATCCCACGCCGAGCGCAGCGCCTTCGCCACGTTCGGGCTACGCATGAGGCCGTCGTGCTTCACCCATGAGCGGATGGCGATCTCTTCGGCCTCGAAGTCGGGGAGGACGAACTCCTTGTCGATGAGGCCTGCGCTGAACGTGACGACGTCGTCGGCGCTCGTGCCGGCTGCCATCTTCGCGATGCGTGCCGGCCGCCAGTCCGCGACGCCGCACAGGCTCAGCGTCGGTGACGACAGCAGGTGCAGGTAGAGCCACTGCTCGCCGGCGCTCAGGCGTCGCCAGTCGGTGTCGGCCCAGATGTCGCGGCGGATGCGTGCGTGGTCGCTCGGCATGGCTCCTCCTTTCGTGGGTTGTCCGGGCAGATTCGGATGAGGCAGGCGCGCCACGGGCAGCACGTCATGAGGCCTTCGGTGTCGAGGTCGCGGGTCATGCCTCGCCCTCCTCGTCGTCGTCCCACCACACGCTTAGCGGGAGCGCGGCGGCCTTGTGCAGGGCTTCGGGCAGGTCGTGCGCGTAGACGGTGACGGCGCGCATGGGGTGTGGGATGCGGGTGCGTACGGTGATCTCGAACAAGCTCCCGGCTTCCGGCTCGTCGCCGTACAGGTGGTGCGCCGAGGTCATGTACTCGTCGCCGAGCTTCCACGCCTTGTGCGCTTCGCGACGCAGGTAGGCGCGGTTCGTGGCGTCAGACTGGGCGCTCATGCCTGCTCTCCCATCGGTCGCCATCCGAGGCGGATCGCGGACAGCACGAGCTTGCGTGCCTGTTCGCCGTCGTCGGCGTGCTGGCGGGTGTGCGCCCACAGGTCATCGACCTGCACGCGCGTCGGCGGGTTGGGCACCGTGGCGGCGAGGGCGTGCATTTCGTCGCGGATCGCGTTGAGGTGCGCCTGGCGTGCGCGTGTCAGGGGCGTGTCGAAGTCGCTCATGCGGTCACCTCCGCGTCGGGGTGGCAGTCGCAGACGCTCCACTCGGCGATGTTGCGCTCGTACCCGATGCGCCTGCCGACTTCGCCGCCGCGTGAGGCTTCGTAGGCGGAGCACTGGTATATGTGCGTGTGTAGGCCGCGCAGTTTGACGTGTCCGCATTCGCAGTCGGTGGTGCCTGTCGTGGGTGTTGTCGTGACGAGGGTGTGCGTGACCATGTCGCAGGCCGCGCGTTCCGGGTGCAGCGGCGCCGGTTCGTCGAGGTGCGCGACGAAGTGGCCGTCGCCGACGTCGACCGTTCGGGCGCTCATGCCTGCTCCTCGATGACCTCGCCGGTGGCCGTGTCGACGGCGGGCTCAGCGCCGGTCGTGTCGGGCATGCCGAAGTCGGCGGCGCTGATCGCGGGAGCCTGACGGGTCGCCGTGTGGCGGGAAGGGCCGCCGTCCTCCCTCGTCTCGTCGATCGAGGGGATGCCGTTGACGTCGAAGGCTCGGCGCAGCGCGTGGGATTCGGCGGCCTTGAGCGCCATTTCCTGCGCGTACTGCTTGTTGCCGCCGTTGACGGGGTAGCGGCCTGGGAACGTGAACGGGAAGCGCATGTCCTTGCGGTAGACGCTGACGGTGCACACCCACTCGCCGTCTTCGATGATGGGGTTCTTCTCGACGACGATGCCGTCGAGCTGGCCGGAGCGGTGCGCGATGTGCAGCAGCCCGTCTCGGGTGATGTAGACGCCGCCCTTGGGGATGACGATGACGTGCTTGAGGACGGGGTCGAGCTCGTAGCGTTCGCAGACGGCGACGACGGCGTGGCTCTTGGCGTCGTTCGGGTTGAGGCCGAGGTACTGCGCGATCGCCTGCTGGTTCGGTGCGAACGGCGTGTTCTGGGGTGCGAGTTCGTTGCTCATGCTGCTCTCCTGACTTTGTTTCGATACCGCTCACGTGCTCGTGTGCGGTTGCATTCCTTGCAGTAACGGCGGGTCCGGTCCCTGCCGGTGTTCTCTTCGTCGTAGGGGTGACCCTGTGGGCATTCGGTTCGGATCGCCATTGCCCTGCGCCGGTTCTCGCTCGCGGTGACCGGTTCCAGGTGGGCCGGATTGACGCAGGTGCGGTTCCGGCAGAGGTGGTCGATCTGCATCCCCGCAGGTATTGGTCCGGCGAGATGGCGATACGTGACGCGGTGCGCGTACTCGATCACCGCGTTTGGGCCGCTCCCGCTGACGAGGACTTGGCGGTACCCGCCGGCCGGCGTTCGATGCGGCGCGTAGCACCAGCACCCCCGGCTGTCTTCGACAACGAGCGCCATGATCCGGCTCACGACATGTTTGGGCGGGCGGCCCATTACTCGACCTCGCCCCACGCCCAGGGCTTGATACCGGGTCGGTATACGCGGTAGCCGGGCCACGTATCGGTCTTGGTGCATTCGGGCCCTACCCCCGGATCTTGGACACGGGGTGTGATTACGCAGCAGGTCGCAGCGTAGCGGTGTAGCCGGTCTCGAAGGCGACCGGCGAGGTGTA